>JAFTKJ010000003.1 GCA_017453305.1 Clostridia bacterium
GGACCGGCGTCCTCCACGGTCCAAAAAGCAACAAATTTAATGTAACAAAATTCCAACGTGCAAAGCAAGGGAGTTGGTGCGTTGAAGTTTTGTATTATTTCAATTTTTAACACGGACCGTCGGGGACGCCGGTCCCTACAATTTACGCCGCGCTTTGAGTGAAACAAATTTAAAAAAACTATCTTCGGCAAAAGCAAAATGAGAGTTCTGTAATCGAGAGTAGCGCATCCGTTGCCGAGGTGGCACGGCTTGCCGTGACGGAGGGATTGTAAAGAAACATTCTCAAACAACCCCTCAGTCAGCTTTGCTGACAGCTCCCCTTACACAGGGGAGCCTATCGCTGCGGCGAGATTGCAGGGCGGCAAAAGCCTCTTTGGAACCACCCGCGGGTGGTTTTCGTTATACAAAAAGCGCACCCGTCCTTCATTTTTGCAGGACGGGTGTTTTTTCATTTTCAGTTTTACGATCAATCGGCAAGCGTGATCTCAATATCGCCGCTGGTCGTGTCGACCTCAAACCGCTCCTCCCCCGCATTTTGCGGCACGTGAACGTTGCCGCTGGTGGTGTCGGTGATGAAGATCTTTTCGCTCAAAATACTGCCCGTTACGTCGCCGCTGGTCGTTTTGATTTGGAACTGTGCCGCATCGCAAGCGCGAAGATCCACGTCTCCGCTGGTGGTGGAAAGCGCGCACTTGCCATTGACAATGACGTCCTCCAGAACGATATCGCCGCTGACCGTGGAGATTGTCACACTCTTGGGCAGAACCGCCTTAGCAAATACGTTTCCGCTGACCGTGTTCATTTGCAAATATCCTTTAACTGTGCTATGGACGGAAATATTTCCGCTGACGGTGTTCACCGAAATCTCGGAAAAGTCAAGTGCTTCGGGAAGCGTTACGTCGCCGCCGACGGTAGAAAGCACCAATTCGCTGTACGCTCTGCTTGGCAGATAGATCACCAGCGCGATCTTTTGGAAGGTGCCGTTAAAAATGCCGATGTGCTCGTACCATTTGCGCGTATCCGTTTGCTTGACGGTCAGCTTGCCACCCTCAAAGGTAACCTCATGCACGAGCTGTTCGCTGTCCATGCACTCAATATAGCAGGTCCCGTCGGGGGAGAGACGCAGCTCCACGTCGTCCAGCACGACCTCGATCTCAAAGGAGTCCGGCACCTGCTCAAAGCGGTGCGTCACCTTCGAAAACGGAATCGGCTCGACGTTCGCGCCGCCCGTCAAAAGCCCCACAGCGGCAATCACACCGCCAATCAGAAGGCAGCACGCCGCTACGATCAATGCAATGATCATTCCTTTTTTCATATCTTTCCCCTCACTTTTTACATACGTTATGAAAGAATCTCAATTCTGATCCTTCCCGTGTCGGTATCGACCGCGCCCTTGGAGCCGTCCATACCGTTGGGAACGTCTACTCTGCCCGTATCGGAGTGCGCGCGAAAGCTTTTGGGAGAGAGGAACGTGCCTTCAATATCCCCCGTAGTGGTGTGCAGCTCCACGCGGTCGGTGTCGCAGGCTTCAAAGCGAATATCCCCCGTACTGCGCTTGACAAACAGCTCGGTTTGTACGATCACGTCCTGCAATTCCACGTCGCCCGTGGAACCGCGCGAGGTCAGACTTTCACAGCGCACGTCGCTCATGCGCGTTTTCCCCGTGCTCACCTCGGTATCAATGGCTTTCGCACAGCGAACTCCTTCCAGCGTCATATTCCCCGTAGAGGCTTTAAGGCTGATCCGCTCGGCGCTGACGTTGCGCAAAAGCACCGCACCCGTGCTGAGCTTGACGTTTAAATCTTCCTTGCAGGAAGCCTCAACCGTTACGTCTCCCGTGCTTGCGGTCAGATCCATCCGTGCAAAGGTAAACGCCTTTGCGATCTGCACCTTTCCGGTACTGACCTTTGCGGTAAGAGCTCCGTATTCGCCTGACGGCAGATACACGGTCACGCTCGGCGACGCAAAATGAAAGCCGATATAATCGTACCATTGCTTCTCGTTTTGCACGCGTATGCTCAGAACGCCGTTCTCCACGTCTACCGCATGCTTGGCACGATCCTCCTCCACGCACACCACGCGAACCTCCCCGTCAAGCGCGGGCAGGATCGATACGTTTGCCGTATCTGTATCCAGCAAAATGCTTTGCACGCTTTCGCTGACGTTGTGGGTGTTCGTTTTAAGCTCGGCATTGCCCAAGCCTGCGCCATTGAGCAGCACAGCCGCCGCAAACAGAATTCCCCCCACAAGGATCAGAGAAGCCGCCACGATCAGCGCGATGATAATTCCCTTGTTCATCGATCAACCTCTCCTTCCAAAAATCACTCTTCCAATACCGCCAAAGATCGCCCCGGTGGCACGCGCCAACAGTCGCACGGTAAGAATACCGAGCAAAAAGCATAAGATCGCCAAGCCGCCAAGCAGAATGCCGCTGCCCAATAGCAACAGTCCCGCGGACACGCCCTGCATCACGAACAACAGCGGCGAGAGCACTACAAACGCCAGACAACATACGCCAAACGAAACCACCAGCGCCCACACCACAATGCCGAGCGACCACATGACGATGACTGCCGCCAAAATGATGGAAGCCGCCGCCACCAAAAGCGGAAACCACAAGGGAAAGCCAAGGCAAAGGAGTGCAATGTTCCAACCCTTTCCTCGTCCGCTTTTCTTTTTTGCCGTCTGCCCTTTTGCACCGCGCTTTGCGGACGAGCCCGTCAGAATTTGCGCGGCAACGTCGTTGGGATCTCCCATTTTTGCCACGGCAGACGCCTCCGACCTACCGTTTTCCATATGATCGTCGATCATTTCACTGTAGTATTCCACCGTTCTGCTCACGTCAGCAGGCGGAAGCTCCTGCAAGCGCCGACGCAAAACGGACAAAAACTCCTGTTTTGTCATCTCTTTTTTCCTCCCGTTACAAACTGATAAATGCCCATCATTTCCTTCCACTCCCGTTCAAATGCCTCCAGCCTTGCCTCGCCCGATGCGGTGATGTGGTAGTATTTGCGCAACCGACCGTTGTGCTCCAGGCTCCGCACGGTCAACTGCCCTGCCTCCTCCAAGCGCCGCAGGATGGGATAGAGCGTGGATTCCGAAACATTGACCCAGGGCTTGATATCCTTGATGATCTGATAGCCGTAGGAATCCTCCTTGCGGATCGCCGCCAGGACGCATACGTCCAACAGTCCTCTTTTCAATTGAATGTCCATGTCATACCCCCTTTCGCATAATACTATACCACGCATAGTATTGTTTGTCAAGAGGTTTTTGCATTTTTTCCAAAAAAGAATAAAAAAATAAATGTTCATAAATCATACAAAGCAGAGACACAAATAAAGCGTATAATAAAAAGGTTAGGAAGAATTTTATCACTTCAAGAAAGGATCTGCTTGATTTTTTATGAAAAAGCTGTTGAAATATCTCCGTCCTTACAAAAAGGAATGCATCATCAGCCCCTTGTTCAAGCTGCTGGAGGCAATGTTCGACCTTATGGTCCCCCTTGTGGTCAAGGTCATCATTGACGAGGGCATTGCCAAGGGAGACAGCGGCATCATCGGCGGCAATTTTGCCGTGCTGGTCGCTTTTGCCGTGGTGGGACTGAGCTGTACGCTGGTGGCACAGTATTTTGCAGCGCGCGCCGCCGTTGGCGTGAGTACCGATCTGCGCCGTGATCTGTTCGCGCACATTCAAAAGCTCTCCTACGGGGAGGCCGACCGCGCAGGCACCTCAACCCTGATCACGCGTATGACGGGGGACATCAACCAGGTGCAGTCGGCGGTCAATCTGACCCTGAGACTGCTGCTCCGCTCCCCCATCATCGTGCTTGGTGCCGCCATCATGGCGTTTGCCGTCCATCCGCAGGGCGCGTGGGTGTTTGCCGTTGTCATTCCCCTTCTGGCACTCATCGTGTTTTCCATCATGCTCAAAAACCGCCCCATGTACCGCCGCGTGCAATCGGGGCTGGACCGTGTAACAAAGGTCACGCGCGAAAATCTGAGCGGTGTGCGCGTGCTCCGCGCACTTTGCCGTGAGGAGGACGAGATCAAGCGCTTCTCCGAAGCCAACGAGGAGCACAATCGCGCACAAAACCTGGCAGGCAGAATTGCCGCCTTGATGAACCCCTTGACGCTGGTAGTGGTCAACGCAGGCGTGATCGTGCTCCTGCTCTCGGGCGCGCGCCTTGTGGAGGTCGGCTCGATGTCGCAGGGTGACGTGGTTGCCATGACCAACTACATGGCACAGATCCTTGTGGAGCTGGTCAAGTTTGCAAACACCATCTTTACCGTGAACAAAGCACTCGCCTCCGCCGACCGTGTGCAGGCAGTGTTCGATACCCCGGCGGGCATGCCGATCCGGCAAAGCACGGATGCCTGCGCAACCGACTCTGCCGTTTGCTTTGAGCAGGTTTCCCTGACCTACGCAGGCGACTCCGAGGAAACGCTTGCCGACGTCAGCTTTTCGGTGCCGCGCGGCGCGACGGTGGGTATCATCGGCTCAACCGGCTCGGGTAAAACCTCGCTGGTCAATCTCATTCCCCGTTTTTACGATGCGACGAAGGGGCGCGTTACCGTGGGTGGACAAGACGTTCGCACCATGGATCCCGACGCCCTGCGGGCTAAGATCGCGCTCGTTCCGCAAAAGGCGATCCTCTTTTCGGGCACGGTGCGCTCCAATCTGCTTTGGGGCAAGCCGGACGCCACCGACGAGGAGCTTTGGGCGGCGCTGGAGCGCGCACAAGCCAAGGACTTTGTGCAAAAGAAGGAGCACGGACTTGACGAGCCCGTATTGCAGGGCGGTAAGAACTTTTCGGGCGGTCAGCGCGCACGCCTGACCATTGCGCGTGCTCTGGTACGCGATGCCGAAATCCTGATCCTTGACGACAGCTCTGCGGCGCTCGACTACGCCACCGACGCCGCATTGCGAGCCGCATTGCGTACGCTGCCTCATGCCCCCACCGTATTCGTCATTGCGCAACGCACCTCTGCCATCCGACACGCCGACGTGATCCTTGTCATGGAGGACGGTCGCCTTGCCGACCTCGGGACACACGACGAGCTGCTTGCCCGTTGCGAGGTCTATCGCGAGATCCACGAATCGCAATATCAGAGAGGAGGCGAGACAGCATGAAAAAGCTTTCCTTCGACCGTCGCACCGCCTCTCGCGTGCTGGCAGGACTCAAGCACTACCGCTTGGCACTTCTTGTATCCCTCCTGCTTGCCGCCGCCGTGGTGGCTCTGACCCTTTATATTCCTCTTTTGACGGGTGACGCCATTGACGGCATCATCGGCAAGGAAAACGTCGATTGGTCGCTCGTCACGGGCATCTGCATCCGCATTGGCGTGTGTACCCTGCTCTCGGCGCTCTTCCAATGGGTGATGAACGTCATCAACAACCGCATTACCTACGGCATGGTGCGCCGCCTGCGCCGCGAGACCTTTGAAAAGCTCCAGCGCCTGCCCCTCTCTTACCTCGACCAAAACGGCGTTGGTGACGTGGTCAGCCGAATGATCACCGACGTCGATCAGTTTACCGACGGACTTCTGCTCGGCTTTGCGCAGTTCTTTACGGGGCTGATCACCATCCTCGGCACGCTCGTAATCATGCTGGTGCTCCGCTGGCAGATCGCGCTGGTCGTCATTCTCATCACGCCGCTCTCCCTCTTCGTTTCCGCATTCATTGCAAAGCGAACCTATTCGCTCTTCCGCAAGCAATCCGAAACGAGAGCCGAGCAGACCGCCATGATCGACGAATACGTCGGAAATCACAAGGTGGTGGTCGCATTCGGACGCGAGGATGCCGTACAAGCCGAATTTGAGGAGGTCAACGCACGCCTTGGCGCTTGTGCCCTGCGCGCGACCTTCTTCTCCTCACTGACCAACCCGTCCACACGATTTGTCAACAACCTCGTTTACGCAGGCGTGGCGCTTGTCGGTGCCTTCCTTTGCATCTCGACGGGAAGCACGCTGAGCGTTGGTACGCTTTCGGTCTTTCTCAACTACGCAAACCAATACACCAAGCCCTTTAACGAGATCTCGGGTGTGTTGACCGAGCTGCAGAACGCGCTTGCCTGCGCAGGTCGCGTCTACGCCCTTCTGGACGAGGAGGAGCTGACCCCCGACGCCCCCGACGCCGCTGTGCTCACCGATCCCGAGGGGAACGTCACGCTCGACAACGTCGCCTTTTCCTACACCCCCGAGCAGGATCTGATCCGCGACCTCTCCCTTGAGGTCAAGGCGGGACAGCGCATTGCCATCGTCGGTCCTACGGGGTGCGGAAAAACCACGCTGATCAATCTGCTCATGCGCTTTTACGACGTCAAAGCCGGTGCCATCCGCGTAGACGGCATCGACGTTCGCAACATGACCCGCAATTCCCTGCGCTCCTCGTACGGCATGGTCCTGCAGGACACCTGGCTCCGCGCCGCCACGGTGCGTGAGAATATTTGTCTTGGCAAGCCGGACGCCACCGATGAGGAAATGATCGCCGCGGCAAAGGCGGCACACGCGCACTCCTTTATCAAGCGTCTGCCGCAAGGCTACGACACGGTGCTGGGAGAAAACGGCGGCTCGCTCTCGCAAGGACAAAAGCAGCTGCTTTGCATCGCACGCGTGATGCTGGTGCTGCCCCCCATGCTCATCCTGGATGAGGCGACCTCCTCGATCGACACCCGTATGGAGCTGAAGATCCGCGACGCCTTTGCGCAAATGATGCAGGGGCGAACCTCCTTTATCGTTGCTCACCGTCTTTCCACCATTGAAAGCGCCGACCTCATCCTTGTGATGCGCGACGGCAAGATCATCGAGCAAGGCACGCATGAGGAGCTGTTGCAAAAGGGCGGATTTTATCACCATTTGTATCACAGCCAATTTGCAAACGGAGTTTGTGAACCTGCGTAACGCATTTTCACAAAACGTTCATGCAAACACCGCAGAATGCGTCCGTTTGTTCACACTGAATTTAAAAAAAAGTGCTAAAATATCTTATTCATTTTTTAGGAGGCAATTACGTTGCTTGAGCTGAGAAGAATTATCAAAGATTACAAAACGGGAGATTCGAACGTTCGCGCGCTGGCAGGCATCAACCTGCAGTTCCGCAAAAGCGAGTTCGTTTCTATCCTCGGTCCTTCCGGATGCGGAAAGACCACGCTTCTCAATATCATCGGAGGACTTGACCAATACACCAGCGGAGACCTGGTGATCGACGGTGTTTCCACCAAGCGGTACAACGATGCCGATTGGGACACCTACCGCAATCACTCCATCGGCTTTGTATTCCAAAGCTACAACCTCATCCCCCACCAAACGGTGCTGGCAAACGTCGAATTGGCGCTCACCCTTTCGGGCATTTCCCCCAGAGAGCGCCGCACCCGCGCAACGGCGGCTCTGCGTGACGTGGGACTTGGCAATCAGCTGCACAAAAAGCCCTCCCAGCTCTCGGGCGGTCAGATGCAACGAGTTGCCATTGCACGCGCCCTGGTCAACGACCCCGAGATCCTTTTGGCGGATGAGCCTACCGGTGCTTTGGATACGCAGACCAGCGTACAGATCATGGAAATTCTGCGCAAGATCTCCAAGCGTAAGCTGATCATTATGGTCACGCACAACCCCGACCTTGCAAAGGAATATTCCTCCCGTATCATCAGCGTCCTGGACGGCCGCGTAGTGGGAGATACCAACCCCTATTACGGCAGTGCCGAGGAGCTTGCGCAAAAGAAGCGCAAAAAGCGCCGCAATCCATTCTCCATCCACGCCGAGGACGTTGACCGCTATCAGCTCGGTGGCACGGGCATCCGCGCCTCCAAGAGAAAAAAGTCTATGTCCTTCTTCACCGCGCTTTCCCTCTCGCTCAACAACCTCATGACCAAAAAAGCGCGTACCTTTATGGTCTCCTTTGCGGGATCCATCGGCATCATCGGCATCGCGCTCATCCTCTCGGTCTCCACGGGTGTCAACAATTATATCAACTCAGTCCAGCGTGACACCTTGGCAAGCTACCCCATCCAATTGATGGCAGAGACCACCGACCTGAGTTCCCTGATCGGCTCGATGATGCAGACCGATGACAGCGAAGAGGAGGAGCGTCCCCTTGATAAGGTGTACGAGAGCACCATTGTGGTGGAGCTGATGAACTCGCTCAACAGCGCCGAGAAGAACACCAATGACCTCAAATCCTTTAAGAAATATCTGGAATCCACCGAGGAATTCAAGCAATACCTGACCGCAATTCAGTATACCTACAACTTTGATTGGAGCGTTTTGACCAAGGACACCGACGGTGCCGTGCTCAAATCCGATGCTATGGAGCTCATCAACGCCATCTACGGAGGCGCAATGAATAACAGCACCGCAGGCTCGATGATGGGTAGCATGGGCGGCAGCTCGATGATGGGTGCCTTTGACGTATGGGAGGAAATGCTCCCCGGCACCGAGGAGGGTGAGCTGGTCAACAACCTGATCAAGGAAGAGTACGATCTCATCCACGGCAAGTGGCCCACGGCTTACAACGAGGTACTGCTGGTGGTCAATAAAAGAAACGAGATCAGCGACCTTGCCCTTTATGCGCTGGGTCTGCGCACCGAGGCCGAAATTATGGAAGCACTGAAGGCTGCCTCCAAGGGTGAGGTGGTCGATACCTCCGAGATGCGCTCCTGGACCTACGAGGAGCTGTGCGACATGGAGTTCCGTTTGTTTTTACAGTCCGAGTGCTTCCAAAAGCAGCTGGACGGCACCTATGCCGACATCAGCGACTCCGATTCGGGCTTGAAGTTCCTCTTTGATCACGAAAAGCTTGGAACCGACCTCAAAATCACGGGCATCATCCGCCCGAGTGAAAACGCAACCTCCGCTATTCTCAGCGGCACCATTGCATACACCTCGGCATTGACCGAGTACGCCATCGAAAAGACCGCGACCTCCGAATTGATCCAAGCGCAGATCGCTTCTCCCAACGTGGACGTTTTGACGGGCAAGCCCTTCAAGTCCGCAGACACGAAGGAACCCACCGCCGAAGAGAAGAAGGCGGCGATCCTGGCGCACGTTGCCACCATGGACGACGCCTCCAAGCTTGCCATGTTCAAGCAGCTGATCTCCACCCCCACCGACGAGCAGGTCGCGGCAGAGTTCAACAAACGCATCGAACAGGCAGGTGGATTGCGCAACTTTGCCGTTGCCGCGCTGATGCAAACGCAGGGCATGTCCTTTGAAGAGGCGCAGGCAGCCATTGCAAACCTGAGCGACGACATGCTGCAGTACACCTTCTATGAATCCTTTAAGGAGGTCTACAAGCAGGAATACGCCGCCGCAATGAATCAGATGCTGCAGGGCAAGACACCCGAGGAGCTTTTGATGATGATGAACGGCACGCTGGCAACCCTGGACGACAAGAGCTTTGCCGCTCTTTACGACGAGTATCTCAACGATTACTCCGAATCCACCTACGAAAAGAACCTTTCCCTGCTTGGGAACGTCTCTCTCGATTCCCCCTCCGGCATCAATCTTTACAGCGACACCTTTGAAAATAAGGACTACGTCTCCGAGCTGATTGAAAAGTACAACAAAGGCGTAGAGGAAGAAAAGCAGATCTCCTACACCGATTACGTCGCGCTCCTGATGTCCTCGGTCACCACCATCGTGGATGCCATCACCTACGTGCTCATCGCGTTCGTTGCCATCTCGTTGGTCGTTTCCTCCATCATGATCGGTATCATCACCTATATCTCCGTGCTGGAGAGAACCAAGGAGATCGGTATTCTGCGTGCCATCGGCGCATCCAAAAAGGATATCCGCCGCGTGTTCAACGCCGAAACGCTGATCGTCGGCTTTGTTGCAGGTGCCCTGGGTATTCTGATCACGCTGGGGCTGAACGTGGTAGTCAATATCATTCTCTTCCACTTTACGGGCATTGCAAATCTCAAGGCGGTCCTGCCGCCCGTTGCGGGCTTGATCCTGGTTGGCATCAGCATGGCGCTGACGCTGATTGCAGGCGTGTTCCCCTCCGGCGTTGCCGCAAAACGCAACCCTGTGGAAGCTTTGCGCAGTGAATAAAAAAACATGATAAGTGGCTGATTCATTTAGCGCAGAACAAAAACACACAAGCAAAATAAGAAAAAACGAACCGCTTTTTCTGTCGAAAAGATAGAGAAAGCGGTTTTTTAAGGTAGAAATCCTTACGGATTTCAATATTTTATGTGTGTTTTTTAGCCGCGCTCCCACCCTCTGCCGTACCTTTGTACGGCGACGATGGCGGGATCACGTCTTCTGCATCTGAATGACTCAGCCCCTTTATATTCGGTTCAATCTCCCATCTTGGTCATTTCGCGTTGCGCCATGACAAGACCGTAGTAAATGCCTTGCTTTTCCATCAGCTCGTCGTGCGTGCCGATCTCCGCGATCGAACCCTTATCCATCACCACAAGGCGCGTGGCGTTGCGAAGAGTGGAAAGACGGTGCGCAATGGCTATGGTGGTACGCCCCGACGACAACGCCGCGAGTGCGTCCTGGATCAGCTTTTCGGTCTCGGTATCCAAGGAGGCGGTCGCCTCGTCCAAAATCAAGATCTTGGGATTGTGCAGCAGCGCGCGCGCAATGGAAATGCGCTGACGCTCACCGCCCGAAAGCGTGTGTCCCTTTTCGCCCACGTAGGTGTTATATCCATCGGGCAGACGGATGATAAACTCGTGCGCCCCCGCCATTTTTGCCGCTTGGATGACCTCCTCGCGCGTGGCGTTCGGCTTTGCGTAGGTCAGGTTCTGGTAGACCGAGCCCGTGAACAAAAAGTTCTCCTGCAGCACAACGCCCATCTGTGCGCGCAACGCCTCCTGCGAAATGTTGCGCACGTCGGTACCGTCAATGCAGATCGAGCCCTCGTCCACGTCGTACATGCGCATGATCAGATTGATCAGCGTAGACTTTCCAACACCCGATTTTCCAACCAGACCAATGAATTCGCCGGGCTTGACGTGCAGATCTACGTCGTGCAGGACCTCGTCCGACTCCTCATAGCCAAAGGAAATATGATTGATATCGATGTACCCCTGCAAATCGGGGATCTGCTTCTGTTCGCCGTTTTCCACGTCCACGGTCTCATCCATGATCTCGTACACGCGTGTGAGCGAGGTCATCATGTTCATAAACTGACGCGGAAAATGCATCAGCGACATCAAAGGACCAAACACCATGGAGGCGTAGGACGAAAACTGCGACATTTCACCCGCCGTCATCTTGCCGGCAAGCATTTGCGTACCCACGTAATACAACAGCACAAACTCGCCAAAGCCCATCAAAAAGTGGAGCATGGGCATCAGCACCGCCCAAAAGCGCTCAATGCGCAATTGCAGCTCGCGCTCCTGCGCCGCCATGTTGACAAACCGCTCCTCCTCGCGCTTTTCCATGCCGTAGGACTTGACCACACGGATACCCGAAAAGATGTCGTGCAGAATGGCACTTCCCTGCGAGTTGACCTGCCAGCGGCGATTGAACATCACGCGCATAAAGCGCCAGAACATGCGGAACGCCAGCGCCACCAGCGGCATGGGAACAAGAATGAGCAATGCCATAAGCGGATCATACACAAACAATATGACCGAAATGGCAACCAACAAAAGCAGCTGCTCCAGCATATTGGGAATCTGATTGATCAAAAACTGCTTGATCTGCCGCGTGTCGCCGTTGACGCGCTTCATCAGTTCGCCCGACGTGCGCGAGGATACGCGCGCGATGGAGAGCTCCTGGATCTTGCGGAACACCGTATCGCGCAAACGCACGATCAGGTTATTGCCCGCAATGGTCAAAAAGTAGCTGCGCACCACGCCGATCAGGCGGCGCAGAATATTCGTTGCCAACAGCGAAAGCACGATGCCCAAAAAGCCAAGCAAAAAGACGGACGTGACCTCTGCCTGTGTATTCTGGATGTAATCGTCCACCATGATGCGGTTGATCATGGGAATGATCACGCTCACCCCCGTGCTGATAAAGAACAGAACGACAGAGAGCGCAATGCGCCACCATTCCGCCTTTGCCAAGCCGAACAAGCGGCGAATGGCGCGCGTTTTGGAGGCACAGCGCGGACACACGTGCGTGCCGTGCGGATAGGGCTTTCCGCACTTGGGGCAGATCGCCTCCTCCACCTGCTTCATGCGTGAAAAATCGGCGTCGCCGTAGCGCAGATAATGGTTCATCCGCTTGACCGACTGCCCCAGCATTCCCTGGTAGCGGTTGTCGGCACGCCCACAGCAAACGATCTCGTCGCTGTCGGCACGGACGTATTCCACGTAGCAGCAGCCCACGCCGTGACACACCGAAAGCTGCTTGACGTTTTCGCAGGCTTCGCGCAAATAAAGCGCATCCTCTACGTACACCAGCAATTCGGTCGTCGTCAGAACGGTCACGGTCTTGCTGCGTTTGGTCGGCTCACGCAGATCCAGATTGGTGGCAAACGCCTCTACAAGCGTCCCCTCCTCGATCTGCGGTGCCACACGTCGAACCTCCTCCAGGAGGCGCGCGGGAATGTTACTCATATGCGTCTCCTTTACAGATAAAGCTCGATCTTTTTGTAGCTCTTACGGTCAAGTGCTTCGGTGTCAAGGATCTCAAAGCGGTTGCCGTTCACATCCAACATAATGATGTGATTGTGTGCGGCACGGATGATGCTTCGATAGGTATCGTGCAGGGTAAAGCTGACGTTTCCGTCGGCGGTGTGCACCTTCCAATAGGAAAAGCCGTAGCGCTCCTTGATGGAATAGATGCGGTCGATTACAGGCGCGTAGTAGCGGCGCTTGAGCTCCTCGGTCAGCATCTCGCCCATCTCTCCTTCAAACAGGGAAAGCGAGCGGATGATACCAACCTCCTCCTTGTCCTCGTTCATCACGGAGATGAATTCCCACTCCAATTCAAACGGGAATTGGCGGCACAAAAACGCGCGCCCCTCGTAGCCCTCGGTCTTGATATGTAAAAAATCGTTTTTCAAATAGAACGAGGCGTTTGCCGGAGTCAGCCAAACGGTGACCGAAATTTCCGCCAACGTACGGCTCTTTTGCTCGCCTCCCTCGGGACGCTCGCCTCTCATCCCTCTGTGCGGTCTCATATCCTCGTCTCCTTTCTTATTCGCTGATGCCTGCACTCTTGAGTGCTTCCTCTTGCAGGGTGAACAGCTTTTTGTAAATGCCGTCCTCCTTTTGCAAAAGAGCCTCGTGCGTGCCGCGCTCCGCAACCTTGCCGTGCTCAATGACCACAAGCTCGTCTGCGTCGCGCAGGGTGGACAGACGGTGCGCGATCATAATGGTGGTCTTTCCCTTGATCAATTCACCAAGCGCCTCCTGGATCTTGCGCTCGGTGCCCGTATCCATGGCGGCGGTCGCCTCGTCCAGAATCAGGATCTTTGGATTTTTCAGAATGGCGCGCGCGATCGACACACGCTGCCGCTCACCGCCCGAAAGATCCTTGTATCCAAAGCCGATGCGTGTATGATACGCGTCGGGAAGCTTCATAATAAAGTCGTGCGCACCCGCACATCTTGCCGCCTCGATGACCTCCTCAAAGGTCGCGTCGGGACGTGCATAGCGGATATTTTCCAGAATGGTGCCCATAAAGAGATAGGTCTCCTGCGACACGATGGCTACGTTGCGGTAGAGTGTGGCAAGCTCCAGATCCTTGACGGGATAGCCGCCAATGCGGATCTCGCCCTCCTCGGCGTCGTACATGCGCATCAAAAGGTTGGCAAGGGTGCTCTTTCCCGCACCCGTGTGTCCCACAATGCCCAAAATATGCCCGTCGGGAACCTCGAAGCTGACGTCGTCGATGATCTTCTTTCCCTTTTGATACGAGAAGGAAACGTGATCGAACACCACCTCGCCGCCCAAAGGATCGGGACGCTCGGGGTTCTCCTTTTGCGCCACGTCGGGCTCGGCATCCATGATCTCAAACAAACGTTGCAGGGCGTTGGAGCAATCTGCCGTCTGGTCGAAGAAGTGCACAAAGAACTCCAGGGGCGAGAAGATCATGTTCATGTACGCGATAAAGGTCAGGAGCGAGCCGTAGGTCATGCCTCCAAAGTCGCCGATGATCATCCAGCCGCCAATGCCCCACGCCACGATGTTGCCGATATAAAGGATCTGATGCGCCAGGGGCCAGGCGTAGTTGGAAAAGAGTGCCTGCGTTTTTTCGCTTGCCGCAAGATTTTGGTTGCGATAGGTAAAGCGCTTGATCTCCTCCTGCTCCTTGGAAAATGCCTTGACCACGCGCACGCCCGAAAAAACGTCGGCAAGAAAGCCGTTCATTTGCTTGGAGTTGGAGTATCTGCGCGCATGGTACATTCTTTGACGGCGGTACATCCACTTGATCATGAATAAAAATGCGGGAACGGTGATCAGCGAGATGAGTGCCAGAAGCGGTTGCATGATAAAGAGCAGGACCACAAGCACGATGACCTGCACGATGTTGATGAGCATATAAGGGACGCCGTCACAGAAAAAGCCGTAGATGGTGTTGGCATCCTCGTTGACCTGCGTCATCAATCCTCCCGTTTGTCTGCCCGTAAAAAAGCTGAGCGAGAGGCGCTCGATGGCGGAGAAGATGGTCTTTTTTAAATCGAACACCATTTTTGCCGCAATGGTGGACGTGATGTAGTTGTTGACCATGGTTGCCAGCATTTTGAGTACGCGCGTGGCAATGATCAGCCCCAGCACCAAAAGGATCTCACCGGCAAAGCGATCTACGCCCTCCTTGCCGTAAATGACCTCGTCGTAAAAGAAGCCGCTGGAAAGATAGGGTGCTAAAATGCTCATGGAGGTCAGGAACACCAACGAGAGCACCGCCACTGCAAGCGACCACCGATAGCGGAACAAAAAGACCGAAAAGCGGCGGAAGATCTTGCCCTTTTCCATGCAGTGAGGGCAAATGCGGCGGTTCATATCGGGATAGCGCAAGCCGCACTTGGGGCAGCTCTTGGAGGCGGGATCGTCCTTTTCATCTACCTCAAACGTCTCGCCTGCCGCGATCTTGTTGGCGTATTTTGCAAAGAGGAACATGGACTCCTTGCAGAAGTTGGTAAACGCCGCAAGCAGAATGGGGGTGTCGTCCTCCCCCATGCGCGCCACAAGACGGCCGGAGGACAACAGCTCCTCCACCGCAAAACGCTTCATCTCGCGAATCGGGTGCTCGGCATATGTAAACGGCTCCTCACCCTGCTCCTTTGTGGGATGCAAGATCATCAGCCGCGCAGCACTCGCAAAGAGATAGTAATCCCCCACCTCGTGCCAAGGCGTGCGGTCGGCGTGTGCGGCAAGCAGGATCTCCTCCTTTTGCACGCCGCGTCGCTTTAGTTCCTCAAACAATTCGTCGGGGATGCGATCGATCACAAACATACGCGTCCCTCCTTTCCCGTTCGGTTTTTAACGGTTTGATTGTATCACGGGGTGTCGGCAAAGTCAAGCAACCGTTGGTTGACCCACTCCCCTTTTTATGTACCCTCCCGCAGGAGGGCAACGTCAGCGCTCGTTCTGATTGTTCTGCGCCTTGTTTTGGTTTTGCTGATTCTTGTTTTGGTTCTGTTGGTTCTTACTCTGTTGATTTTGATTCTGATTGTTCTGATTCTGATTGTTTTGATTCTGATTCTTGTTTTGGTTGTTGTTTTGCATAATGAGCACTCCTTTTTGATTTTGGGTACGTGCTTATTATGCCTCGCATCAATCTCTTTTATGCATGGGAACGTCGGACGCCTGCCAGGACAGATGATCCAGCACGGCATACAAAAGGGAGACGAAGCAGCCGATGGCAACGGCACCCACAGCGGTGGCGACCCACCACATCCAAGGGCATTCCATTTGGAAAAAGATCTCGGTCATACTGCATATTGCCGAAACGCAAAACAGCGCAACGGTGGCGTATATGCGTGTGCGGAACTTTTTTTGCAACCGCTCGGTGGCACGCCTTGAGACCTCGTTACCTTCCTCTCCGCCGTAGCGCTCGTACACACGCTCCTGCACAAAGGAGAGCAGGGCGCGCAACAATTCGCACAGCAAAAAGGCAAACAGCAACGCCTCTACCATTTCCGTCAGGCGCAGCTCGAAAAAGAGCCGAGACGCCTCCAGATCCCAGCCAGACTCCTCATAGGAGTAATAGCGGGTGTAATAACCGTTGAACAGCAGTTGCCCGATGCTGACAGCGCCCAAAAAGGCAGACAACAGCAAAAGCTGTTTCTTTTGGGGCATGTCCTCCCCAAAGATCAAAACACCAACGGCGATAAGCACCACGCCAAACACGCTTGGGAACAGATTTTGCTGTTCGATGCGCAAATTGAGCACGAACGAGGATCCCAACGCCAAAAAGACGACCGCAAAGCGGAAGCGGCGCATGGTCAGCATATCGGTGCACGGAAGGACCTCCGCCGCATACCGCGCCTCCAGCGTTTCCATCAAAAGCGCGTCGCGCACAAGCGCACGCCACCAACGCACGTAGCGAACGATCCATACCAGGAATAATACGATCAGGACCATCAGCACCATCGCACGGAAGAGCCCAATAAAGGGATACCAGTCAAACGGGAGCTTTTCCTCCTGGAACTCAAAGGTGGTCAGAACGGACAACTCGGGGAGCGCCGACAAAACCGCCGAGAGCACCACAAAAACGCCCGTGCGGCGCGCCATGCGCTCACTCTTTCCCTGCAGCTCCTCACCGCCGTGACGGGTGACGAGTGCCTCCATGCCCAAAAAGAAGTTCCGATAGGCAGGAAGCGCAAAACAGATCTGCAAAACGGAGGACGCAAATGCGCCAAGGAGCACCATGGTGGGCACCTCGTAGGGGTTGAGCTTTCCCACTCCCGAGAGCACGTGGTGCACGTAATATTGCAGAATGAAAATGCCAAGGCTGATCCAGATCATGCGCTTGAACTGCCCCAGAGCATCCGACAAGCGCTCGTTGAGGTCGGAAAGGCGCATCAGGGAAACGCACAACAGCAAGTATCCCACGGCATCGGGCAAAATATCGTAAAAGCCTATGACGGGGTGCGCCAAAATCAGCATTGCGGGCAATGCCGTTTTCAGGCTCAGACGTCCTTTTGCATTCGGTTGCATCACGCTCTTCTCCTCTCATTTGCGTTTTGCACCGCACGGGTGCATTATTTTTTCTTTTTCTTTTTGTGTGAGTGCGTACGGGGGCGCTGCTGCTGTTCTTGCTGTTGCGCCTGCTTTTCCATTTTGCGTTGCATAAACGCCTCACCGTCGGCATGCGACTTTTCGTTCAGCTCGTCATGCACACGGTTGTACGCATCGCCAATGCGATTGATCCACCCAAAGCGCGAGGGTCTGGGAGCGACCTCCTCGTCTCCCTCGGCACAAATGTTCTTTGCGCATTGCAACAGCAGGATCAGGTCGGAAATGATAAACACCAGGTTGAACAGCGTGACCGACAGCGTCAGATACGGTCTTACGCTCTCCCCCACAAACGGCATACTGCCGACCAGGTACAGTGCGGCGTACAGCCCCACCGCCAGGGTGTTGCTGGTTGCCAGGGTGGCAATTTTGGGAAGTCCCACCTCCATGGCGATCATGCGGATGCCGTACAGCATGGCAAAGTGAAAGACCACGATCAAAAGGAAGGACGCCCATTCCATAACGGATGCCACACCCTTGCCAAACGGATCGTTCCACAAAAAGAGTGTGCAAAGATCCTTTACGCCCGCATACAGTGCCGTCAGAAGCAAGGGGAATGTCAGCCACTTTGCCATGGCGAACGCCGCCTGGTAGCGGCACAGACGCCACAAGCCCAAAAGCATCAGCACGTAACCCAACAGGAGTGCCACCGAGCCGATGCCGACCGCCGACGCCGTGATATAAATGACGAACGTAACAAGATACCCAAGCAATAAATATCCAAATCCCATAGGTCTCTCCGTTTACTCGTTGGACTGATTCTGCGATCTCATGCAGCAGTTTTTGTACTTTTTGCCGCTACCGCAGGGGCAGGGATCGTTTCTGCCAACCGAGTTGGCGTCCTTGACCACCGTGTTGCCCGCAGGCTTTTTGATGATGATCTTTTTCTTCTCTCCGCTTCCCGCAAAGCCCTCGTTGACGGGGTTTGCCACCTGGACGCGCTGAATGCCCTGCGGACGGGGGAATGCCGACAGCACGGCTCTCGCCGTTCCCTGGCGGATGTCCTCCACCATCGTGTCAAACAGATCCGCACCCTGGATGCGGTATTCGGTAACGGGATTGCGCTGTGCATAGGATTGCAGTCCCACCGAGTTTTTCAGATCGTCCATCATATCGATATGATCGATCCACGCCGTGTCGACGTTGCGCAACAGAATGGCGCGCTCCACCTCGCGGAACACCTCGGTACCAAACAGCTCCTCCTTTTCGGCGTACTTTTTCAGCACGCGCTCCTCCAATTCCTCTTCGATCTCCTCGCGCTTGACGTGCTTCAGGGTCTCCTCGTCAAAGCGGAAATCCTCCTCGGTGGTCAGCAAGCCGAGATAATGCGCGCGCAGACCGTCAAAATCCCAATCCTCGCGCTCGTCGCCTGCAAGATAGGTGTGCACGGCGGCAGATACCGCACCCGAAAGCATTTTTTGAATGGTCTCGGAGATATCCTCCCCATCCAGCACCTCGCGGCGCTGTTTGTAGATGATGGTGCGCTGTTGGTTCATAACGTCGTCGTAAGCCAACACGTGCTTGCGGCGCTTGAAGTTGTTATCCTCGATACGCTTTTGCGCGTTTTCGATGGCACCCGAAAGGATCTTTGCGTCAATGGGCATATCCTCGGGCATATTGAGTGCATCCACCACGCCCTGCAATCTCTCGGTGCCGAACAAGCGCATCAGATCGTCCTCCATTGAAAGGAAGAAGCGCGACTCACCGGGGTCACCCTGACGTCCCGCGCGACCGCGGAGCTGGTTGTCGATACGGCGGCTCTCGTGCCGCTCGGTACCGAGAATGAACAAGCCGCCCGCCGCACGGACGCGCTCTGCCTCTGGCTCGATCTGTGCCTTATATTTTTGAACCAGATCACGGAACACGCGTCTTGCCTCCATGATCTCCTCATCCTCAACCTCGGTAAATCCGGCGCAAGCGGCGATCGCCTCGTCGGAGATGCCCATGGCGCGCATATCCGCCTTTGCCATAAACTCGGGGTTACCGCCAAGCAGAATATCGGTTCCGCGTCCTGCCATGTTGGTGGAAATGGTCACGGCTCCCTCTTTGCCTGCCTGCGCAACGATCTCCGCCTCTTTTGCGTGATACTTTGCGTTGAGCACGGTGTGAGGAATGCCTGCACGCTTGAGTCGCAGGGAGAGTGCCTCGGATTTATCGATGGAGACCGTACCCACAAGCACGGGCTGCCCCTTATCGTGGCATTCGCGCACCTGCTCGACAATGGCGCGATATTTTCCCTCAAGACTGCGGTAGACCGCGTCGTTGTGATCGGCGCGGATCATGGGCTTGTTGGTGGGGATCTCCACCACGTCAAGACCGTAGATCTCGCGGAACTCGTTTTCCTCGGTCAACGCCGTACCCGTCATACCCGAAAGCTTGCGGTACATGCGGAAGTAGTTCTGGAAGGTGATGGTTGCAAGCGTCTTGTTTTCCTTTTGCACCTTGACACCCTCTTTGGCTTCAATTGCCTGGTGCAAGCCGTCGGAATAGCGTCTGCCGGGCATCAGACGACCCGTAAAGGTATCTACGATCATAACGCCGTTTTCGTTGACCACGTAATCGTCGTCGCGGTGCATGCATCCATGCGCTTTGATCGCCTGCTGAACGTGGTGGGAAATGGTGGCGTTTTCGGCATCGTTGAAGTTATCAATGCCAAAAAAGCTCTCTGCCTTTTTGGTTCCGCGCGAGGTCAGAACGGCGTTGTTTGCCTTTTCATAGACGATATAGTCGGCGTCGATGTTGTCCTGGTCCTCCTTGGCGTCCATCTCCTTGACCACGTGCTTTTTCATGGTGCGCACCAGGCGGTCGGCTTTTTCGTAAAGGTCGGTCGCCGTCTCGCCGGGACCGGAGATGATCAACGGCGTTCTTGCCTCGTCCACCAAGATCGAGTCCACCTCGTCCACAATGGCAAACACGTGCCCTCTTTGCACCATTTGCTTTTTGTAAACGACCATGTTGTCACGCAGATAGTCAAAGCCGAACTCGTTGTTGGTTCCGTAGGTAATGTCCGCCTCGTAGGCAAGCTGCTTTTCCGCATTGCTCTGCCCGTGCACCACAAGACCCGTGCGCATGCCCATAAATTCGTATACGCGTCCCATCTCGTCAGCTCCGACGCGCGCCAGATAGTCGTTGACCGTAACGATGTGCACACCCTCGCCCGTCAGCGCGTTGAGGTATGCGGGGAGCGTTGCCACAAGGGTTTTACCCTCACCCGTTTTCATTTCGGCAATGCGCCCCTGGTGGAGCACGATGCCGCCCAGCACCTGCACACGGAAGGGACGCTTGCCCAGCACACGGTCGTCCGCCTCACGGATCGCCGCAAATGCATCCGGCAAAATATCGTCCGTAGTCTCCCCTGCCTCAAGCCTTGCCTTGAGCTTTGGCGTCATTGCCTGCAATTCGGCATTGGACATGTTGCGATAGGTATCCTCCAGCGCATCCACCTGATCGGCAATGATCTTCAGCTTTTTCAACTGTCTTTGGCTGTAGGTGCCAAACATCTTGGTAAAGAGTGACATAACGTTAAAAATCCTTTCCTGCCGCGCGCAATACGCGCGCGTGTTGAAGTTAATCAAAATAATTATACTATATTTTGCAAAAAAATATATGATGATATTGTAAACTTTAAAAAATCCGCTTGCAGAAATTGCAAAAATGTGCTATCATGTAAAAAAACGAACCTCTGGAAGGACCTTTTATCACATGAGCAAGATCAATATCGTTTTGCACGAGCCCGAAATTCCGCAAAACACGGGAAACATCGCGCGCACCTGTGCCGCCACGGGAGCCTCGCTCCACCTCATCCGCCCCCTGGGCTTTGCCATTGACGACCGCAAGCTCAAGCGCGCGGGCTTGGACTATTGGCATCAGCTGGATATTACCTATTACGACAACCTGGACGACTTTTACGCAAAGCATCCTGACGCCAAGGTCTATTATTTCAGCACCAAGGCGCAACATCTTTACACCGAGGTGCACTACCCCGACCCTGTTTACATCATGTTCGGAAAAGAGACCAAGGGGTTGCCCGAGGAGCTTCTGCACGCCAATCCCGACGCCTGCGTGCGCCTGCCGATGCGCGATGGACTTCGCTCGCTCAACCTTTCCAACTCGGTAGCGATCGCGGTGTACGAAATTCTGCGGCAGGGCAATTTTGAGGATCTGAAGACCGCGGGAGAGTTGACCACACTTTCCTGGGAGGACGCGTAATGAGTGACAGGAACAAGACGCCCTCGGCTCTGCTTGCCATGAGCGGCGGCGTAGACAGCAGCGTTTGCGCGCTGTTGCTCCGCGATGCGGGCATTGATTGTTACGGCGTGATGATGCGGCTTTTTTCCCCTTGCGACGTGCTTTCCGACACGGCGGCGTGTGCAGACCCCGAAGCCGAGCGAGACGCCGCACGCATTGCCGCGCTGTTGGGCATTCCCTTTGAGATTTGCGACCTTTCCGCCGATTTTCGTCGGGACGTGATCGATTATTTCATCAACACCTACCTTGAGGGCGGCACGCCGAACCCCTGCGTGGAGTGCAACAAGACATTAAAATTCGGCAAGCTTTTGCAAATTGCCGACGCACGTGGCTGTGATACGATTGCCACGGGACATTACGCGCGCATCGGGCAGGATACGAACGGTCGTTGGCTGTTGACCTGTGCCGCAGATCGCTCCAAGGATCAGACCTACGTGCTCTGGCAGCTCTCGCAGGAGCAGCTTTCTCGCACGCGCCTGCCGCTGGGAGAATTGACCAAGGCAGAGGTGCGCGAGATCGCCGAGGCGCACGGCTTTTGCAATGCCCGTCGCCGCGACAGCCAGGACATCTGCTTTATTCCCGACGGCGACTACGTTGCCTTTATCCGTCGCACACTGCATTGTGACTTCCCCTCGGGAGATTTTGTCGACCTTAACGGCAAGGTGCTTGGGCGTCACAACGGTGCCATCCGCTACACCGTCGGTCAGCGCAAGGGGCTTGGCATTGCGCTTGGAAAGCCTGCCTACGTTTGCGGCAAGGATATGCGCACCAATACGGTCACGCTGGGCACGAACGAGGATCTGTTCCGCTCGGGCTTGACCGCGCACGGCATCAACCTCATTGCCGTCGACCGCCTCCCCACCCCCATTCGTGCACAAGCAAAGATCCGTTATTCTGCCGCGCCTGCGCCCTGCACCGTCGAACAGACCGCCGAAAACGAGCTCACGGTGCGCTTTGACACGCCCCAGCGCGCCATCACCTCCGGGCAGTCCCTCGTCCTCTACGACGGCGACCTCGTCCTCGGCGGTGGAGTGATTGATTCGTTTTTTTAAGTGTTTGCGGGGGAGCTTCTTGAAAGAAGCTCCCCCACACCCCCTTCAAGAACTTTTGGCACATGGTTTTTGGTGCGAACATCACAAGTTGTGAGATTGAATGCGCGAGCTTTAGAAAAACGGATAGGCTCTCTTTGGGGAGGCTTCTTTTGTATGCGAAATGACTTTCCCCTTTTCAAGAACTTTTGACGCATTTTTTGGGTGCAAACATCGCAAGCGGTGGGATCGGGAATGCAATGCTTGAAAAAATTCTCCCGAAACCATTGACATTTTGCGCAAAAAGTGCTACAATGATATTGTTCCGTAAGGAATAATACTCTTTTATGAAAGGACGATCAATCATGACAAAACGCATCGTAATTCTCACACTCACCCTCCTTCTTTGCATTCTTCCGCTCTTTTCTTGCGGAGCACCCACGGCGCAATCCTTGTATGAAAGTGCATCCAAAACGATGGAAGAAGCCAAGGGCGGCGAAGTAAAAATGACCATTACCACCTCCCAAACCGTTGCAGGTCAATCCCAAACCATGGAAGTCATCGCAAACACCAAATTCACCGAAGATGCTATGGCAATGGAAATGACCATGGACATGGGCGAAATCCTTGGCGAGCAAACCATTTCTTACACATACGTAGACGAATGCTTCTACATAGTAATGGGTGACGAAAAAATGAAGGTTACCTGCACCAAGGAGCAGATGGAAGAATTGATGAGCGAAATGTCCGGCACGATCAGCACAGAGGCAAGCGACCTCCCCACCCTGACCGAAGAGGATCTGAAGGAGATCGAGCTTGTAAAGGCTGACGACGGCTCCTACAGCTTTGACGTAGAGCTGACCAAAGAGCAGATCGCAAGCATGCTTGAGGGCATGGGCGAGTCTGTGGAAGCCGACTATGACGACATCAGCGCAACCTTCTACTTCACCAATAAGAAGGTACTGAGCAAGGTTGACATTGAGATGTCCCTGACCATCAGCGGCATTACCTCCGCCATCACCATTTCTGCCGAGTACGTCAACTTTGGAACGACCCCCACCGTTGCCGCTCCCGCAGATGCTGATGACTACACCGCTTACACCTACGACGAGCTGTTCGGCAATTGATTTGTAATTCTATCAAAGTAAAAAGACCGCAGAGCACTCGCTCTGCGGTCCTTTTTTGGGCTTAGAGATACGGTGCTTGAAAATCCTTCCATAGCTATTGACATTTCGTACAAATAATGTTACAATGGTATTACCCTGATTGAGAATCATGCTTTTATGAAAGGAAAAACGCCATGACAAAGCGAATTACAATTCTTGCACTCACTCTTCTTCTTTGCATTCTCCCGCTTGTTTCGTGTGGTACGCCTACCGCGCAATCACTATATGATAAAGCACTCAAAACGATGGAAGAAATCAAAACAATGGAAGCAGTCGTGACCGTTACCACCGTGTCAAGCGGCTACACAACCAAAAATGCATCAACCGTCAAAATAAATGAGAATGCCTTGAGCGTCAATACGAACATATCAAGGTGGTACACAGAGGCACATGAAGCCGATGCCGTAACCCGAACCACTGCCTTCGCATATGTGGATGGATATTTCTATACTGCTGCCGAGGATCAAAAGATCAAGGTTGCCTGCACGCAGGAGCAATTTGAAAAGCTGTTGCAGAAGAGTGCCGGAGAAAGCACCTCGGAAGCCTCCGATCTTCCCGAATTTACCGGTGCAGATCTGAAGGACGTATTGGTAGTGCTCGACCCCAGGGACGGTTCTTACAAATTTGAGCTTCCACTCACCAAAACGCAACTCAATCCTGTGCTGGCATCGTTCGATCTGGACGATCTTGACGCCACGTACCGAAACATGCGCGGAACGTTCTATTTTAACAAGGAACAAGTACTGACCAAGATCGAATTTGAAATGCTCGTGATTGTAAACGGGGGCATGAGGCACCTGACGCTGACGACCGAATACGTCAGCTTTAACGACGACGTTACCATTTCCGCTCCCGAGGGTGCCGATCAGTACACCGAAAAATCTTACGACGAGATTTTGAAAAATCTCTCATAAAGCCAAAGGGCTCGCAAAGCAACCTGCCTTGCGAGCCCCTCTTTTTTGCATTTTTACAGATTTTAAACGTTACGCGTGCAGATCAAACAGCACACCCTTTTGCTCCAATACTGTGTGTAATTCGTCATACGGTACGCGATCTGCGTCCTCTCCGTGCGAGAGTGCCAACACCGCCGCCGCGCCTGCCGCCTCACCGCTGAGCGCACAGCCGGGAATGACGCGCGTAATCTCCCATCCCTCACCCGTGGCGCTGATGACGCGCCCTGCCGTGAGGAGGTTTGGATAGTCGGGATGGTACAGCGTTTCGTACGGGATGGCGTAATGCGTGCCGCCCTTGCGGAAATCGGTGATCACACCGATGGGATGCGTGCAAGGAACACCGTCCTCCGTGCCTTGGAAGGTGCTCTTTCCAACAATGTGGCGCACCGTGCGGAACTGCGGCATTTCGGGCAGGGTCATGATCTCGCGCGTATGCGGATCAATCCCCTCGTATTTCTGCCACACCAATTCCTTTCCGCGCAGAACGAACTCCGTGATCTCCTCGGCGCTGTCTCCATGGAAGAGCTTCAACCCCTCAGGATGTCCGTTTCCGTTTGCAGAAGAGCCGGCATGGTTCCAATGACGGAAGGCTGCAAGATTTTGATCTGCAACGTATTTTTGTGCACTCTCATAGGAAAAATCATGCACCCAATAGCTCAAAAAGTTGTTCCCAAGCTCGCAAGGAACGCCTGCGCGATGGGCAAGCATCGCGTCTCCCGTAGCGTCGATCACCATTTTTGCCGGGTAGAACGCGCGCCCTGCGGCATCCTCCACCAGCACGCCGCGCAGGCGTTTTTCATCCATCACGGGATAGGTCGCGTGCGAATCCAGCACGAGCTCCACGCCTGCGTCCAATACCCAGCGATCCAGCGCCAAAGAAAAGAACGTGGGGGAAAAATGCGTGCAATAGCGTTTTTTGATCTCCTCGGGAGAAGCTCCCTCCTTCTTCCATTCGGGCGCAAGATCCTCCAAGCCGACCGATACAGCAAGGCGGATCAGCTCCTCGCCAACGCCTCCTACCATGCGATGTCCCTGACCGTCGCAAAGCGGCTCGTACCAGCTGATCAGTCCGCGCGTGGCAAGACCGCCAAGGTTAATGCTCTTTTCGATCAGGAGTACGCTTGCCCCCATACGCGCGGCGCTCACCGCGGCACACACACCGCCAATTCCGCCGCCAACGACCACTACGTCGTGCGATTTTTTCGTTACCGTTTCCACCGTCATATGCTTTTGTCCTTTCGTTTGAACGATTTACAACTCCATTATAACACAAGGCGTCCGCATTTGCAAGCACGTGCGGACGCCTTTTTTGTATTCTTCAATAACTCTTATCGATTTTTCAAATTCCCCGCAAGCAGGGGGATAAGAGCGGAAAGCACCGCCGCCACGGGCCAGATGATCCAGGTCAAGTGCCATGCATGTGTCAAAAAGCTGATAACAAGGTAAGCACCCACAACGATTGCCCAATACAGATCCTCCACCACCTTGTAGGCACCCTTTTTGTTCTCCTTGGAGTAATCTCCCGTTTGCAACAAACGCTGATACGCACCGCGCATACAGCCGGCACGCACAAGCAGATGTACGCCAATGCTTGCGACCAAAAGCAACAGACAAACGCAAAGCACCAAAAGCAGCTCACGCTCGGGGAAAATGCACCCCACCAGCAACAGCGGCAAAATGCTGAACACGCAAAGCACAACGCCCACGGTGATCATGGTCGTTCCACGCTTTTCGTCCTCCTTGTCATCCTCCCTCAGCGCCCCTTCGGTAGAGGGTGAGAGGCGGAACGGCGTTTTTTCCAAATACTCGTAATGCGACAAGCGCATCCCCGCAGGGATAAAGAGTGCCACGGCAACGCCGATGAGCAAAAACATAGTGCCAAGTCCGATCGCGCCCGCAAGCCCCTCTGCCGGCATACCCGAAATATCGGCAAGTCCGCCAAGAAGAATCAGCATCAAGGGAGAAAGGATACAAAGAGAGACGCCGAGAGCGATCGATGCGGAGGACTTTTTTACCGTCTCCAGATAATCGTCGCACTCCTGCATGCGCATCTCGGGCAGCTCCTCCTCAGCCCCCTGCTTCTCTTCCGCCTCTGCCTCCGCCTGTGCAGTGTGGGAAGCATCCTGCCAAGCATCCGCATTCTTTAATAAGTAGTCGGTGCTGACTCCGAAGATCTCGCTGATGGCAACGATCTTATCGGGCTCGGGCGTAGATGCACCCGACTCCCATTTGGAGACCGACTGACGGGAAACGTCCAATTTTTCGGCAAGCTCCTCCTGCGACCATCCGCGGCTTTTCCGCAGCTCCATGATTTTTTCAGCTAACATTGTCAAAAGCTCCTTTCGTGTTTCGGTTGTGACTTGATTATACGCAAAAAAGTGCGTTTTTTCAAGCAAATCGACTTGGAAATTTGTCAACCGGCGGTTGCGTTTTGCAAAAATCGGGGCAAAATCACGCTTTTTCGCCGTTCAGGGACTTCAAAACCTCCGCAAATTGCGCAAGTGAAGAAATCTCGAATTCGGGCTGAATATCGCCGCACGTTTTGCCGTTTGGATTGAACCAGCAGGTGTGCATGCCTGCGTTGATACCCCCCTGCACGTCCGAGGAAAGGCTATCCCCAAGGATGACGGCAGAGGCAGGGTCAAAGCCGGGGATCTGCGCGGCGCACAAATCGAAAAAGGCTTTGCTTGGCTTGTTGACGCCAAGCTCCTCGGAGATGAAGATCCCCTTGAAGTAGCGCGCAATGCCTGCGCTTTCAATGCGTTTTTGTTGCACCGAGAGCGTCCCGTTGGAGGCAAGGTAGAGCGGATAGCGCGCCGCAAGCGTCATAAGCAGCTTTGGTGCTCCGTCCACAAAGAAGTGCCCCATACTCAGATTTTTTTCGTAAAGGCTCTTGGCAACCGATGCGGAGATCCCCACGCCAAGCTCCTCAAACAGCACGTGAAAGCGCCCGAGCTTGACCTGCTCGCGCGTCAGCTCTCCGCGCTCCAACGCCTTCCAATGGTGGTCGTTGATCTCGCTGTAGCGTGCCACCACCTCATCGGTTGGCTCTACGTTCAGGGCGTGAAGCGTTTTGCGGATGGCTGCCGCCTCGGCGCGGTGAAAATCCAGGATCGTATCGTCCAGATCCAAAAAAATAAATTCAATCATTCTCGTTCCTCATTTTAAGATCACGTTCTCCTCGCCAAGCAGATCGCAAAGCTCCTGCATGACGTACGGACTCATCAAAACGCCAAGGGCGTCGGTCTCGTATCGTTTTTCGTCGGCGTAGTAGAAAAAGGTGGGAAGCGCGCCCTCAAAGATCTCCACCAGGTTGCGCGCCTTGTAAAAGCGCACGTCCTTGGCACTCGGCACGCGCAAAAAGAGTCGCTTTGCATTCGCGATGGTGTTGTAAGGAACACTGCCCTTTGTACGCTCGGGCTTTTTATCGGGCACTTTTTCCTGCGCCGCGGCACGAGCGGGCGTTGCCTGTGCACGCACTTCATCGGTCTGCGTTTGCGCCCCAACGGAAGCAAAGCTTTCGGGGCGGAAGCGGCGGTTCTCCACCAGCTGCTCCACGTTCTGTATCAACAGCTTGGGAGGCTCGTCCTCGCGGAGCGACACCGTGCCGTGGATCAGCACGCCGTTATCGCGCTGTAAAAGGTGTGCCAGCTCCTCAAAGTGGTTGGCAAATACGATACATTCGATCTCTGCCGCACGGTCCTCCACCGTAAAAAACGCCATCCGTTTGCCGTTTTTGGTGTTTTTGACCGTAATGGAGGAAATGATGCCCGCCACACGCACGGGCGTGCGCTCCGCAGGGTCGGCGTCCTCCCCGACGATCTCGGAGATCGGCATCGGCTTGATCAGCTCCAGGTGACTGCTAAACTCATCCAGCAAGCTTCCCGAAAAATACATTCCCGCCGCTTCCTTTTCCATGGTGAGCTTTTCGCGGATGCCAAGCTCGGGAATATCGGGATAGACTACCGTGGGGGCATCGGCAACGCTTTGCCCCGGCATGGAGAACATATCCAGCTGCCCCTCCAGGTTGTCCCGTCCGCGCTGTGCGGCACGCTCGATCATCACGTCGTACACGGCAAGCAGCTGACTGCGATATTTTCCAAGGCGGTCAAAGGCACCGCCCTTGATCAACCCCTCCACCATGCGGCGGTTCAACTCCCCTGCCGGGAGACGGTTGATAAAATCGTCAAAGGAGACGAACGGACCGTGCCGCCGCTCCTCCAGGATCTGCTGCAAAAACTGCACGCCCACGTTTTTGAGTGCCAGAAGTCCAAAGCGGATGTTCTTTCCCGTGGTGGAAAAATGCATACGGCTCTCGTTGATGTCGGGGGGGAGCACGCGAATGCCGCGCGCGTTACATTCCGCAATATACTCCGCCACCTTGGTCTGACTGCCGAGAACGCTGGTCAGAAGTGCCGCAAGATACTGCTGAGGATAGTGACATTTGAGATAAGCGGTGCGATAGGAAATGATTCCGTACGCCGCCGCGTGGGATTTGTTAAAGGCATAGTTTGCAAAGCTTTCCATATCCGAAAACAGCTTTTCCGCCACCTCTGCCGCAACGCCGCGCGCACACGCCCCCGCAACAAAGCTCTCACGCTCTGCAAGCAGGACGTCCGCCTTCTTTTTGGACATGGCACGTCGCACCACGTCCGCGTGTCCGAAGGTGTAGCCGCCGATCTCGCGGAAGATGCTCATGACCTGCTCCTGGTAGACCACGCATCCGTAGGTGGAGCGCAAAATCGGCTCCAGTAGCGGCGTGACGTAGGTGACCTTTTGCGGATTGTGACGGCACTCGATAAAGGTGGGAATGGAATCCATCGGTCCCGGGCGATAAAGTGCGATTGCCGCAATGACGTCGTCCAAAGAAGAAGGCTGAAGACTCATCAGCATCTGCTTCATGCCACCCGACTCCAATTGGAACACGCCCCCCGTTTTTCCCGAGGAAATGAGTGCGTAGGTCGCGGCGTCGTCCAAGGGGAGCTTTTCCACGTCAAACGCAGGCTCCTCCTCGCGGATCATGCGCTCGGCGTCGTGCAGAATGGTCAGATAGCGCAACGCCAGAAAATCAAATTTGAGCAATCCCAGCTTTGCAACGGTGTCCATATCGAACTGCGTAATAACCGTTCCATTGCTCAGTGCCACGGGAAGATACTCGCTGATGGGTCGGTCGGTAATGACCACGCCTGCCGCATGCACCGATACGTTGCGCGGCATTCCTTCAAGAGCGCGTGCCGTGTCTACAAGACGGCGCACGTTTTCCGAGCCCTCGTAAAGCGCTTTGAGATCGGGCAGGCGCAATGCCATATCGATGGTGATGTTCAACTCCTGCGGAACGGCACGCGCAACGGTATCCACGTCGGCATAGGACATGCCCAGCGCGCGCCCCACGTCGCGAATGGCGGCACGCGCCGCCATGGTGCCAAAGGTAATGATCTGAGAAACGTGATCGCTCCCGTACTTGCGCGTGACGTACTCGATGACCTCGTCGCGTCGGTTGTAGCAAAAGTCGATATCGATATCGGGCATGCTGACGCGCTCCGGGTTGAGAAAACGCTCAAAGAGCAGATCAAACCGAATGGAATCCACGTCGGTGATGCCAAGCATATATGCCACAAGGCTCCCCGCACCCGAGCCTCTGCCGGGACCTACGGGAATATCCTTGGATTTTGCAAAATTGACGTAATCCTGTACGATGAGGAAGTAATCGTCATATCCCATTTGCGAAATGACCGAAAGCTCGTACTCCAATCGGTCAACGTACTCCTTCTCGGTGTGTTCTCCATAGGTCAGGTGTCCGCGCGAAACGCGAGAAGCCATTCCCTCATAGGTCAGGCGACGCAAATGCTCCTTGGCACTCTCCCCCGCAGGACATGGGAATTTCGGCAGATACGTGGTGGAAAAATCAAACTCCACGTTGCATCTCTCGGCAATGCGCACGGTATTCGTGATCGCCTCGGGGCAAGAACGGAACAGCAAGGACATCTCGGTGCTGTCCTTGAGATAAAACTCGTCGGTGGCAAACGCCGCAGGTCTGCCTGCGTCCACCGTGGTGTTGGTTTGCACGCACATCAATACCGCCTGCGTATCGGCGTCACGGCGGCGCAGATAGTGGCAGTCGTTGGTTGCCACAAGAGGCAGACCGCACTCCCCAGCAAGCGAGATCAGGTGCGGCATGACCTGCTTTTCCTCGGCAAGACCGTGATCCTGAATCTCGATATAAAAATTCTCCGCACCGAAAATATCGCGGTAGCGCAAAGCCGCCTCGCGTGCGCCCGAAAAATCCCCCTTGGAAAGGAGCTTTGGAATTCTGCCGCCGATGCATGCAGACAGCGCGATCAAGCCACCCGAATAGCGGCGCAACAGCTCATCGTCCACGCGCGGCTTGTTGTAAAAGCCCTCGGTAAAGGAGCGTGACACCATTTCGGTCAGATTGCGATAGCCTTGCATGTTTTCGCAAAGGAGCACCAGGTGATCGGCATAGCCTTGTCCGCCGTTGGTCTTATCAAAGCGCGAATCGGGCGCCACGTAGACCTCGCAACCGATGATGGGGTGTACCCCCTCGGCGCGGCAGGCAAGATCAAAGGCGATCACACCGTACATTACGCCGTGATCGGTCATGGCAACGGCATTCTGACCGCATTCCTTTACCCGTTTGGGAATATCGGAAACGCGGCATGCGCCGTCCAAAAGGCTGTATTCGCTGTGCAAATGCAAATGCACGAACTCACTCATACGTCAAAGCTCCTTTCTTAAAACTCGTGAAGCGTTGCAAAAGAAACGTATTATTCCTCTGCGGCATCGATCAGCTTTTGCAGTCGGTGCGAAAGACCCGACTTGGAAATGGACGGGTGGTGCATCTCCCTCAGCTCGTCCAGCGTAGCGTCGGGATTGCGGTAGCGCAACAGCGCCGTCTCACGCAAGGGCTCGGGCAGGGCGTCCAATTTTCCGCTCCCCATCAAGCGCCCGATGGCTTCCATCTGCCGCGCGGCGGCGGCGACGGATTTTTGAATATTTCTTGCCACACAGTTGGTCGCGCGGTTTTCGTTGTTGCGGATATCCCGTGCGATACGTGCGTTGTAAAACTCAAAAATAATATTGTGCGAGCCCATCAGGGTGATCAGATCTCCCACAGACCCCGCATCCTTGTAGTAAAGCCCCACGCCCGACGCACGTTCGATGCGCTTGGGTGGGTATCCGAGTGCCTCCAGCTCCTTTGTTACAGCTCCTTCCGTCACAGGGTGCGACAAAAGAAACTCCAAGTGAGAGGAGCGGCCGGGATCGTTGACCGTTCCGCACGCAAAAAACAGACCGCGCAAAAACGCCGCGCGACAGCCCTCGCAATCCGACAGATGCAAAAGCCGATCCAATTCGGCGTCCTCCGATTGCAGCTGCCCCGTCAGCTTTGCGGCGGCAGGAGACGGAAGAGAAAGCTCCCATTGACGGTGCCCGTGGTATCCCACGACCGTTGTTTGTGCCATCTTGGCATAGGTCTTTTCAAGCAAGGCGACCGCCATAACAGCCACCGCCTCACGGTGCAAGCGCAATTTGACAAGACTGCCCGAAACGCGCTCGCCGCCAAGCAAAAGACCTGCCGACAAGGCGCGCCGACAGCACGGCTTTTTGAGCGGAAGCTCCAACAGCTCCGCGCACAATTGCTCCGCAAAGGACACAGTCACACCTCCTCTCCGCATCATTCAAAAATAAATCCTATCACAAAAATCGAATTTCACATTCCAGGGCGACCCCCGTGCGCTCCAGAACGACGGCTTGGATCTGTTCCACCAAGCGCTTGACGTCCTCGCACGTGGCAGAGCCGCGATTGATGATAAAGCCCGCATGCTTTTCGGATACCTGCGCACCGCCAACCGTCAATCCCTTCAAGCCGCAATCCTCGATCAGCTTGCCTGCAAAATGCCCCTCGGGTCGCTTAAAAACGCTCCCTGCGCTGGGAAACTCCAAGGGCTGGGAGGCTTTGCGACGTTCCCAATAGTCGCGCATCTGCGCCGAGATCCGAGAGGGATCTCCCACCTTCAAGGCAAGCTCCGCACCAAGGATCACGTATCGCCCACGCTGCTCAAACACGCTGGTGCGATAACCGAACGCCTGCTGTGCACCGCGAAAGGTGCAGATCCTGCCGCTGTCAAGGTCGTAGCATTCGGTGGCAACACAGACCGCATCCATACTGCCGCCGTAAGCGCCGGCGTTCATATAGATCGCGCCGCCAAGCGTGCCGGGAATCCCATGGGCAAACTCCACCCCCGAAAGCGAGGCTTCGCGCGCCTCGTTTGCAAGCTTGGAGAGCAAAACCCCGGCATCGGCATAGATGCGCTCACCGCACACCCGTACCGCACGGCATTTGTCGGTCAATATCACGGCGCCATCGTATCCGCCGTCGGAAAAGACCACGTTGCTCCCCCGTCCGACCACAAGCACGGGAATGCCTGCATCCTGCAGCATCCGCAACACCCCCACCAGCTTTTCGCGCGTGTCGGGAAAGAGCGCCAGGCGCGCGCGTCCCCCAATGCGAAAGGTGGAATGCTGCGAAAGTGGACAATCGGTCTCCCACTCTATTTTCTGTTTTTCAAGCTCTGTCAGCAGTTGATCCATGCCTTGCTCTCCCTTTTTTGGTCGGTTCACCTTATATTATACTCGGTTTTTCGAAAAATTGCAATACGAAAGAGACGAAAAAAGTGCTTTGAGGGCAGGAATTTACAAATAAAATCGTTTTTCCTATTGCAAAAAAGAAAAAAATGCGGTATAATAAAATGAATAGGTGTGTAACCCTTTACGCATGGGACGCTACACGCAAAAATTTGGGAAAGGATGAATACCAACATGGACCTGCAGAACAAAAAAACGCTCCGCATTGGCACCCTTGGCTTTGGCTCGATGGGAAGAACGCACACGTGGGCTGTGCAAAATCTCCCCTTCTTTTACGGACCTCTCCCCTTTTGCGCCGAGGTGCGCGGCATTTGCACCACCTCGGAGGAAAAAAGCCGCCGCGTGGCACAAGAATTCGGCATTGCGATTGCCACCACCGACCCCGACGTGCTCATCAACGATCCCGACATCGACGTCATTGACGTCTGTACCCCAAATCTGTTTCACTTTGAGACCTTGAAAAAAGCCATTGCGGCAGGCAAGCACGTGCTTTGCGAAAAGCCCTTGTGCATCAGCGTCAAGGAGGCGGAGGAGATCAACGCCCTCCCCCAAAGGAACGGACAGGTCTGCGGTATGGTATTCAACAATCGCTGGCTCTCCCCCGTTCTGCGCGCAAAGCAGCTCATTGACGAGGGGCGCATCGGCAGGATCCTGACCTTTGAGGGCAAGTATCTGCACAGCAGTGCCACCGATACCGCACGCCGTGCCGGCTGGAAGCAGGACCGCTCGGTCTGCGGCGGAGGCGTGCTTTTTGACCTTGGCTCTCACGTCATCGATCTGCTCGGCTTTTTGTGCGGACCCTTGAAGGAGGTCAGCGGAATGAGCCAGATCGCGTACCCCACGCGCACGGGACGCGATGGCGGCGTATGGCAGACCAACGCCGACGAATCCTTCTACCTGCTTGGAAAAACCGATACGGGTGCTTGCGGCACGGTTGCCGTGGGCAAGCTTCAACCCGGAGCCAACGACGATCTCTCCTTTGAGATCTGGGGCGAGAAGGGGGCTTTGAAATTTTCCCTGATGGAGCCCAATTGGCTTTACTATTACGATAACACCGCCGCAGATGCCCCCATTGGAGGCTTGCGCGGCTTTACACGCCTGGAGTGCATCGGGCGATACCCGGGGCTTGTCTTCCCGTCGGTCAAGGCTCCCGCAGGCTGGCTCTATGGGCATCTTGCAAGCATGCACGCCTTTCTTTCGGCGGCGGCAAGCGGAACGCCCTTCTCTCCCTCCCTGCGTGACGGACTGTACGTGCAACGCGTCATGGAGACTGCGTACGCCTCGGATGCCGCAAACGGCACACGAATGGAGGTGCCGCCATGCTGTTGATCGGCTTAACGGGACCTACGGGCGCCGGGAAAGGTGAGGTCGCAAAGATCTTTGCCTCCTACGGACTTCCCGTCATCAATGCGGACGAGGTCTACCACAATCTGCTCGTTCCGCCCTCCTCCTGCCTGCGAGAGCTAACGCTGACATTCGGCAAGGAGATCCTTCATGACGACGGCACACTGAACCGCCAGATCCTTGGTGCCATTGTGTTTTCCGACCCTGCCGCACTGGAACGCCTCAACGGCATCACCCATCGCTACGTGATGGAGGAGGTTCGCCGACGGGTAGAGCTTTTGCGTCGCCGCGAGATCCCTGCCGCCGTGTTTGACGCACCGCAACTCTTTGAAGCAGGTGCACAAACCATCTGCGGTGCCGTGGTCTCGGTGCTTGCCGACCGTGCCCTGCGCCTGGAGCGCATCGTCGCGCGCGACGGCATTACGCCCGAGGCGGCAATGCGACGCATCACCTCTCAAAAGAGCGACGAGTATTTCAGAACGCACTCGGATTATATCATCGAAAACAACGGTTCTGCCGATCTGCTCCCCGCAGAGGTCTATCGCATTCTGCGTGCCACGGGGGTGATCACACCGTGAAATTCAATGCGCGCAGTGCGCTGATCCTTTTACTCATTCTCGCGCTTTCGGTCGGCTTTGGCTTTGCCTACGACGGCATTGCCACAGCACTTGAGCGCAACAAATACCCCCTTAACGAGCGCTATGCCGACGACATTCGCGCGGCGGCAGAGGCGTACGGCATTCCCGAGGCGATCGTTTGGGCGACCGTTTGCACCGAAAGCGGCTTTTCGGGTGACCTTGTGGGAGAGGACGGCGGCATTGGGCTGATGCAATTGACGCCCGACACCTTTTCCATGATCCAGACCAAGCTCCTGGGCGAGAGCGCTGAGGAGGCGGGAAGACTTTACGAGCCGCAAAAAAATCTGCAATGCGGCGCCGCATATCTCTCCTACCTTTACCAACGCTACGGCGTGTGGGAGACCGTGTTTGCCGCGTACCACGCAGGCACCGATGCGGTGGACGCGTGGCTGCAGGACCCCGAATGCGTCAGCGAAATGGGAACGCTTGTCAAAATTCCGGATGCCGCCACCGCACGCTACGTAAAAGCGCTTGCCGAGGCTCATTCGCTGTATACAACCTTGTATTTTTAAATTTCAGCATACACAAAAAGGAGTAACCATCATGTCCGAAAAAACAAACCTTTCTTACGAAAAAAAGACCGTCTACGACCAGGCAGGCAGCAAGGTCGTTGAAGAAGCATACGACTACGCCAAGGGCTACGTCAAGTACCTCGACGCGGCAAAGACCGAGCGCGAGGCTGTATGCGAGAGCGTGAAGATCGCCGAGGCGGCAGGCTACCGCGCCTGGAACTTTGGCGAGCCGATGAAGGCAGGCGACAAGCTCTACTACAATAACCGCGGCAAGAACATCTTCCTGTTCCGCATCGGAACCGAGCCGATCAATAACGGTATCCGCATCACCGCGGCACACATCGACTCCCCCCGCCTGGACCTCAAGCCCGTTCCCCTTTATGAGGAGAGCGGCATGTCCTTCCTCAAGACCCACTACTACGGCGGCATCCGCAAGTATCAATGGCTGGCAATGCCTCTTGCGCTCCACGGCGTGGTCATCAAGCAGGACGGCACCCCCGTTGAGATCGTAGTCGGTGAGGACGAGAACGATCCCGTAATGTATATCACCGATCTGCTCCCCCACCTGGCACGCGCACAGGCAGGCAAGCCCTTAAACGACGTCTTCTCCGCAGAAAAGCTCAACATCCTTGTTGGCAGCCGCCCCGTAGAAGGTGAGGACAAGGACAAGGTCAAGATGGGCGTGCTCAACTATCTGAACGAAAAGTACGGCATCACCGAGGACGATTTCCTCTCCGCCGAGCTTTGCATCGTTCCCGCGGCACGCGCACGTGACGTTGGCTTCGACCGCTCCATGATCTGCGCTTACGGTCACGACGACCGCGTTTGCGCATATCCTTCCCTGACCGCAATGATCGACAGCACCGACACCACGCACACCGCAATGTGCCTGCTTGTCGACAAGGAAGAAACCGGCAGCGATGGCGTGACCGGTATGCAGAGCAGCCTGATCACCGACGTGATCGACGAGATCGCAAAGGCAATGGGCGGCAACGCGGCGGCTGTTCGCGCCAACTCCAAGTGCCTTTCCAGCGATGTTACCGCAACCTACGACCCCAACTACGCAGACGTTTACGAGCTTCGCAACGCATCCCTGATCGGTTGCGGCGTCAGCATTTGCAAGTACACCGGAAGCGGCGGTAAGAGCGGCACCTCCGATGCCAGCGCCGAGCTGGTTGGTTGGGTACGCCGTTGCCTGAACGAGGCAGGCGTGGTATGGCAGATCTGCGAATTGGGTAAGACCGACGTGGGCGGCGGCGGAACCGTTGCAAAGTATATGGCAAAGCACAACGTTGACACCATCGACATCGGCGTCGGCGTCCTCTCCATGCACGCACCCTACGAGCTGATCTCCAAGGTAGACCTGTACGAGGCTTACCGCGCATTCAAGGCGTTCTATCAATTTTAATTCATTTTAGACTCCATCTAGGCAACACTACATTTCGCGAAAGGTGAAACTATCCTAAGCCTCCCTCCGGGAGGGAGGTGGCATTTTCGCAAGAAAATGACGGAAGGAGCCTGCGTGTACGAACACAAAGCAGTAGTTTTATGGCAAGTGCTATTCTAAAACGCCGCAGGCTCCTCCCTGTGCCGCGACTTAGCGCGGCACTTCCCTCCTCCCGGAGGAGGGCTAAAAGCGCTCGGCGATTAACCATCGTTTTCAGCAACCATCGTTAACCAATCTTTTATTGGGATTTTATGAAAGGAGGTCCCCTATGTTAGAAAAATTACAACAAGCCGAAGATAAATATTTGCACCTGGAGGCCTCGCTCTCCGACCCTGTAATAGCAGGTGATCCCGCACGCTGTGCCGAGATCGCCAAGGAATACAAATCTCTCTCCCCCATCATCGAAAAGTACCGTGCCTTTAAGGGCGCGCAAGCACGCATCGACGAGGCACACGCCCTGCTTGCGGACGCCGACGACGATTTTCGTGCGCTGGTCAACGAGGAATTGAGAGAGGCGAAGGAAGAGGCGGAGCAATTGCGCGCAGAGCTGACCGTTCTGCTTTTGCCGCGCGACCCCAACGATGAAAAAAACGTAATGGTAGAGATCCGCGCGGGCGCGGGCGGCGAGGAAGCCGCGCTGTTTGCCGCCGTCCTTTACCGCATGTATACCATGTATGCCGCTTCGGTAGGCTTTCGTTGCTCGTTACTCAGCGAAAACCCGACCGAGCTTGGCGGCTACCGCCAGCTTGCCTTTCAGATTGAGGGCGAGGGCGCATATTCCCGCTTTAAATACGAAAGCGGCGTGCACCGCGTACAGCGCGTGCCCGAAACCGAGTCCCAGGGACGCATTCAAACCTCAACGGCAACCGTTGCGGTGCTCCCCGAGGCAGAGGAGGTATCGGTGGAGATCAATCCCGCCGACCTCATCTTTGAATCCTGCAAATCCAGCGGCGCGGGCGGTCAGCACATCAACAAGACCGAGTCCGCCGTTCGCCTGACGCACAAGCCTACGGGCATTGTGGTGGAATGTCAGGAGGAACGAAGCCAATTCAAAAATAAAGACAAGGCTCTGCGTATGCTGCGTACCATTCTGTACGATCAGAAGCAACGCGAGCAGGACGACGCCATTGCATCCGACCGCCGCCGTCAGGTGGGAACGGGCGACCGCAGTGAGCGCATCCGCACCTACAACTATCCGCAAGGTCGCATTACCGACCACCGCATCGGTCTGACGCTTCACTCCATGGAGCGCTTTCTCGACGGTGACATCGGCGGCATGATCGACGCCCTTGCAACCGCAGAGACGGCAGAACGCCTCAAAAACAACGAATAAAAGATTGGAGATATTGATTTTGGATATAACAGTTCCATTTTTCGGTGTCGCGTTGATTTTTGCGGCAGTCATTGCTGTTGTCCTGATCCGCGAGCTGAACTCGAAAAAGAAAAAATAAAGAATTGGAGATATTGATTTGGAAATCAGACTACTTTTTGTGGGCGCCTTCGCCATATTCGCTGTGTCAATTACTGCAGTTATCCTGATCCGTGAACTGATCTCTAAAAAGAAAAAATAATCAGCAATGAACACACAGCACATCAAAATTGACGATCCGCAAGCGCAGGAGGGGGAGCTTTTGCAAGCTGCTTCCATTTTGCGCGCGGGCGGTCTTGTGGTCTTTCCCACCGAGACCGTTTACGGTCTTGGCGGCGATGCCACGCGCGACGAGGCGGCAAAAAAGATCTACGCCGCAAAAGGTCGTCCCTCGGACAATCCCCTTATCATTCACGTCGCAAACCCTGCCGACGCCGAGCGCTATGCCGTGACCAACGAATTATACTACCGCCTTGCCAAGGCATTTATGCCGGGACCCTTGACGGTGATCCTTCCGCGACGCGACACCATTCCCCTCTCCACCACGGGAGGACTGGACAGCGTGGCGGTGCGATGCCCCTCGCATCCCGTGGCGCATCGACTGATCGCGCTTTGCGGCTTTCCCATTGCCGCCCCCTCGGCAAATCTGTCGGGCAAACCCTCCCCCACCTGCGCCGCACACGTGGCACAGGATATGGACGGGCGCGTAGACATGATCATCGACGGCGGTGAGAGCGAGATCGGTCTGGAATCCACCATCGTCAAGATCGACGGTGACGGGCTGATCCTGTTGCGCCCGGGCGGCATCACCTGCGACGCACTCTCTATGGTTTGCGCCAACGTTCGCGTTGCCGACGCCGTACTGCACCGCCTTGCCGAAAACGAACGTCCCCTTTCCCCGGGCATGAAGTATCGCCATTATGCGCCCACGGCGCCCTTGGTACTGCTGACGGGCAAAGACGAGGACGTGCTCGCCTTCCTGCAAGCCGAGCAAAATCGCACGCGCTGTGCTATCCTATGCTACGATGAGGAGTGCGGCGCTTTGAAGCATGAAAATCTTCTCCCCGTCGGAGGACGCAACGACCTGCAAACGCAGGCACGTCGGCTCTTTCACGCTCTGCGCGATGCCGACACCACCGACGCCGAGATCATCTACGCGCATCTGCCTCCCATGAACGGCTTGGGGCTTGCGCTCTATAACCGTATGATCCGCGCCGCGGCACACACCGTGCGCGAGGTCTGATACATCCCTCCCCCGATACGATCCTGTCATCCACATCCTACAGAAAGGACCATCCAAGAATGGCAAGAAAACAAAAGAAAGAAAAAAAAGAGATCGTTTACGCCCCCATCGTTTACCAGCCCATCACCGAGACCATTGAAAAGAACTACATGCCCTACGTTATGAGCGTCATTGTGTCCCGTGCGATCCCCGAGATCGACGGACTCAAGCCCTCGCACCGCAAGCTCCTTTACACCATGTATAAAATGGGGCTTTTGACGGGAGGACGCACCAAGAGCGCCAACATCGTAGGACAGACCATGAAGCTCAATCCCCACGGCGACGCCTCCATTTACGAGACCATGGTGCGTCTGACGCGCGGAAACGCCACCCTCCTGCACCCCTTGATCGATTCCAAGGGCTCCTTTGGCAAGCAGTACTCCTCCAGCATGGCAGCCTCTGCATCCCGTTATACCGAGGCAAAGCTGGATCCCATCTGCCACGAGCTGTTTGCAGGCGTGGAAAAGAATGCGGTGGATATGATCGATAACTACGATGCCACCATGAAGGAGCCCGTGCTCCTGCCCACCACCTTCCCAAACATCCTCGTCATGCCCAATATGGGCATTGCCGTTGGTATGGCGTCCAACATCTGCTCCTTTAACCTTGCCGAGATCTGCGACGGTACCATTGCGCTGCTTCGTAAGCCCAAGCTCCCCGTTGAAAAAATGATGGAGCTGGTCAAGGCTCCCGACTTCTCGGGCGGCGGCGTCATTTTGTACGACGCCGAGGAGATGAAAAAGATCTATACCACGGGATCCGGCTCTGTGCGCATGCGTGCACGCTACGTATACGATAAGGAAAACAGCTGCATCGATATCATTCAGATCCCCTACTCCACCACCATCGAGCTGATCATTGCCAAGCTGACCGCGCTTTACAAAGAGGGCAAGATCAAGGAGATCACCGATTTCCGCGATGAGATCGACCTCAGCGGCTTTAAATTGACTTTGGACGTCCGCCGCGGCACCGACCCCGAAAAGCTGATGGCAAAGCTCTTTAAGCTCACCCCCCTGGAGGATAGCTTCCGCTGTAACTTCAACGTGCTGATCAACTCCACGCCGCGCACCATGGGACTTATTGAGATCCTGCACGAGTGGATCGCATTCCGTTTGCAATGCTTCAAGCGCGAGCTGAAGTTCGACCTCAAAAAGAAAAAAGACAAGCTGCACCTGCTGTTGGGTCTTGGCAAGATCCTGCTTGACATCGACAAAGCCATTCGCATCATCCGCAAGACCGAAAAGGAATCCGACGTGGTTCCCAATTTGATGAAGGGCTTTGACATTGACGAGATCCAGGCAAACTTCATCGCCGAGATCAAATTGCGTTACCTCAACCGCGAGTACATTCTCAACCGCCTTGCCGAGATCGAGGATCTGCAAAAGGAGATCGCCGACATGGAGGAGACGCTTAAGGACGAGCTCAAGCAAAAGGCAGTCATCATTCAACAGCTCACCGAGATCAAGAAAAAATACGGTCAGCCTCGCCGCACGCAGATCATGGCGGCAGGTGCCGTGAAGGAATACAACGAGGAGGAGCACGTCGAAAATTACCCTGCACGCTTTGTCCTCAGCCGCGACGGCTACTTCAAAAAGATTACCTTCCAATCCCTGCGCGGCAACGACGAGCAATCCTTTAAGGACGGCGACGAGCAGCTGGAGCTGATGGACGGTCAAAACACCGACAACCTCATCTTCCTGACCAACCGACAGCAGCTCTACCGCGCCAAGGCAGAGGACTTTGACAACACCAAGGCTTCGGCATTGGGCGATTATCTGCCCGTCAAGCTCCACATGGACCCCGACGAAAAGCCGATTTTGATGAACATCCAAAACAAGTATCCCGCAAAGGAAAACATCGTGTTCATCTTTGAAAACGGCAAGGGCGTGCGCATCTCGGTTGCCAATTACGAGACCACGGGCAACCGCCGCAAGCTGACCTCCGCCTTCTCCAAGGCATCTCCCGTTGTGGCGGCGTTTTACGAAAAGGCACCCATGGAGCTTTTGCTCACCGCCTCCGACGGGCGCGCCATTCTCATCAAATCCTCGCTCATTCCCATCATGTCCACACGCACCTCAAACGGTGTACAGCTCATGACCCTGAAAAAAGGCGAGAAGCTGGTTGCGGCTACCGCCGACACCGCACACATCCCCGAGGACGCAAAGGGACTGAAAAAGGTCAAGATCCCTGCAGCAGGCGTTCTGCTTGATAAAAAATAATTCACCGAAAGGACGTTTCATACCATGTCGAACAAAAACACCTCTACCCACTCCACCCCCGTACGCATTCTGGCACTCGTGCTCTCCGTTCTGGTCGCATCCGGCGTGCTGGTGTATATCGTCGATCTGTTCATCAACCTCTTTTCATAAAACGTACGCATCAAAAAATCCTATTGACATCGCACGCATTTTATGGTATACTGACTTAGGTTGGTATCTGCCCCTGTTTTTTACGCACGTTTCGCAGAAAGGAGGATGCAAATGGGATTTCAAACCGTATTTCAACGCTATGAATTGAAATACATGCTTACCTTGGAGCAAAAGGAAAAGATCCTTCGGGCAATGGAGCCTTACATGAAGCTGGATAAATACGGCCGCAGTACCATTCGCAATTTGTACTACGACACCGATTCCTTTCGCTTGATCCGTCATTCGCTCGAAAAGCCCGTGTATAAGGAAAAGCTGCGCGTTCGAAGCTATACGCGTGCAGGCGCGGACAGCACCGTGTTTGTGGAGCTGAAAAAGAAATACAAGCGCGTGGTGTACAAGCGCCGCGTATCGCTCCCACACACCGAGGCGTTGGATTGGCTTGCAAAAAAGCAGCATTGCAGTCTTGATACGCAGATCACACGCGAGATCGACCACGCCCTGGATTATTATCAAACCCTCCATCCCGTCATCTACCTCTCCTACGAACGTGAGGCGTATTACGAACGGGACGGCGGTGACTTCCGCGTCACCTTTGACGATACGATCCTGACACGTTGGGACAATCTGACGCTGGATTGTGAGCCTTACGGTGAGCCGCTCCTGGAGGAAGGAAAAGTACTTATGGAGCTCAAATGCTCGGGCGGCATCCCCCTTTGGATGACCGAGGTCTTAACACGCGAGCACATCTATAAAACCTCATTTTCAAAATACGGCACAGCTTATCAAAGAAGGCTGCTGCAAACGATCAAACAACATACGGAGGAACAAGAATATGGAAAAACTGTTTCGCGGTCTGTTTGACAATGAATTGACCGCCCTGATCGACGTCACCGACTTTCTGCTCTGCATCGGCGTTTCCCTTGTCATCGGACTTTTGATGGCTCTTTGCTACATGTTCCGCACGCGCTACACAAAAAGCTTTGTGGTCACGCTGGCTCTGCTCCCTGCGGTTGTCTGCGTGGTGATCATGATGGTCAACGGAAACGTGGGCGCCGGCGTTGCCGTTGCGGGTGCGTTCAGCCTGGTGCGCTTCCGCTCGGTTCCCGGAACCGCAAAAGAGATCTGCACCCTCTTCCTTGCTATGGGCGCGGGCTTGATTGCCGGTATGGGATATCTCGGCTTTGCCGTGCTCTTTACCGTCATTTTGTGCATCTTCTTCCTGGTCTACAATCTGTTGGACCTCGGCACCAAAAAGAATGCCGCCGTCTACAAGACCATCAGCATCACCATTCCCGAGGATCTGGATTACTCCGACATTTTTGACGACATCTTTGCGCAGTACACCACCGCGCACGATCTGATGCGCGTCAAAACCACCAACATGGGAAGCCTGTTCCGCTTGACCTACAACATCACCATGCGTCAAGGCGTGAACGAAAAGGAAATGATCGACAAGATCCGTTGCAAGAACGGCAACCTTGAAATCACCGTTTCCCGTCAGGATACCACCGTCAACGAGCTGTAAAAGAGAAAAGGAAAGATTCAACTTCCCTTGATGTCATCAGCAGAGAATGAAACAAGTACAAAAAATTCGGCAGAGGGATTGTTTCCTCTGCCGATTTGTGTTATAATTGGGCTAACAGAAAGCCTCTCCCATTGGGTAGCGAAGCGGCGCGAGGGGAATGAATGACACCACGGTGTGGTGTCAGAACCCGAGCGTGACCGAGCCGCGGCGAGACGGTGGCGGCGTAGCCGACGGAGAGGGTTAGATTATGGAATGAAACGCCCTCTCACCCGCTATCGCGGGAGCTCTCCCAAAGGGAGAGCCTTTGGATGCGTGCAACTTTAGGGGTATGGGCTTTGCCCTGTGCCGGCGTTGCTTGCAACGCTGTAATACAAAGGCGAAACCGGCGATAAAACAGAACGATAAATAAGAATTTATGGAGGATTAAAAATGGGGTTCTTCGACAGATTTAAAAAGAAAAATGATTTTATAAAAGTAGAAATCAAAAAACTAATTGAATGGAATGAACCTAACGGAGAAGGTTGTTTTGCATCGGATAAAATAACCAAAGAGGGTTTTAAAGTTGGATATATGTACAGAGAACAACCGGATGAGGGAAAGCCTGATAGCGGTTGGAGATTTTTAGCCGGAAATGAAGATGATGAATATATCAACGATCCGAACAATCTTCATCTGTTTGCTATAAATACTATTTGTAATTATGATAGAGATATTATTCCCTATTTAAAATCACAAATCGGAAGTGCCTATATTAGAACTTGTAGTGATAAGTTTGAATTTGATGATGGATCTAAATCAATATTTATAGATAAACAAGACAGATAAATTCCAATTTATCGAATAGAACAACAACCCCGACAGACATTAAAATCTGTCGGGGTTACTTATTTATTTACTGCGGATTAAATAAAGCAACCTGATTTGTGATTTCTCCGCTAAGAACATCGCCCTTTGGCACAAGCTTCTTTTTATTATGCTTTATCCCAAAATATACTTTTCGGGTGTGGGATCGCGGAAGAAGGACACGGGCGACTTATCGCTGACCAGATAATCTACGTCCTGCATGCTCGTTTGATAAAAGGTGGAGTTTTTGCCCCACTTGCTGCTATCGCACAAAAGGATCTTGCGGCGCGCATTGCGGATCATTACGTTTCGCACCGCCACCTCGTCGGCGTAGCAATCAAAAAATTCGCCGTCGGCGTTGACCGCCTGCACCGAAAAAATTGCCGCATCGGCACGGATCTTGCTCAAAAATTCCTGCGCGTAGCCGCCAACCAGCACCGCACGGTTATCCTCGGAAATCGCTCCACCCGTGCAGTACGCCTTGATGTCGTAGCCCGAAAGACAGCTCATCACGTCCACGCTGTTGGTGATCACGGTGATACCGCCAATTGAAGGCAACAGCTCCGCCACAAAAAAGGCACTGCTGGAGCCGTCCAAAAACACGGTGTCCCCCGTATGCAAAAGCCCTACAGCTGCCTTTGCCATCTGCTTTTTTTGCGCGCTGTTCTCGTGACTGCGCAAGGAAAACGGGATCTGCTTGCCAAGCGAGTTTGCCAGCTTAACGCCACCGTAGCTCCTCACTACAAGCCCACGCTCCTCCAGATTTTTCAGATCCCTGCGAATGCTGGATGCGCTGATGTTGATCTTTCGCACCAGATAATCCACCGTGGCGTATTCGGTTTCGGTCAAAAGGGCGATGATCTCGTCCTCGCGCTCACATTTATACATTGTGAAATCCTCCGTTGACACATTTTGCGCAATGTTGATGATTCTTGCGCATTTATTATAATACAAAAAACGCAATTTGTAAATAGCTTTTTGCGGATTTTTTGATTATTTACATATTTTGATAGAAATGTGCTCAAAAATATGATACAATCAAGCCAAGAAGAAGGAAAAAGGTGGGATCGCGATGAAAATTCTCTTTTTTGATATGGAGTTTGCAAACGGGCAAGTTCCGGGATCGATCTACTCTGTCGGTTATTTGGTCACAAACGAGTACTTTGAAATTCTGACTCCCGCTACCGACGTTTGCATGAACCCCGAATGCGAATGGAACGAATACGTCGAGCAAAACATCCTCGCCTACCCCAAGGAGGACGTGGAGGCATCCCCCGCGTTTCCGGAGCACTACGAGGCGTTGAAGGCGCTGTTTGCAAGCGTGGATATCGCAGTCGGCTTTGCAGTCGGAAATGACGTCAAGGCGCTCCGCAGAGATTGCATGCGCTATGACCTCCCCGAGATCTCCTACCGCTACTTTGATATGGAAAAGCTCTGCCGCAAGATGGACGAGCACCGCGAGGCACGCGGCTTGGACGGCTGTGTGCGCGCATGGTGCGGCGAGGAGCCCGAACACCGCCACCGCAGTGACGGTGATGCCTACGCGACCATGCTGCTGTTGCAGGCGATCTGCAAGCACGCGCACGTCAGCGCCGATATGCTCTTTATTGCCTACCCCGAATGCGCCGGAAATTCCGTTTCCAAAAATCAACCCAAGCAGCAAAAGAAAGCTACACCTCAAGGCAAAAAACGCCACCGCCGCCACCATTCAAAAATGAAGGCAGAAAAAGGAGAAGCCAAATGAAATATCTGATTGTTGTAGATATGCAAAACGATTTTATTGACGGTGCCCTCGGCACTCCGGAGGCAGTTGCCATCCTCCCTTACGTCAAGGAGCGCATCGAGAGCTTTGACGGCAAGGTGCTCTTTACGCGCGACACCCATTTTGAGGATTACGAAAGCACGCAGGAGGGCAAAAATCTCCCCGTGCGCCATTGCATCAAGGATACCGACGGCTGGCAGATCCACCCCTTGCTTGAGCCTCTGCGCAAAACACCTGCCATCGATAAGATCACCTTTGGCTCTAAGGATCTGATCGAGATACTCTCCCACGAGGAGGAGATCGAAAGCATTACCTTTCTCGGCCTTTGCACCGACATCTGCGTCATTTCCAACGCCATGCTCGTCAAGGCGTTCTACCCAGAGATCCCTTTGTACGTGGACGCCAAGGGCTGTGCGGGAGTCACGCCCGAGAGCCACAAAAACGCGCTGGCGGCGATGAAAACCTGCCAGGTCAACGTTTTAAACGATTGAGGAGGGACACGTATGAAAACACTTTTCAAATACACCCTTTCCCTGCTTGCTCTCTGCGCGTTGCTTTTGACGCTTGCGTCATGCGCCGAAACGCTGAACGGCAATTACGTGCCTGCGGAGAACAATCTTGAAAACGGCGGCATCACCTATTATTTCACCAACACCGAGGTCACCATGACCATGCTGATGAACGACGAGGTCATCCAATACGTTTGCAACTACGAGATCCTGCAGGACGAGGAGGACCCCGACAAGCAGATCATCACCACCGTCTACACCGACGTCCTTTACTACGGCACCGACAGCAACGTTTCCGCATCGGTGGAGGCAATGAAAAAGACCTACGTTGACGGCACCGTCCACAAAGCCGAGTTCGTCCGCGGCGACGGTTACGTCATCATCGGCGGCGTAAAATTGATCAAGGACAACGGTTAACCTTACCCCATCGGAAGGAGTACTTATGAACCGTCACAACATCACCTGTTTTTGCGCATTGCTTGCAAACGTCGTTCCGCTTTCGGTTTTTGCCGTTTTGTCGGCACATAACGCCCATATCGAGCAGCCGCCGCTGTGGATCGGCGTTGGTGCGCTGATCGTTGGTGCGGCGCTTGCGTTTCTGACACACCTGAAATGCAAGGATGCCCCCCTCCCCCTCTTTGCATCCATCCTCATAGCAGGCATCAGCAAGGGCGCATTTACAGCGACCATTTTGTATTACACCAACACGGCGCAACCGTGGACGCAAGTTGAGCTTGCAAATCAAGCTCTGCTTTCCTGCGGAATCGTTTTGTTGCTTTGCCTTGCATTTTTTGCGCTGATGAAGATCCCAACGGTCGGGCGGCATCCGCAATGGTTTTTCTGCCCCATCATGCTGGCACTCCTCATCGCCGCAATCGTGCTCCTGATCGTTTATCGCAACGCCTTCTTTACGCTGTTGCTGTTACATCTGCTTTCGCTGATCTTTTGCTTTGGTGCACGCATTCTGGAATTTGACGAAGCACAAGAGCTCCGCTTCAATACGCTTGTCGCATCGTATTTTTACGCCTGCTTCCTTTTGGTTGTCGCGCTTGTGATCATCTGCATCGTGGGCGACGGAGATTGTGACGGTGATTGCTGTGACTGCGATTGCTGTGACTGCGGCAACGGCGGAAAAAAGAAAAAGAAATGACAGCTTTAAAGTTGTGAAATAAAAAGCCCGATGCAAATTCTCCGTTGTCCTTAACGGAGAATATGTAAGCACAAAAATTTCGGCAGAGGGATTGTTTCCTCTGCCGATTTGTGTTATAATAAAGCTAGCGAAAAAGCCTCTCCCGTTGGGAGAGGTGGCGGCGTAGCCGACGGAGAGGGCAAATGGTCGCAATGATGTCCCCTCTCACCCGCTATCGCGGGAGCTCTCCCAGAGGGAGAGCCTTAGGATACGCGCAACCAGAGGGGTATGGGCTTTGCCCGAAGCATTTGTAATACAAATGCGAAACTTGCGATAAACAGAAAGATAAATAAGAATTTACTTTAACAAAAGGAGATTGAATTATGTATTTCAAAGGTGATATTATTATTACTGACCCAATGTACATTACAAAATCCGAGGATGATTGGTATCGTTGTGAGTTTGGAGAAAGTCTTGAACAACTTAATATTTATACCTATATTACTTCCGAACATGGAGATGAAATAGGTTCCGATGTTGTTTCTTTAGATACACATAAAAAACTTGGTGAGTACTGTTCTGATTCTGCCATGGTTTCTATCATGTCACTTGCCGAAGTAAGAGAATACAATCCGGAATTTGATAAAAAACTTGGTAGGCATTGCTACACAATTATTAAGAATTTCGATGGAGAGATTGAAGTGCTCGAAATGGAAGAGGATGATGGTACAGACCAAAGATTATACTTTGTTGGAAAAGGGAATATAAACTTTAGAACAGATTTTTTTGAAGCATAATATCGAACCGAATAAAGTGAAACCCTGACAGACTGTTAAAATCTGTCGGGGTTATTTATTTGTCTACTGCAGATCAAATAGGGCAGATTAATAATTTCTCCGCTAAGAACATCGTCCCTTTGCGTCTGGCTTTTTGTTTCTCTTAATAACTTATATTTCGCTTGTGCCGTGTGCGCAAAGGTCGCGCAAGGGGCACTCGGCGCACTTAGGCGCGCGAGCCGAGCAGACGTCTCTGCCAAACTGCACGATGCGATGGCAAAAATCGCTGATCTCCTCGGGTGCAATCAGGGGCGTCATTTTCTTTTCCACCTGCACGGGATCCTTCAATCCCTCGCGGTACATGCCAAAGCGACCGCAAATGCGCATGCAATGCGTATCGGCTACCACGCCGCCCTTTTGGTACAGGTCACCAAGAAGCAGATTTGCCACCTTTCGTCCCACCCCGGGGAATTTGAGCAGCTCCTCCATGGTGTCGGGAACCACGCCCCCGTACTCATGGACCAAAAGGGCGCACGCATCCTTGGTATTTTGCGATTTGACGCGGTACAAGCCGCAGGGACGGATGTATCGCTCCAAGTCCTCGATCGGTGCCTCTGCCACCGCCTGCGGCGTTGGGTAGGCTTGGAACAGTTCCCGACAGACCAGGTTGACCCGTGCGTCGGTGCATTGAGCCGAAAGACGCCCCATAATCAACAGCTTCCAGGGCTCTCCGTCCCATTCCAGGGCGCACAAAGCCTCGGGATAGATCTCCTTGAGGCGTGCCACGATCTGCGCCATGCGCTCGCGCTTTTGCTTTTGTGTCATATCAATCCTTGCTTGCCGCAAGTCTTTCGTTGCGGCACTTTTCAATGAATTCTTTTGCTGCGGCTTCCGCTACGGAGAGTCGCTCCTCAAACGCCTCGGTTGCCGCCTTGGCACCTGCCTTCAGCTCGTTTACGCGAGCCTCCACCGTTGCAAGCTCTTCCTCGCTCAGGTCCGCCTTGATCTTCTCCTCCATGGCAACAGCCTTTGCCTCTGCCTCGTCGGCAAGTGCGGCGACCTCACCCGTGGTCAATTCACCGCGAATGATCTTTGCTACCGTTTCGGAGACCTTGTTCAAATCCTCGATGCAAGCCTCGAACTCTGCCTTTTCGTCAGCCCCCATCAGCAGCATTGCCGCCGCCTTGGAGGTGTTGACCGTGGTGATGATGGCTTCGATCTGCGTTTGCAGTGCGGTCAGATCCGCGGTGTGCGCGACCGTCACGCCCTTTTGCGCCAGCTCGATTGCCGCTCTTGCCTCGGAAAGGCTTTCCTCCACCTGTGCCTTGATCTCGGCACTCACCTCATGCTCGCGCATGTAGCTCTCGCAAAAATCGCACAGACTGTTCAGCGTCACAACGCCGTCCTCACTCTTCATCTGATCCTTCAGCTCTGCGGGAACGTTAAGCACCTCGCAAATGCGATCCACAAAGGTCGTTCCAACCGTCAGCTCCTTCATATCCTTGCCAAAGGCAACGATCTCGTCCAGAGAGCGATAGGTGCGCGCGGTGGTCTTGTACGCCTGGTACACCGCGCCGTAGTAGTAGGTCTTGATGTGAGAGGTCAGATTCTTGATGTAAAATTCGTTGTACGCGCCGTCGATCAAAACGCCCATTGCGGCATCGAAAATGCGCGTTGCCTCTGCCTTGGCGGCAAGATATGCCTCGGTGGCGTAAGCCTCCAGCTTTTCATGCGCGGCGTTGATCCTGGTGATCATTTCTTCCTTATCGTATTCCACAGCCACGCGAATATCCACACCCTCGCGCTCGCTGACCGAAAGCGCCAGGCGGTACTCGTCGGCACTCAGCGCCTGAATTTTGACGTTGTCGGGATACTTCTCCTGCAATGCGCGCAGATCGTTGAGCAAGGAGAGCGCCGCCTCGGTGCTCACCTCAACGGTCACGCCTGCGTCCTTTGCGGCTTTTTCAATCTTTTCGCCAAGCTTTTGCTTGATCTGTGCCGCCGTTTCCTCGTTGGTCGAGGTGACGTAGGTGCGGATCTGCTCGGTCTTTTCATTCAGATATCCAAGAGAAGCGGCAAGCTTTGTAACGTACGCGGCAGCTTCCTCGTACGTGTAGCCCACGATGTTGTCAACCTCTCCGTAAAGGAGGATCTGTCCATCCTCGTTTGCACCGTAAACACTGGCAACAATGCCGTTTTCGTCCACGGTCAATTCCACCTCGGGGTTGATCTCCATCGTCACAAGCGTGGTGGCATCCCCAATTTCACTCTTGTCGGTCGGCTTGCCGTTTGAATCACCGCTTGGTGTTCCGCATGCGATCAAGCTGATACAAAGTGTGACAATACATACAAATGCGATCCATTTTTTCATGTTCTTCATTCGAAAAACCTCCTTTCAATTTCAATGGGATCACCCGTATTGTATCATAAAAATGCAAAAATGTCAATCCCAAACGCCAAAAAAGCACCTTTGGCAAGGTATGCTCCCAAAAGCGGCAATTATAAACATCCACCTATTGCGGGTGGAATTTCCGCTTCGGGCATAGCCCTGATATAACCGGCTGCGCCCGAGTACGCCGTGTATTGCCCTGCCACCTATGTATTTATTGCGCAGATCCGCTCACGCGGGACCAAATCAAAGCCTCCCACTTTGGGGAGGTGGCGGCGCAGGTGACGGAAAGGGCAGGCTTATTTTCCCCCTCATCCGGCTCATTTCTCTCGCCACCTTCCCCCCAGGGGGAAGGCTTACTAAATTCCGCGCTTTGGGGGAACAAATTTTTAAAAACCATCTTCCGCAAAAGCAAAATAAAAAATCAACCGTTGAGAGCGCCGCATCGGTAGGCTTCTCCTTGAGGAGAAGCTGTCGCAGGTCGCCATGCGACATGTGACTGATGAGGTGTAGCCGTCCGCGACGGCGTTCCCATTTTCACATGTTCGCACCGCATTACCTCCTATGCGTCATCTCTGAGAAGGCGCATATGGGGCGTTTTTGACTAAAATCCCAACGTGGACCGTCGAGGACGCCGGTCCCTACAATTTACGCCGCGCTTTGAGTGGAATAAATTTTAAAATGCTTTCTTCGGTAAAAGAAAAATAAGAGTTCGATAATCGAAAGCACCGCATCGGCAGGCTTCTCCTTGAGGAGAAGCTGTCGCAGGTCGCTGTGCGACATGTGACTGATGAGGTGTAGCCGTCGCAGGCGGCGTTACCATAGCGCCCTCACGGAGAGGAAGTAAAATTCCCTTTGGGGAAGGTGGCGGCATAGCCTTATAGAACCCTGCCACCATGGTGGGTGTTTCTCGATGCAAAAAGACAGAGAACGCACGCCTGCGTTCTCTGTCCTATCTTTGTATTGGAATTTATGCTTATTTCTCGTCCTCACCCGTCGTGTGACGAACGGTAGAGCCGCTGACGCTGGTTCCGCCCGCGGGGGGAACGGGACGTCGCACGGGACCGCCGGCAGGAGCCGATTGCTGCGGATTTGCCGCAGGCTGGCGTCTGACGGGGGCTGCAGGCTGCTGTCTTGTCGGCTGTGCCGATGCCGCAGGAGCTGCAGGCTTTGCGCTGGGTGTGGGCGTTGGTGCCGTTGTGGGAGCTGCAGGGCGCGGACGCGCAACTGCCTCACCCTGCACGGGGGCAGGTGTGGGCTTTTGAGCAGGCGCCGTTGCAGGTGCCGCCGCACGGACGGGCTCTTGTCTTGTGGGGGCGGGAGCGTCCATTTCCTGTTCGTATTTTGCGTAAGAACTGTAATAGTAAGAATTCTCCGCCTTGATATTTCTGCGCTTATCCACCTGGTTGAGCACCACGCCAAGCACGCGGCATCCGCTCTTTTCCAGCTGTGCCTTAACGCCTTGCGCCGCGCGATACTTGACCTTGCCCGAGTTGAGCACGATCACCGCACCGTCGCACACGCCTGCCATAACGGCGGCGTCAATGACCATTCCAAGCGGAGGTGCATCCACGATGATATAATCGTAATTGCCCCACTCCTCTTCCAACAGCTCCTTAAACGCCTCGCTTCCCACAAGCTCGGTGGGGTTGGGCGGATAAGGACCTGCAAACATCACGTGCATGTTGGGCACGTTGGTGGCGTAAACAGCCTCCTTTGCAGAGACCTGACCGGAGAGCACCTGGCTCAATCCGTACACGCCGCGCTCCTTGGTATAGCGGCTGACCATAACCGACTTGCGAAGGTCGGCATCCAACAACAGCACTCTTTTGCCTGCCTCGGCAAGATTGACGCACAGGTCAAACGAGACCGAGGTCTTGCCCTCGTGTGCAAAGCAGCTGGTTACAACAATAACCTTGACGTCCTTGCCCGAAAACAGAATATTTGCACGCAGGGTATTAAACGCCTCACGGACAAAATAGTTGCCGTTTGCGCCTTGATCTAACATCAGTTCAACGGTTCGCATGATTTCCTCCGTTCTTCAACTCTTGTGCGGAAGTGTTGCTTTTGCCCGTGGCATACGCGTTTCCGTAGCCGTAGTCGTAGTAATAGCCGCCGTAGCCCTTCTTTTTTCTGCGTTGTGCCTCGTCGCGGTTGGGGATCTGCCCCAGCATATTGACACCAAGGTACTTTTCTACGTCCTCTGCCGTGCTGATCTTGTCATCCAACAGGTACAAAACGAAGAACACACCGTAAACGGCAATTGCGGCAACCAGCGCGATCAACGCGATCTTCAGCATGGAAACGGGGTTGGAGGGCTTGTCTGTTGCGGGCAGATTTCCGTTGCCCCAAACGGTGACCAGCGTCTTTCCGTCCTCGTTTTTGGAGTTGACGCGCTCACAGAACACCTCAACCAGGGTGTCGGCGATCTGCTTTGCTCTGGTGGGAGACTGCGCCACCACCGAAACGTAAAGCACACGCGTGTTGGTCTCGTGGGAGATCTCGATCATTTCCTTCAGCTTTTCCACGCTGATGCTCAAGCCTTCCTTTTCGATGACCGTTTGCAAAATATTTTCATCCACGATCAACTGCTTGTAGTCGTTGACCAGGTACGTACCGATCGAAACGTCGGAGGTGGAGGTGGAGCTGCCCGAAGCGGCGTTCTCACCCAATGCCCAAATGGTAGCCGTGGAGGTATACTCGTCCACGTGTGTTTGTGTCAGAACGATGGAAACGATCGCAAACACCACGACCAGGGTCACCAGCATCAAAATCCAGCAACGCTTTAAAATCAACCACAAGTCGGTCAAACGGATCTCAACGCCGTTGTTCGTTTTTTCTTCCATGGTAAGTTCCTTTCTGTTACGTCGTCATTTTTTGGCCAGCATCAAAGGGAACGGTCCTGCACGATTCGCCATGCGTTCTCCCAAACCAGGCGATGCACGGTCTCCTCGTCGCAATGCTTTTGCAGGTAAGGCATGCATACGCTCATTTTGGGTGGTCGGGTGGTCAGGTTGTGCGCATCGGTAGAAATGACGTGCACAAGGCGCGCACGAAGCATGCGCCTTGACTGTAGCTTTGCCAAGGTCCCCCACGCCCCCTCAAGCGAGGATGCGTTGACCTGCACGATGCCGCCCTCCGCCACGTACTCCTTGACCCATTGAAAATGCGAAAACAAGCATCCGTAACGCTCGGCGTGAGCCAGCACGGTCAAAAATCCCATACTGCGCAGATGCATCATCGCGCTTTTCAGCTCGAAAAAATCCACCCGTTCGGGAAAATCGACCAGAATGTAGCGACTGCCCCCAAGTGTGCGGCAATGCCCCTCTTGCAGCGCGGAAACACAGCTACGGTGATACCCGAGCTCATGCCCCAAAAAGAGCTGCAGATCGGGATACTTTTGCGCCGCGTAGTCTTGCAAAAGGGCAAAGGCTTGTTCGGATTGGCGGTAGGTGTCCCCAAAAAGATACGGAGAAAAATGCGGCGTCAGACAGATCGCCCGAATTCCGTCCGCATATGCCGTTTCGAGCATGGAAAACATGACGTCCTTGGTTTTTGCGCCGTCATCCACGTGGCAAAGCATGTGGCAATGCATATCGAAAAAAGGCAATTCGGCTCTCCTCCTCAATCCAAAAAAATCAGAGTGTGACAAAATATAAGTCTACCAAGTAATTATACCACATTTTTTTGCCCGTGTCTACACGTGCGCTCAATTGTTAACACTTCATTCACATTCAAAGTGTAAAAAAGCAGAGCGTCTGCCAACGTGGAGACGCCCTGCGTAAAGTTCGGGATAAAAAGATCAGAATTGGATCTTATTCTCAATATAGCTCTTCAGCTCGCTGATAGGCAATCTGACCTGCTCCATAGTGTCGCGATCGCGCACGGTGACGCAGTTGTCGGCTTCCTTTTCGCCATCGCCAACGGTTTCAAAGTCAACGGTGATGCAAAGAGGCGTACCGATCTCGTCCTGGCGGCGGTAACGCTTACCGATGGATCCGGTCTCGTCGTAATCGATCATAAAGTACTTGGAAAGCTCCTCGTAGATCTCGGTTGCCTTGTCACCCAGCTTCTTGGAAAGAGGCAGAACGGCAGCCTTGAAGGGTGCGAGTGCAGGATGCAGGTGGAGCACCGTGCGCACGTCATTCTTCTCGGCGTCGATGACCTCCTCGTCGTATGCGTCAACCAGGAATGCAAGTGCTACGCGGTCGGCACCCAAGGAGGGCTCGATGACGTAAGGAATGTAATGCTCGCCCGTTTCCTGATCGAAGTAGGTCATATCCTTGCCGCTGTGCGTCTGGTGCTGACCAAGGTCGTAGTCGGTACGGTCGGCAACGCCCCAAAGCTCGCCCCAGCCAAACGGGAAGAGGAACTCAAAGTCGGTGGTTGCCTTGGAGTAGAAGCAGAGCTCGTCCGGATCGTGATCGCGCAGACGGAGGTTCTCGTCTCTCATACCAAGGTTGAGAAGGAACTTATGGCAGTAGTCCTTCCAATATGCAAACCACTCAAGGTCGGTGCCGGGCTTGCAGAAGAACTCCAGCTCCATTTGCTCGAACTCACGGGTACGGAACACAAAGTTACCGGGCGTGATCTCGTTGCGGAAGGATTTACCGATCTGTGCAATACCAAAAGGCAGCTTTTTACGCGTGGTGCGCTGTGCCGCGGGGAAGTTGACAAAAATACCCTGTGCCGTTTCGGGACGCAGATATACGGTGCTGGAATTGTCCTCGGTAACGCCGATAAAGGTCTTGAACATCAAATTGAACTTTTTGATGTCGGCAAAGTCGTGACCGCCACACTGAGGGCAGGCGATATTCTTTTCCTTGATGTACGCCGCCATCTCCTCAAAGCTCCAAGCCGCGGGATTGTCGTTCAGTCCGTTCTGGAAGGCGTAATCCTCGATCAGCTTGTCGGCGCGGTGACGCATCTTGCACTGCTTGCAGTCCATCAAGGGGTCGGAAAATCCGCCTACGTGTCCCGATGCCACCCAAGCCTGGGGATTCATGATGATCGCGCTGTCAAGTCCTACGTTATACTTGCTCTCCTGCACGAACTTCTTCCACCATGCGCGCTTGACGTTGTTCTTGAACTCAACGCCCAAGGGACCGTAGTCCCAGGAGTTTGCCAAGCCGCCGTAGATCTCGGAGCCGGGGAAGATAAAGCCGCGCGTTTTGCAAAGAGCGACGATTTTTTCCATTGTTTTTTCAGAATTGTTCATAACCATTCTCCTCTGTTGAAAACTATCTTTTATATTTTACCATTAATTTTGCCTTCTGTCAAGGGATTGACTCATTTTTCGCGCAGAAACTTTTTTATAAAGCGCAAAGGTGCGACATTGTTCACTGTTTTTTAACAATCCGCCCTCGCACTTGTGCTATAATGAGAGCATCAAATCAAAAGGAGAACCGCAATGAAACGATTTTCATCCGCACTGATTCTTGTTCTCGTCACCGCCATGCTTCTTTCCTCCTGCCACTTTTTTGAGCAGGAAAAAACCTTTACCGTTGAGGACATGAGCATTACGCTGACCGACTACTTTTACACCTACTATCCGCAGGGCTACACGGTCCTGTTGCAATCGAACGAAATCTCTATTTTCGGCGTGATGTACCCCTTTGACATGATGGAAGAATCGGAGCTGACTCCCGAGTCCTCGATAGAGGAGTTTGGAGAGGAGCTTTTGAAATCCAACGAGCGCGAAGGGCTTGAGTTGGTGAAAAAGGACGGCTTGTCCTACTATTTCTACGAGGATACGAGCGAAGAAACGCAGGAGACCTATTCCTATTTGACCATGCTTTATAAGAGCGAGGAAGCCTTCTGGCTGCTCCAATTCGTGTGCAAAGCCGAGCAATACGAAAAGCTTGAGTCCGAGCTCTTCCAATACGCCGCATCCGTTACCTTTGCTTCCCGAGAAGCTGAATAAACAGAAACGTCCCGAATGCAGTTTGCACTCGGGACGTTTCTGTTTATCCAACGGGAATAATGCCCTTGGTGTTCATCAGCTGCATGGAGGGATCGTCCATGTACGCACCGAGCACGTCGTCGTATGCCGCCTGATCGATGGAATACATCCGTGCGGTGGGCATTTGACCGTAAATGGAGCGATAGATCATCATAGCTCCAACGTAGCCCGCCAGGGGCGTGCTGTGCAAATGCTGATCGTCCACGCAAAAATCCCATTGACTGCGCCCCTCGGCGATCAGGGCTTCGATCTCGCTCTTCCAATTCAGGCACGGGAGCGTGGGATAGGTGTTGCGGTTCTTTTCAATCACACCGCTGTTTTCGTTGTGCGCAGGAAAGATGATCAGCTTGGTTCCCGAGGCGTCGCAAGCATCCTTCAACAGCCCCAGACACTTGGTCTCGTCGTCATAAAAGCCGCAAATGAATACCGCGCCCCACTCCCCGTTGCGAATGCGATTCATCATGGAAGCGTCACTCGTGTAGGTGCTGACGCGTGCATAGCCGCGCGAAATAGCGGTTGCATTGCAGCTTTTGCCGTTTTGCTGCATCATGTCGTTTAAGATCGAACCGATCTGCGAGGAGCCGATAAAGCTGTTTCCCAGGAGCAGCAAAGACTCGCCCCGCAGCTCGGACAGCGTATCGTACATCGGGTCGGTATAAACGTTTAAAAGCATTGTCTTTGTCATGAGCGCCTGACGGGAAAAATCATCCAATTCGGTATATGCAACTGTCACGCTCAACACGCGCTCCTCGCCGCTTTCCATGTAGGCAAATCGGTAGCGGTAGCGGAATCGTAAGCTCTCACCTGTTCCGCTTTTTTCCAAATACTGCTGTACTTTCATACCTGCAAGCGCGCGCTGTTCGGTGGCAAGCACCGCCCAATCGGAAGCATCGCTTGCTTCTCCATTTTCGATCTTTCCGATCCGCGTATCCTCGTAATACAGATCGTACTCTCCCATCCCGGCACCCTTCATCTCCCACTCCGAGGAAATATTGAGACGAATGGCGTAAAGAGAATCCTCCAAGCCAAAGGTTTTGCGGCTCAGTCCCATGCAGGGGCGGACCTCAAGCCCAAGGTAAGCCTCATCTTCGTTGACGTTGCCTGCAGGCGTCTCCACCGTCGTATCGTCACCGTTTGTCGTACCGTGATCCTTTTGAGTTGGCGCACAGCCTCCCAGCAATAAGCCTGAGAGGAGCAATGCCGCTACCCATCTTTTGTTTGCGTTTTGCATTTGTTTTGTACCTCGTTGCATCGTGCAATGGAAAAGCCAAATCCGTTTTGCATTTGACTTTTCGGGTTTCCATACCTCTTCCAAGCTGTCCTTCCATGAAGTCGGCACCCCCATTATAACACAATTTCCGCTCCTTGTCAATGCATATTCAAGGCTTTTTCTGCACTTCCCCCTCTCTGCTCCCGAAAGCCACCCGTTTGACCAGCATCGCTACGGGCGGTGCCAACAGCATGCCGAGCAAGCCGAACAGCAAAAAGCCCACGTAGGTAGCAAACAGCGTCAGAAGCGGATGCAGCCCCAGGCTCTTGCCCACCAGCTTCGGCTCGGCGATCTGACGGATCAACTCGATGACAAGGTACAGGATCAACAGCCCGAAGCCAAGGTAAAACTCACGCTGCAGCAGCATCACGATCCCCCAAGGGATCATCACCGTTCCCACCCCCAAAACGGGGAGCAGATCCACCACGGCGATCAGCAAAGCCAGCAAAAAGGCATACTCCACCCCCAGCACCAAAAAGCCGACGAGGAGCAGAAAAAAGGTCATGGAAAGCAGGATCGCGTACGCCTTGACGTATTTGCGTACCGTCTCCCTCCAGCCGCGCTTATATTCGGGAATACGCTTTTGCACTCCCTTTGGCAGCAGTGCACAGAGCGCCGCCGTGATCCTCTCCCCGTCCATGCAAAAGTAAAAGCACGCGATCACGCTGACCGCCAAAAAGAAGAACGCCGACGGGAGTGCCGAAAACAAGGACGCGGCAATCTCGGGCAGACGCGAGGCAATGGAGGAGAGCAGATTCCCGATCATCCCCACCGCCGCCTCGTACAAGCGTGTGCGCAGCTCCTCCCCCTCCATCGACAAAAATCCAAAGCGCCCCAAAAAGCCCTCCACCCAAAGCATCAAGGCTTCCATGGAGTCAAAAATGCCCCCTTTGGAAAGCAGACGGTCGATCAATGCCCCTGCCTCCCCGAGCAAACGGATCGTTGCCGCAACCAGCCCCCAGGCGCCCAATCCGAACACCAAAAGAAGAAGCAGGACCGCGCACAGCTTTTGCGGCAGATGCACACGCGCCGCGATCCGCTTTGCCAAGGGGCGCACGGGGAGCGCCACCAACCAAGCCAACAAAAACGGAAGCAGCAATACCGCCACGTACCGAAATGTCAGATAGACCAACGCACCGCAAAGCACCAGGCTGATCAGAATTGCCGACAGCCGCTCCCAATTCACTTTTTCCACGCTCTCAGCTCCTTTTCCTCTTTATTCCCTATTATTTTATCCTCCTCGTTTGTAAATTATTTCTCAAAATACAAGAACCCCTTGACAAGTCGACGTTTTTTTGTTAAAATGCTTGTAGCAAAACAGAAAGGATGTTTTTATCATGAGTAAAAAGAAGCAAGAACAAGAAGAACAGCTTCGCCGCATGCGTGAGGAACGCAAGCAGGCTGAGCTTGCAAAGAAAAAGCAGGAAAACCGCTTGATGTGGATCATCATCTGCGCCACCCTGGCAGTCGTCGTCATCGCGGCGGCAATTCCGATCCTCATCAGCTCCTTAAACGGTAACGAAGCCGATACCACCACCGAGGCAGAGGATCTTTCCGATTCCCCCATCAAGTACGATCTTGCCTCCCCCGACACCTACGTCCTCTCCGAGGAGGTAACTCAATACGTCAAGCTCAACGTCAGCTACAGCGACGATAACGGTCAGCGTCACAACGGTGACATCATCGTCAAGTTGGATTCCACCAACGCGCCCATTACCGTTGCAAACTTCCAAAAGCTGGTTGGCGAGGGCTTTTACGACGGACTGATCTTCCACCGCGTCATCGAAGGCTTTATGATCCAGGGCGGTGACCCCGAGGGCAACGGCACCGGCGGCTCCGATGAGGAGATCGAGGGTGAGTTCTCCAAAAACGGCGTGGATAACAAGATCTCGCATAAACGCGGCGTCATTTCCATGGCACGTCAAGGCGCACAGACCGACGCGCAGGATGCCCTATATTACAACACTGCCTCCTCGCAGTTCTTTATCGTGCACGAGGATTCTACCTTCCTTGACGGTAAGTATGCCGCATTCGGCGAGGTCGTATTTGGCATGACCTCGGTGGACGGTATTGCGGCAATGACGGTAAACTCCGTCTCCAAGCCCTTGAAGGAGGCAAAGATCGTCTCTGCCGTCTTTATCAACTACTTGGGCGACGAATTCCCCGCATGAAACGAGGTAGCACCATGAACGTAAAGGTCACCTTTGTCGGCACCTCCCACGGCATTCCCATGGAGGACCGCTACTGCGCCTGCACCATGCTGGAGATTGGTGAGGCGATCTATTTTGTGGACGGCGGTGCTCCCGTCATCCATGCGCTGTTGCAAAGAGGGCTGGATCCCCGTCGCGTACGCGCGATCTTCACCACGCACGTGCATTCCGACCACACCATGGGGTTGCCTCACTTTATCGATCTTGTCAACTGGGTGTATAAAGAACACACGGTGGACGTTTACCTGACCGAGCAACGCTGGATCGACGGCATGCACGCCCTGCACCTCGGCATGGATATCGCCCCCCTGGATACCAACCGCATCCGCATGCACGTCATCGACCCCGCAACCACCGTTTACGAGGACGAAAACGTCAAGGTGCAATTCATTCCCACCAAGCACCTGGGTGACGAGCATCCCTCCAACGCGATCCTGATCACGGCAGGCGACAAAAGGTTGCTGTTTTCGGGTGACCTCTCCTACGGTATGCACATGAAGGACTTCCCCACCGTGGCATGCGAGGAGGAGACCGATCTGTTTGTGTGCGAGTTTGCGCACGGGCTTACCTTTGACAACCTTGGCAAGTACTTTGACGCCTGCAAAACCAAGCGTCTCTACTTCAACCACGTCTGGCCCATGAGCAAGCTTGCAGACATCGAAGCCGCAAAAGAAAAGTACCCCTTCGAGGTCGTTGCCTCTTACGACGGTCTTGAGATCGAGATCTGAATACCAACACCGCAGAAGCGCAAAATACGCCTCTGCGGTGTTTTATTGATCTTTTTTTGCAAATACTGTTGCATTTTATCGGCAGATTTGGTATAATAAGTGCAGTTGTATTTTCCGCCGCTTTGTCGGCTTGCATTTGAGAAAGGATAAAAACAATGAAAAAAACAATATTGAGAAATTATGCAAAATTGATCGCCAAAATGGGCGGTAACGTACAAAAGGGTCAGGACGTCATCATTCGCGCAGGTCTTGATCAGCCCGATTTCGTCCGCATGGTCGTTGAGGAGTGCTACGCGCTCGGAGCGCGCTACGTCCGCGTGGAATGGAGCTATCAGCCCATTACCAAGATCAACTACAAAAAGGCTTCTCTCAAAACCCTTTCGCACATGGAGGAGTGGGAGGTCGCAAAGCTCAAGCATGAATCCGAGACCCTTCCCGTCACCATCTATCTGGAATCCGACGATCCCGACGGTCTCTCGGGCATCAACCAGGAAAAAATGGCAAAGGCTTTGCAGGCAAGATACAAGATCCGCAAGCCCTACCGTGATGCAATGGAAAACAAATACCAGTGGTGCATTGCCGCAGTTCCCGGTGCGGAGTGGGCAAAAAAGGTGTTCCCCAACGAAAAGAAGAGCGTTGCCATGGAAAAGCTGTGGGAGGCAATTCTTTACACCTCCCGTGCCCTGGAGGATCCTATTGCCGCATGGGAGGCACACAACGCCGACCTTGCCGCACGCTGTGATTACCTCAATTCTCTCGGCATTGAGACGCTGGAATACAAGGCAGCAAACGGAACCGACCTGCGCGTTGGCATGATCGAGGACGCGCTGTTTATGGGCGGTGACGAGGCAGCACAAGGCAGCGGCATCGTCTTTAACCCCAACATCCCCTCCGAGGAGGTATTCATCTCCCCCAAAAAGGGCGTTGCCGAGGGCATCGTGTATTCCTCCAAGCCTCTGTCTTACCAGGGTCAGCTGATTGAAAACTTCTGGATGCGCTTTGAGGGCGGAAAAGCCGTAGAGGTCGGTGCCGAAAAGGGCGAGTCATTGCTCAAGGAAATGGTATCTATGGACGAGGGCGCCGCATACCTTGGTGAGTGCGCGCTGGTACCCTACGACAGCCCCATTTGCAACTCCGGCATTCTGTTCTACAACACCCTCTTTGACGAGAACGCGACCTGCCACTTTGCCGTCGGTCACGGCTTTACCAACGTCCTCAAGGACTACGACAAGTACACCATCCAGGAGTGCTATGCAAAGGGCATCAACGATTCGATGATCCACGTTGACTTTATGATCGGCACACCCGATCTTTCCATCACCGCCATCACCCGTGACGGCAAGCGCGTCCCGATCTTTGAAAACGGAAACTGGGCATTCTGATACGGGAGGACTTATGAACGTAACAGAGCGCTTTTTGAAGTACGTGTCCTTTGATACCACCTCCGACGAAACCTCGCAAACCGTTCCCAGCACCGAAAAGCAACGTGTGCTGGGAGAGTATCTCGTCAAGGAGCTTTGCTCCATTGGCATGGAGCAGGTGCGCATGGACCAATACGGCTACGTGTACGCGCTTTTGCCTGCCACGCCCGACCTCTCCTACCTCAATCCGCTTGGGCTGATCGCGCATATGGATACCTCGTCTGCGGTCAGCGGAACGAATATCCGTCCGCGCACCGTCCGATACGAGGGGGGCGAGCTGGTATTGGAGAACGGAAGCGTGATGTCGCCTGCGGTCTACCCCTCCCTGGAACGTTACGTCGGTCAGGAGCTGATCGTTACGGACGGCAATACCCTTTTGGGTGCCGACGATAAGGCAGGCATTGCCGAGATCGTCAGCGCGTGCGAATATCTGATCCAAAATCCCGACCTCTCGCACCGCGCCATTGCAGTAGCCTTTACCCCCGACGAGGAGGTTGGCAGAGGTGCCGACCACTTTGACGTGGAGGGCTTTGGCGCACGTCGGGCATATACCGTGGACGGCGAGGAGCTGGGCGAGATCGAGTACGAAAACTTCAACGCCGCATCGGCAAAATTGACGGTGCACGGCTTAAACGTCCACCCGGGCTCGGCAAAGAACATTATGAAAAACGCCATTTTGATGGCAAATCAATTCCTGTCGATGCTTCCCCCTGCACAGACCCCTGCACACACCGAGGGCTACGAGGGCTTTTACCACGTCAACGACATTGCGGGTGACGAAACGACCGTAACCCTTTCGATGCTGGTGCGTGACCATGACCGCGCAAAATTCGAAGAGAAAAAAGCCTTTTTGGAGCGCCTTTGCGCATATTTGAACGCAGAATGGGGAGAGGGCAGCTTTGTTTTGGAGCTGAAGGACAGCTACTACAATATGAGGGAAAAGATCCTGCCGCATCCCGACCTGATTGAAAACGCAATGGAGGCGATGCGCGCGGTGGGAGTGGAGCCGAAGATCGTCCCCGTCCGAGGAGGCACCGACGGTGCGCGCCTTTCCTACATGGGAATCCCCTGCCCCAACCTTTCCACAGGTGGCGCAAACTTCCACGGCGTGCATGAATTCATCCCCAAAGAGTCCATGCAAAAAATGGTAGACGTGCTCGTTCATTTGAGCACACATCCGTAATGGGGATACAATAAACACACGTGGTTACAATAACCGCAAGGGGCTGTCACATTTGACGAGACCGAAAAAGCCCGTGGCGCAAAGAAAAAAGTCCCGCTCGCCGTCAAAAACGACAAATGAGACAGGATAAGGTTGAATTTCTTCGAAATTCTCCAAATATTTACGGGCTTTTTCTATCGCCGCTTTTGGGGCTCGACGTACCCTCGTACGCCTCACGCCCC
>JAFTKJ010000044.1 GCA_017453305.1 Clostridia bacterium
CCACCACCGAGGAGGACATTGCTCTTCTTGCAAAGGCTCAGGGTAAGACCGTTGAGGACATCAAGGCTATCATTTCCTCGCTCCATGATATCAACCCCATGATGGGTCACCGTGGATGCCGTCTGGCAGTCACCTATCCCGAGATCGCAAAGATGCAGACCACCGCTGTCATCCGTGCAGCGATCAACGTTCAGAAGGCTCATCCCGATTGGAACGTGAAGCCCGAGATCATGATCCCGCTGGTTGGCGACGTGAAGGAGCTCAAGTACGTCAAGTCCGTTGTCGTTGCAACCGCTGACGCAGAGATCGCAGCAGCAGGTGCGGCTCTGAAGTACGAGGTTGGTACGATGATCGAGATTCCGAGAGCGTGCCTGACCGCAGACGAGATCGCAGCGAACGCTGATTTCTTCTGCTTCGGTACCAACGACCTGACGCAGATGACCTACGGCTTCTCCCGTGACGACGCAGGTAAGTTCCTCGGCGCATACTACGATGCAAAGATCTTCGAGAACGATCCCTTCGCAAAGCTTGACCAGACCGGTGTCGGTAAGCTGATGAACATGGCAGTTACCCTCGGCCGTCCCGTGAACTCCAACCTCCACGTTGGTATCTGCGGCGAGCACGGCGGTGACCCCACGTCCGTTGAGTTCTGCCACCAGATCGGCCTTGACTACGTTTCTTGCTCGCCCTTCCGTGTGCCGATTGCAAGACTCGCAGCAGCTCAGGCAGCACTGAAGTAATTTCAACAATTACTTTAAGAAGAAAAAATAAAATTGACGATTCCGACGAGGAGCAATCCTCATCGGAATCGTCTTTCTTTTTGCCTTCGAAATTTTTATGATGCGCTTGACATTATTTTTTTAATATGCTATAATGATGGCAATTTGATTTATCATGATAAACGGAGGATTGTGATTATGTATAAGATATCGGTTCCTATCATGTCGTCAACCGTAACTACAGGAAACCGAGAAACCTACATCGAACTTTTCCATAAGGCAGGTGCAGAGCGTATTTTCCTTGTTATAAATTCTATTACAGCTCCCATACCGAGCGATCTTGCTGAAAACATTTCTTACTTTCAGTCGCAAGGCTTCGAGGTTGGCATTTGGACGGATACGATCGGTCACGGGTTTGTCTTAAGTCACGTAGAACAGGAAGAAACATCCACGTTTCAACCAATCGTAGATATCACAGGAAGTGTCCGTCACCATGCCAACTGTCCAATTAGTCCTTCTTTTCAAAAATATATTGCCAATCGTATCGCGGAGCTTGCAAAAACAGGCGCGAATATCGTAATGCTGGACGACGATTTTAGAATGTCTCAGCACGGCGATGAGCTTTGTTGTGCGTGCGAGCTGCACTTGAGGCGAATCTCCGAACGGGTCGGCGAGGAAATTACGCTTGAAAAAATCAAACCGTACGTTCTTTTCGGGAAGGCAAATCCTTACAGAGATGCGTGGATTTCCGTGCAAAAAGAAGGACTGATCGAATTGGCAAGAGCCATCCGCGAAGCGGTAGATAAGGTGGCTCCCCACGTAACGGTTTGCTGTTGCACCGCGTTGGCTCCTTGGAATGTCGACGGTGTGGATATGGTCGAAATATCCAAGATATTGGCAGGCAAAAATCCTCCTATTTTACGTCTCACGGGTGCGCCGTATTGGGCAACGAAAAAAAGGCAGTTTCCTTTGATTGCCACCTTTGAAATTGCGCGAATGCTTGCGTCCTTTGCAGAGCAAAAAGACGTTGAGTTGATGAGTGAGGGGGATGTTTATCCCCGCCCGAGATATACATGTCCCGCTTCCTATCTTGAGCTTTATGATGCAATTACGCGAATCGACGGCGGCTACGACGGTATTCTCAAATACATGTTTGATTATCTTGCAGGTCCGCACTTTGAGTTGGGGTATTTAGAGCATCATAAGGAGAATCAGCCTTATATTGAGCAGTTGTCGAGAATGTTTGAGGGCGGTGCCAATGCAGGCGTACGGATCATTTCGCGCCCCCATACCTATCAGAATGCCGATCTTGATCTTGGAAGGGTGACAGATATTTCTCCTCGCCCGCTTGATGCAACTATGCTGGGGAGCTGCTCCATTCCTACCGTTTATCGCGGACGTGGAGTGTGTAACTCCGTATTTGGAGAAAATGCGCGCAACATGGATCTTGATCTGCTTAACAACGGAACGATTTTGGACGCTGTGTCGGCCGTGATTTTGAGCGAACGCGGCGTTGATGTAGGTCTCAAATCCCATGGCACACTGGCAGAGCAAACAATTTCTTCGATTTGTACCAACGACGCGCAGTATAAATCATTTGTTAGCGATGGAGCGGTAAGAATTCTCCCTGCTATTCTGTCTGAAAAAGCCGAGCCGTTGCTGTTTATTTGCGATCCAAAAAGAGAGAATACGCTTGCCTACAGCTATGAAAACGGAAATGGCGAAAGATTTCTCGTGTTCTTGTTTGAGGGAGATTCCATTTATTCACCCACAAGAGTATGTCTGTCCGGATTGATCAAAAATTACGCAATTCAACGTGTGTTGCTCGAAACGATTCCGTGGGTCGCTCGCCAAAAGCTTCCCGCCTATTCTCAGGGGAATCCCGAACTATATCTGATGTGTCAAACATCGAAGGCAAGTATGAACGTCGCATTGTTCAATTGCTTTGCAGATCCCATTACGAATCTCAAAATCCATCTTGACCGTCCTTATCAACGAATTGAATGTCTCAACTGCGAGGCGATTTTAGATGGGGAAACAGTCACGTTATCCACCCGACTGTATGGATATTCTTCTGCGGCATTTAGCGTATTTAACGACTGATGTTGCTATCATGCGAGCAAAAAAATGTTGCCGTTTTTGGCGTAGAAATTTTATAAATAAGCATCTGCGTTGATTCACGATATTGGCTCTTCCACAAATATTGTCCGTTCCTTTTCTTGAAATTTCGCGCTTTTGGAACAATAGGAAAAACAAAATAAAATTAAGACCTTGTAGAAGTGAACTGCCCCAAATTGTACGGACAGCACAAAAACAGCCTTAATGGCAGAAAATATTAAAAATTAAGCAACGAACTGACATCGCTTTTCGAGTGGTGTCAGTTTTGTTTTTAGTTGGATACGTTCGTTGTTGTAGAACA
>JAFTKJ010000045.1 GCA_017453305.1 Clostridia bacterium
ATGCGCTGGAGCATCTTGTTGTTCTGGTCACCCTTCCAATACGCGCCCGTGCATTGCGTCAGCTTGAACGCCTTGACGGCACCCGTGCTAAAGAGGTGAGGACCTGCGCAAAGGTCGGTGAACTCGCCCTGCTTGTAAAAGCTGATGACGGCATCCTCGGGGAGCTCCTCGATCAGTTGAACCTTGTAGGGCTCTTCCTTTTCGGTCATCAGCGCGATCGCCTCGGCTCTGGGAAGCTCAAAGCGTTCGATCTTGAGGTTCTCCTTGACGATCTTCTTCATTTCTGCCTCGATTGCCTTGAGTGCATCCGCACCGAAGGAGACGTCGGAATCGATATCATAATAGTAGCCGTTATCGATGGCGGGGCCGATGGTCAATTTTGCCGCGGGATAGAGGCGCTTGACCGCCTGCGCCAGAATGTGAGACGCGGTGTGGCGGAACAGATGCTTACCTGCCGCATCGGCAAAGGTCAACAGCTTGACCTCCTTGTCTCCCTCCTGCAAAGCATAGGAAAGCGCTACGGTCTTTCCGTCAACCTGCGCACCGATCACCTCACGGGTGATCAGACCCAACTCCTTTGCGTTGTCATAAATCGTTGTCCCTACAGCCGTTTCCAGAATGTGGTTTTCCTGCATTTTTACTTGCATGATTTTTCTCCTTTATGTTAAGATAAATGATAGATAAGATAAAACAAACACACCCCGACAGACAGCACATGCCTGTTCGGGGTGTGGATATTTCCGCACGGTTCCACCCGGACGTTTTACTCAATTTTGAATATTCAAATTTCGGTCAAGTGGTACCCTACGCGTTTTGCCGAGACCTTTCAGCGGATCCCTTGGGAAGCGGTCTGTTCTCTGTGGGCGAAAAGGAACGCAGGACGTGTCTTTTCCGTTTGCCGCATCAATCCTCAAAGCTTTGGAATGCGGGCGTTTTTTTGTTTTTGCGATTGTATGCAGAGCGCGGGTTCATGATCTCGCGCCAATCAAGATCTCCTCTGTCAAGCGCGGTGATGATGACCTCGGCGGTTGCGATGTTGGTTGCCACCGGCACGTTGTAAACGTCGCACAAGCGCAACAGCTCCATTTCAACGTCGTCGTGCTTGGTTTCGGGGCGTGTATCTCTGAAATACAAGAGGACGTCAATTTCGTTGCAGGAGATGCGCGACGCGATCTGCTGTTTTCCGCCCTGCACACCTGCCATGAGGCGCTCGATCTCAAGTCCGGTTGCCTCGGCGATATACTTTGCGGTAATGCTGGTGCCGCACAAATTGTGCTTGCTCAAAATTCCGCAATACGCGATACAAAACTGTGTCATCAACTCTTTTTTCAAGTCGTGTGCAATAATTGCTATCTCCATTGGCTTGGGTCGCCCCTTTCTATATAGTGATTGGTACCTGTTCTCCGTAAAAGGATGCGGCGATTTCAAAACGATTATACGATATTATACCACAAAACACAGTGAATTGTCAATAGATATTGGGATATTTTTTGAAATTCGGCAAAAAAGCACCGAAAAAGGAGTCCTCAGCGCTCGTCGGTCTCGTATCTTGCGCGAATACCGCCGATAAATTTTGGGCGCGTTCTTGCCGCCAAAAGGATGGCGTTGCCGATATGATCGACAGACAGACGCACGGGAACGGCGACGCGGCGCAGGTGCATACCGATCAGCGTGCCGCCGATATCCAGTCCTGCATGCGCACGGATCTCCTCGGTTGCAACGGGAGCGGAAAAACGCTTCCACGCTGTGGTGGCAAAGGAGCCGCCCGCCTTGGGCTGAGGAACCACGCACACCTCTTCCCATCCGTATTTTTGTGCGCATTCGCGCTCGACGATCAGGGCTCGGTTGAGGTGCTCACAGCATTGTGCCGCAAGATAGATGCCCTTCTCTTTGACGATGGGATAAATGGCGTCAAACACTGCCTCGGCGGTCTCCAGGCTGGAGCCGTGCCCGATGGTCTCCCCAACGATCTCGGAGGAGGAGCAACCGATCACAAGCACCTCGCCTGCCTGCAGATTTGCCGCTTGTATCAATTCTTCCACGGCTTTTGCCGCTTGTTGTTTGATCAATTCCATATTTGAAAACCTCGTATTACCAATTGTCGCTGCCGTCCTCGGGGATGACGCGCTTGACCGCCGTAATGGCGCATTCGATCATATCGTCGTCCGGCTCAAGCACCGTCAAGTGCTGCAGCCATACGCCGGGGAGCGAAATGATACGGGTCAGTGCGTTGTCGTGTCTGCCGGCAAACTTGATCAGCTCGTAGCCAAGACCTACGATGATGGGAAGGAGTGCCAGCTTGACCAGCACGCGAAGTCCCAGGGGCAGGACTGCCCCACTGATGGCGACCGAGATGGGGTCGATAAAGAAGGAGATGAAAATACTGACAAGAAGCATTAAAATGAGGAAAGAGGTTCCGCATCTGGGATGGAAGCGGCGCTGTGCGCGCACGTTCTCCACCGTCAGCTCCAAGCCCGATTCATAGCAAAAGATGGTCTTGTGCTCGGCACCGTGGAACATGTAGGTGCGGCGAATATCCTTCATCAGGGAGATAGCCGCCATGTAGCCGATGAGAAGCAGGATTTTGAGAACGCCCTCAAAGCCCGATTTGAAGAAGGAGTTGAGAATGATGTTCTCTCCCTCAATAACGGGTGCCAGGAAGCCGTAGAGGAAAGACGGCAAAAACAGGAACAAGCCGAACGCCAACAGCACGCCCAGCACCACGCTCAGCACCGACATCAGCGTCATGACCCATGCGGGCACCTTGTCTTCTTCCTTTTTCTCTTCGGGTTTCTCTTCGTGTTTTTCTTCTGCTGCAGGTGCTTCGGCGGTTTTTGCGTCAGCCTCTGCATGCTTCTTGCTCTTTTTCGGGTCCTCCTCGACCAGATCCTCCAGTCCCGAGATCTCAGCCGAGCGCATCAGATATTTGTATCCGAGTGTGATGGAATCCACGTAACCGAGAATTCCGCGAATGATGGGCCAGCGGCAAAACGCCGGGCGCTTGGAGATAGGCGTTTCGGATTCCTCCACCACGATCTCTCCCTTGGTATTGCGCACCGCCATTGCAGTCTTTTTGGGGCCGCGCATCATAATTCCTTCAATCAAAGCCTGACCGCCGATGGATGTTTTTCGACGGCAAGCGATTACTTCCTTTTGTTCCTTCAACGTATGTTCCTTTCTGAGACTAAAAGTCCTTTTATAACAAATTTACACTGTATTTTACACCCATAATGTGAACTACATATGAATAAACGGCGTTTTTTTGCCGATCATTCGTATTTCTCGCACGGATGGCAGACAAAAGCCGCAGCACCTGCCTCGCGCAAGCGCGCGCAAGCCTCAAAAGCCGCATCTTGCCCCTCAAAAACGCCGAACACCGACGGACCGCTTCCGCTCATCATAGCTTGCACCGCGCCGCCGTCTCGCATGATCTGCTTCAATGTCTCCACGTGCCCATGAACTGTGGGGACGACCTCTTCAAACACGTTGTAAAAGTGTGCGCAGGAGGTCAAAAGCGACTGATTTTTCCATTCCTCGGTGATGTGCTTTACCGTCTCCGTTGCCGTGCTTTGCGAGTAGTGCTTGCCGTATTTTTCATCCAACGCGCCGTACGCCCAAGGGGTAGAAACGCCCTCGCCACGGCAGGCAACCACAAGATGCCCCTGCGGCATTGCGGGAATTTCGGACAAGCGTTCCCCGATGCCCCGGACAAGCGCGCTTCCGCCGCGGATGCAGAACGGAACGTCTGCGCCAAGGGTGACGCCGACCTCGCAAAGCTCCTCAGCAGTCAAAGGACTTCCGCACAAGCGGTTCAAGGCGCGCAGGACCGCCGCCGCATCGGCACTTCCCCCGGCAAGCCCTGCCGCCATGGGAATATTTTTTTGAATGATGATCTGCACGCTGCCCGCGCGTTGTACCCGTTGCAGATATTTTTCTGCCGCACGCCAGGCAAGGTTGCGGCAATCGGTTGGCATTTGATCGTTGCCCGAGGCGCTGATGCGGATAGAGGTGTGCACGCCGGGATGAAAATCGACCGTGACAAGATCGCAAAGGGACACCGTTTGCATAATGCTGACGATGTTGTGGTATCCGTCCTCGCGAAGTCCTACCACGTCAAGATAAGGATTGATTTTTGCGTTGGCGCGTTCGGTTTTCATAAGTGCTCCTCCTCTGTCGCGTTCTTTCGGCTCTATTTTACCATATTTTTGAAGCAATTGCAACATTTCTCCAAAAAATCTTTAAAATCTATTGACGAACGTTAAAAAATAGTATAAAATATTGTATTATATATTATTTCACGCGTAAAGGAGCTCCGCCCCCAGATGACCTTTGAAAAAAACAGCAAAAAACAGAATTCATTCCTTTCACAGATCCTGATCTTTCTTTCTGTTTTTCTGATCCTTTTTCTGATTGCCTTTCACAAGGAACTCAATGCATGGATTGCCTCGGTTTATTCGATCTTCCGTCCCGTGATTTTCGGTTTGATCCTTGCATACCTTACAAACCCCGTATTTCGCTTTTTTGAAGGAAGAGTGCTGTTCCGTCTGCACCCTTCCGCATTGCGACGCGCGCTCTCCCTGCTCTTTGCATACTTGTTCGGGTTGATCGCGTGCGCATTGCTCTTCTGGCTGATCCTGCCGCAATTGATCTCCACCGTGGTCACCTTCGTCTCGGAGTATCAGATGCACGTGGACAATCTTGTCGTCAGCACGAACGGAACGATTGACTATATCAACCACACGATCAATCTCTTCTTCAACGTGGGCAACATCCTGGAGCACATTGACGGCACGAAGTTCTTTGCCGCCTTGGGTAAGTTCCTCAACGACGCGATCGTTCTGATCGATATCTCCAACATCACGGCAACGGCAAGCAGCCTCTTTTCCATCATTGCCGACCTGATCTTCGCCCTCTTCATCTCCATCTATCTCCTCTCCTCCAAGGAAAAGAGATACGCGCAGGTGATGAAGCTCCGCCACGCCATCTTCAACGACGTGATCAACCAGCGCATTACAAAGATCTGTACCTCGGTCAACAAGCTGTTTTCCCGTTTTGTAGAGGGACGCCTTTTGGACGCGTTGTTTGTAGGTGTTCTGACCTATGCGGCAACCATGATCTTCGGCATTCCCTACGCGCTCCTGATCGCCACCTTTATCGCGGTGCTCAACATCATTCCCATCATCGGCTTTTTGATCGGTGTGATCCCCTCGGCACTGATCGTGGTGCTCACCGATTCGGATAAGCTCCTCCCCTTCCTTTTGATCGTCTTTATCATCTATCAGATCGATATCAACATCATCTCGCCCAGAATCCTCGGTTACAATACCGGTGTCAGTGCCTTGTGCGTCATTATCGCCATCAGTACCATGGGTGCCGTCTTTGGTATTGTGGGAATGATCATTGCCGTGCCGCTGTTTGCAACGGTGATCGACCTGCTAGACGCCTTTTTGCACCAGCGCCTGCAGCACAAGCGTCTGCCCGATGACGTGGAGAACTATTACGCGCCCGACCCGATCTTAGACCCGCTGCATTCGATGAAGAGCGGAACGGGACGCCTTATCATGATGTTGGAAAAGCGCGTGCTTTATATCAACAGCCAGATCAATCGCGGACATGCCGACGAGCTGAGCAAGCGCGACCACTTTATTCTTGCTTTTTACCGATTTGCACGGCGGCTGCGGCTCTTGCCCAATATGCCGACCGACGTGCTGGTGCAATTTTCTGCCGAGCATGCCGAAAAGGACATTGCAACTCTGAGCCGCTCCATGCTCAAGCAAAAGCGTGCGGCACTTGAAGCGGCACACGCGGCAACCGAAACGGAAGGAGGTGCGGAAGAATGAAAACCAAGCAAAACAAAAAACTTCTAATCCTCTCCATCCTGCTTCTGGTGATCCTTGCTCTGTTCGCGATCCTCAATTGGGGTGAGATCGGAGAATTCATCGCCTTTGTCATGCGCGTTTTGCGCCCCGTGATCATCGGCGTGGTGCTGGCGTATCTCTGCAACCCGATCTTCCGCGTTTTTGAGCGCAAGCTCTTTTACAAGGTTCGCCCCTACGGCTTCCGCCGCGGACTTTCCCTGCTTTGCACCTACATTGTGTTGGGACTCATCTTCGTCATTCTTTTGATGCTGATCGTTCCGCAGTTGATCAGCAGTATTCTCGACTTCTTTGCAAACTACAAGGAGTTTGTTGATACCGCACTTGCAAACGTCAACGATATCATTACTACTCTCAACCAAAGCTTTGGCACGGAAATTGCGATGCTGGAGTCCGAGGCGATCCAACAAGCGTTGGACGAACTGATCAAGAACCTGGATATTGAGGCTTTCCTTGGCGAGCTGATCACGCTCTCCACCCTCTCCTCGGTATGGCTATTGATCGAAAACCTCTTTTCCATCATTACAGATACCATTCTTGGATTGTTCATCTCCCTTTATATCCTCTCCTCCAAGGAGAAGCAATACGCGCAGATCATGCGCATGCGCAAGGCGCTGTTCAACAGCCGTATCAATGAGCGCATTACCAACATCTGCACCATTGCGGACAAATCCTTTGGCGGCTTTATCCGCGGTAAGATGCTGGACTCCACCATTGTGGGCGTGCTGGTCTATATCATCATTTCCATTATGCAGGTGCCTTACTCGCTCCTGATCGCCGTTGTCATCGGCATTACCGACTTCGTCCCCGTTGTTGGTCCCTTTATCGGCGTTATTCCCTCGGCAGTCATTATCCTGCTTACCGATCCCATCAAGGTCATTCCCTTCCTGCTTTGCATTCTCATCGTACAGCAGATCGACGGTAACATCATCGCGCCCAAGATCTTGGGTGAGAACACCGGTGTCAGTTCCTTGTGCGTCATGATCGCCATTACCGTAATGGGCGCGATCTGGGGGCTTGCGGGCATGGTGCTTGGCGTGCCGCTGTTTGCCACCGTGCTGGAGATCGGCGGAAATTACCTCAACAAGCGACTGCAAAATAAGGGCATTGCTCCAAATGCGGAGAATGCTCCGGCAGAGGATGCGGCGGCTTCCAAAAAGGAGCAACGCTACGTCAAAAAGCATCCCACCCTTTCCGACGGTCTTGGAAGCCTGACCGCGGATGAAGAAAATACCATTCTGGCTTGTCGCCTTGCCAAAAAGCATCTTTTGACGGACGAGGGTGAGCGCGACAACCTTTCTGCCTTTGCCGCAGAATATCTTGCAAATAAAAATATCGATACACGCACCTCCGAGCAAACGGAGAGTCCTGTTACCGAAACGTTACCGGAGGTTTAAACCAAAATGAATTCATCTGTTCCCAACAAAAAAGGCGGTATCTCGGTTGAGACCGCACACATCTTTCCCGTAATCAAAAAGTGGCTCTATTCCGAAAAGGACATCTTTTTGCGCGAGATCGTTTCCAACGCTTGCGACGCCATTACAAAGCTCAAGCGCCTTGCCTCCCTCGGTCAGTACGACGGCGGCGACGAGACCTATCGCGTGGACGTTGTGCTTGACAAGGACGCAAAGACCCTGACCGTTTCCGACAACGGTATTGGCATGACTGCCGACGAATTGGACCGCTACATTTGCCAGATCGCTCTGTCCGGCGCTTTGGAATTCGTTGAAAAATACGAGGGCGACAACAAGAACAACGGCATCATCGGTCACTTTGGTCTCGGCTTCTACTCCTCCTTTATGGTCAGCGACCGCGTGGAGGTAATCACCAAGTCCTATACCGACACGCCTGCCGTATATTGGGACTGCAACACCGACGGCGAATACGAGAGTGCCGCAGGCGAAAGAGACGCACACGGTACCACCGTGATCATGCATATTTCCGATGAGGAAGCAGCTTACCTTGAAAAAGCAAAGATCGAGGACATTCTTGACAGATACTGCGCCTTTATGCCCGTAGAGATCTACTTCTCCGTAGAGGACGACGAAAAAGACCCCAAGGCGGAGGACGGCAAGGAGCCCGAGGTTCCCAAGCCCATCAACGATACCACCCCTCTGTGGCTCAAGAATCCCTCCGATTGCACCGACGAGGAATACAAGGAATTTTACCGCAAGGTCTTTCACGATTACCGCGAGCCCTTGTTCTGGATCCACGTCAATGCGGATTATCCGCTCAACTTCCGCGGCATTCTCTACTTCCCTCGCCTTGCAAACGAATATGAATCGATCGAGGGGCAGGTCAAGCTGTATTACAACCAGGTATTTGTTGCCGACAACATCAAGGAGGTCATTCCCGAGTATCTTCTGATGCTCAAGGGCGTTTTGGATTGCCCCGAGCTCCCCTTGAACGTATCTCGCAGTTATCTGCAAAACAACACCTACGTTTCCAAGGTCTCCGCACACATCGTCAAAAAGGTGGCGGACAAGCTCAACAGTCTGTGCAACGTTTCCCGCGAGGAGTACGAAAAGGTTTGGAACGACATCCGCGCCTTTGTGGAGTACGCCTGCATGCGCGACCGCAAGTTCTACGATCGCGTAAAGGACTCCCTTTTGATGGAGCTGACCGACGGCACTTATACCACGACTGCCGACTATTTGGAAAAGGCAAAGGAAAAGCACGAAAACACCGTGTACTACACATCCGACAAAGCCGCGCAGGCACAGTATATCTCTATGTTTGCGTCGCAGGAGATCTCCATTGCCGTGTACGACAAGCAGTTGGATGCACAGTTCCTTTCTATGCTGGAGTCTTATGATTCCAACGTCAAATATCTCCGTATTGACGCGGATATTGCCGGTGCTTTGAAGAATGAGGGCGACACCACCGCCAACGAGGAGCTGGAAAAGCTCTTTAAAAAGGTTGCGGAAAACGAGCAGCTCAAGGTAGAGTTTGCAAGCCTGAAGGACGAGAGCGTCCCCGTGCTTCTGACCATCTCCGAGCAATCGCGTCGTATGGAGGAAATGATGCGCATGTACGGTATGAGCGGCATGGGCGCGTATCCCTTGGAGGCGACGCTGACCGTCAACCTTGCCTCCTCGCTGATCCAAAAGCTGGACGGCATGGAGGACGCAAAAAAGGAGACGACCGCGGCATATTTGTACCGCCTGGCACTCCTTTCTCAAAGAAAACTGAACGCCGAGGAGCTGAAGGCATTCCTGCGTGACAGCTACAACGTGCTGGAACTGCTCTGATGGATGATTTTCGCGTATATTCGCCGGAGGATATCATTGCCGCCAATTTGCGTGAGGCAGTTGGACGGTACGATCGCTTTTGCGAGCAGGAGACCGCGCACCTACGTGAGCTTGCCATTGAGCTTGTCGGTGAAAACAGCCTGCAGGATCTGCTGACCCTCCTTCCCGATTACCGTCCCCCCACGTTTGAAAACGGTAAGGACGTGATCGCCGAGAATGCGGACATTCTCAAGCACTCGCACAAGCTCCTCTACGCGCGACAACGCATTGTTTTGTGCACGGAGCTTTACCGCGAGCTTTCACGGCGTGCGCCGTTTCCCCCTACGCTCCTCTTTTCGGACTTTGAGGAGGTCTCGCCTTCTGCGTATCACCGCATCGTTTATCAGCGCAGTATTTATGCCGATGCGGCGTATCTGCGCTTCTCGCCCCTTCTTACCGACGCGCGCGCGGCTTACGCGCACAGCTTTCACGCGGCGTGCGAGGACGTTTACAACGGGCATTACGAGTTTTGCATTCTGCCGATCGAGAATGCCGTAGAGGGTCAGCTGATCAGCTTTTCGCGCCTGATCGCGCAGTATGATCTGAAGATCGCGGCATCCTGCGACGTGGTGGGCGCGGACAGCTCACGCAATACGCGTTTTGCGCTGTTGCACCGCAACCTGCTCCCAACGCTGGAGGCAAAGGATGCCGAGTGTGGTTTTTTCCGTTTTTCAATTCCTCACGACGCATCAACGGAGCTTTCCGACGTATTGATGGCGGCAAGCTTTTGCGGCTTGCGCCTGCACAGCGTCAACACCTTGCCCCCAAGCGATGGTGAGGCAAGCGTTTCACTCCAGCTCTCCTTTTACACCGACAAGGGACTTTTGCAGCCCTTCCTGCTCTTCCTTGCCATGGAGGTACCGCACTACACCCCCATTGGCATGTACCCACATCTACCCCAGAAAGGAAACTGAATCATGGCTCAATTTACTTACCAGACGCGCGGCGTTTGCTCCCGTTCCATCGATATTTCGGTGGAGGACGGCATCATCCGCGAGGTCGTATATCACGGCGGCTGCTCGGGAAATACCCAGGGCGTTGCCGCACTTGTCAAGGGTATGCGCGTGGAGGACGCCGTCGAGCGCCTCTCGGGCATTCGTTGCGGCTTTAAAAGCACCTCCTGCCCCGATCAGCTTGCAACCGCTCTGCGCGAATATCTTGCAAAGAACTGACATACCCTAACCTTGGCGGCAGAAACCGCTTCCCTATTCTTAACAAACACTATAACGGAGGACGAACATGAAGCAATATTTGGAAAATTACAAGGCTTGGCTGAATGCCGATGCGCTCACAGAGGGAGAAAAGGAGGAGCTGCGCGCCATTGCAAACGACGACGCGGAGATCGCTCTGCGCTTTTCCAACGGTCTTTCCTTTGGAACCGCCGGCTTGCGCGGCACGATGAAGACCGGTTGGAACGCGATGAACACCCACACTGTGGCTCACGCAACGCAAGGACTTGCAAACCTTATTTTGAAGGAAGGCAGAGCCAACGACGGCGTTGCGGTTGCATACGACTGCCGCATCAATTCCCGTCTGTTTGCCGAGACCGCCGCGTGCGTGCTTGCCGCTAACGAAATCAAGGTCTACCTCTTTGACGATCTGCGTCCCACGCCCGAGCTTTCCTTTGCTTTGCGTGAGTTGAACTGCGTAGCCGGCATCAACATCACCGCCTCCCACAACCCCAAGGAATACAACGGCTACAAGGCGTATTGGGAGGACGGCGCACAGCTGCCCCCCGAGCATGCCGACACCGTCTCCGAGGAGATCAACCGTCTTGATATCTTTGCCGACGTCAAAACTCTGGATTACAATGCCGGACTTGAGAGCGGTATCATTACCCTCATCGGTGCCGAGATCGACGAAAAATACCTTGCAGAGGTGCAAAAGCAGGCGGTCAATCCCAACGCCGTAAAAGCGGTTGCAGACGAATTGAAGATCGTTTATACGCCTCTTCACGGAACGGGACATAAGCTGGTTCCCGAGATCATGAAGCGCGTAGGTCTCAAACACCTGTACACCGTTGAGGAGCAGATGGTCATTGACGGTCGCTTCCCCACCGTCAAAAAGCCCAACCCCGAATACTCCGAGGTCTTTACGCTCGGTATTGAGATCGCAAACAAGGTTGGCTCCGATCTTGTGGTAGCTACCGACCCCGATGCCGACCGCGTGGGCGTGATGACGCGTACCCCCGACGGCTCTTTTATGACCATTACCGGCAACCAGATGGGCGCGCTTTTGGTGGATTATATCATTACCGCTTACCGTGAGACCGGCACAATGCCTCAAAATCCCTACGTAGTCAAGAGCATTGTGACCAGCGAGCTCTCGGCAAAGATCTGTGCCGCAAACGGCGTTAAGATGCACAACGTGCTCACCGGCTTTAAGTTTATCGGTGAGGTCATCAAAAACTATGAAAAAACAGGTGACGGCGCATTCCTCTTTGGCTTTGAGGAAAGCTACGGTTATCTTAAGGGCACCTACGCAAGAGACAAGGATGCCGTGGTCGCCTCGATGCTCATTTGTGAAATGACGGCGTTCTACAAGGCAAAGGGTATGACACTCTCCGACGCCTTGAACGCACTTTGGGATAAATACGGCTTCTGCTACGAGGCAAACGTAGAGATCTACATGGAGGGCTTGGACGGCGTCGCTCGGATGGCAGCCCTGATGAACTCTTTGCGCGAAAATCCCCCTGCGGAGTTTGGCGGCGTAAAGGTTGCGCTCATCGGCGACTACAAGGCAGGCACCTTTACCGAAAACGGCGAGGTACGCCCCACGGGACTCCCCTGCTCCAACGTACTTTACTATCGCCTTTGCAACGGTGACGTCATCGTTGCGCGTCCCTCCGGCACCGAGCCCAAGATCAAATATTACTATATGCTGGAAGCGTCCGATCGCACAAGTGCCGAGCAAAAGCTGAAAAGCTATCAAACGACCCTTGACAGTCTTGCAAAATAATTTTTCTTCTCGGGTGGGTATTTTCAAAGTGCCCACCCGTAAACTACCTAAAAAGGAGGTCATTCTATGTCTGAAAATCTGAATTTGATCATCGACACGCTCACCGAGCTCTTGGAAAATAAAAAATACGCAGAATTCATGCAAGAGATCGACAAGCTCAACCCCATCGATGCGGCGGATTTCTTATCCCTGCTTCCCGAAAACAAAATCTCCCTTGCGTTTCGATTACTGAAAAAAGATATCGCCGCCGAGATCTTTGCGGAATTGGACTCCGACCTCCAGGAAATGATCATTACGCGCCTCTCCGACAAGGAGATCAAAGACATGCTGGAAGAGCTTTACATTGACGACGCCGTGGACATGCTGGAAGAGATGCCTGCAAACGCGGTCAAGCGCGTCATGCGCAACGCCACCCCCGAGACGCGCGAGGAGATCAACCGCTTCCTCTCTTACCCCGAAAAGAGCGCGGGAAGCGTTATGACCAGCGAGTACATTGATTTGCATAAGTCCATGACTTGTGAGCAAGCAGTGGCGCGTATTCGACGCATCGGCTTGGATAAGGAAACGGTGTACGTGGCTTACGTCACCGATGAAAAGCGCATTCTGCAGGGTGTTGTAGCGTTGAAGCAATTGCTGTTTGCAAAGCCCGAGGACCTCATTGGCGACATTATGGACACCAACGTGGTCTACGCACATACGCATGACGACCGTGAAACGGTTGCAAATATGATCTCACGTTACGACATGATCGCGCTCCCCATTGTGGACAAGGAGGAGCGATTGGTCGGTCTTGTAACGGTTGACGATGCTTTGGACGTTTTGGAAACCGAGGCAACAGAGGACATTGAAAAAATGGCGGCAATGCTGCCGAGTGAAAAGCCATACCTCAAAACCAGCGTATGGGAGGTATGGAAGCAACGTGTACCGTGGCTGATCCTTTTGATGATCACCGCCACCTTTACCGGTGCCATCATCACGCATTACGAAGCGGCAATCGGCACGTACGCGATCCTGACGGCATTCCTTCCTATGCTGATGAACACGGGCGGAAATGCGGGCGGACAGACCTCCGTCACCGTCATCCGCGGACTTTCCCTGGACGAAATTGCAATGGGCGACGTGCTCCGCGTGCTTTGGAAGGAGCTTCGCGTGGGCGTGCTTTGCGGTGTGACCCTTTCTGCCGCAACCTTTTTAAAGGTCATGGCGTTGGATTTCCGTTTTCAGGCAACCACCGTTTTGGAAAACGGCACGGTACAAAACAATCTGCTCATTGCCGCGGTCATTTGCGCTACGGTGTTCGGAGCGATCATTTTTGCAAAGCTGGTGGGAACGCTGTTGCCCATTGGTGCCAAACGAATCGGTCTTGACCCTGCCGTAATGGCAAGCCCCTTTATCACAACCATTGTTGACGCCGTTACGCTGATCATCTATTTCGCAGTCGCTTCCACGCTGTTGGGGATATAATCAAAGAAGCACTTGTAACAGTAAGATCCGCTGTTACAAGTGCTTCTTTGTTATTCGGCTTTGGCGTTCAAAAGCCCGGTATATTCCCCTAAAAAATCCTCGGCGCATTTTTCCATGCGGACGGAGGCATGCTCCCCATCGCGGAAGCCGATGAGAATAGCAAGATTGCCAAAGTATTTATCGATGATCTGTACGCGAATGCGCAGCTTTTGCTCCTCGGGCCAATCGGCACTCACAGCACAATCGTACCTGTGTCCGGGCGCTTCCTTTGCTCCCACCATGTCCGAATATCCCGTTTGCGGGAACTTTTGGAACTCGTTGTAGCCCATGCCAAAGCGCAAAGCCTTGACACCTTGGGCGTTCTCGTAGTGGAACGTACCTGCGCCCTCCTCCAATTCCAAACGGAACCACTTGATGCCCATGGGATTGTGCTCGGCGTGCCAGGTCTTGCCCGTGATCTGTTGTGCAAATGCGGAATGGGTAGGACCGCGGAGGGCAAACAGCTTGCGCGAGGCGGTATAATCGCAAAGGCGTTTGTAAGCGTCTGCATCCTCGGGCAGAGGGTGCTCCCCGATGCGGTCGTAAATATAATCAAAGAAGGAGTAAATGATGGGGGCGTAGCGCATTTCGTTGCCTTGATTGTCGGAATTGATCACGAACACAAGGTCGTGTGTGGGATCACACACGGCTAACTGAATCCCCATGCCAAACATGGCAAAGCAACCGTGCGGCAAGCCCCAGAATTGGTAGCCGTAGCCATAGCCGCTCGGATTTTCAAAGCCGTAATGGTTATTGCAGATCTTAGTGTCGGTCGCCTCGAGGATATACGCCTCGTTCAGGTAGCGCTTACCGTTCCAAGTACCGCCGTTGAGAACAAAGCGTGCAAACAGCATCAGATCCCGTGCGGTGCACATCACACCGGAATCTCCCCACGAATACTTTCCGGGCGCCATCAGGCAATAGGAATCCTCCGAAAAACCGATGTCACGCAAGACCTTATCCTTTAAATATTCCAAAAACGGCTTTCCCGTTACCTTTTCAACGATCGCGCCCAGCATATAAGAGCCAAAGCTATCGTAATCAAAGAGTGTATTGGGATATTTTTCGGTTTTCAGATCAAGATACACAGCACAACGGTCATCCTTGACCGCATCAAACCAATAGCACCCCTCAAAGCGTCCCGTTTCCATGCGCAGCATTTCGCGGATGGTGACGCTTGACGCCTTTTCTGCAACACCGGGCGTGATGTATTCGCCAAAGTACTTTTCAAAGGGATCCTCCAAGGAGAGCAGCCCATCCTGCTCGCAAAATCCGATGGCTATGGAAACAAAGCTTTTAGACACCGAATACATACGATGCAAAAAATCCTTGTGGAAGGGCGCGTAGTAGGTTTCCGTAAAGACGTCGTCGCCGCGCGCGATGATCACGTCGTGCGTGGAGAGGCATCGCTCGTCCAATCTTTGATAAAACTTCAATACGTCGGCAGAAGAGATTCCAACCGATTCGGGTGTGCAAATATGCATGGCAAAGCTCCTTTCATGGATTGAGGTCATTATACCATGTTCCGCTTTGGTTGTCAAGTCAAATTTGGGCTTTCATTCTGTGATTTCTCAAAATAAGCAATCGGCGAGCAGATCATCTGCTCGCCGAAGCGTATTTGGATTAAACTTTTATCTTTGGTAGCAAATCAGTTGCCACTCTTTACTGCCTCAAACTCGTCCAGAATCTCCTGCTCAGGTGCAGGGGTCAGGAGGCTGACAACAATGATGGTGACAAGTCCCAGGATGAATGCGGGGAGAAGCTCATAGATTGCAAATGCGCCGCCCAAGGGAGCAATGAGGAACTTCCACACAAAGACCATGGCACCGCCAACGACCATACCGGAAATAGAAGCGGCTAGCGTGGTTCTCTTCCAAAACAGTGCGCAAATAATAACGGGACCAAACGCCGCGCCAAAGCCTGCCCATGCGAAGGAAACGATACCAAAGATAGAGCTATCGGGATTTTGCGCCAAAATTACGCCAAGAACCGCAATAACGACAACAGTCAATCTTGCAACCAGCATACTGATCTTATCGGAGATCTTGAGGTGGAACACCTCCTGTAAGAGGTTTTGAGATACACTGGAGGATGCCGCCAGGAGCTGGGAGTCTGCCGTGGACATGGTGCTGGCAAGAATACCTGCAATCACCAAGCCCGCAAGCATTGCAGGGAAAAAGCCGTTGCTTGCCAGCAGGCCGGAAATCTTAACGATAACGGTTTCGCTGGCGTTACCTTCAAGAGTATCGATCAAGCCGTTGGCACTCAATGCATTGCCCATAACGCCGATCAAAACGGCGATACCCATTGCGACAAAAACCCAAACGGATGCAACGCGGCGGGAAATCTTGAGCTTGTTTTCGTTCTCAATTGCCATAAAGCGAAGGAGAATGTGCGGCATACCAAAGTAGCCAAGTCCCCATGCAAGGGTGGAAACGATCTTCAAAAAGCCGTAAGGCTCAGCCGTTCCCGTTGTGGGAGAGTACGTAGCGGTAAGGGAAAGGAAGCCGGGCAAAGCCTGCGCGTTCTCCATCACGGCGCCAAAGCCGCCTGCCATAACCGTACCGTAGATCAAGACGCCGACAATGGCAATGGTCATAACGATGCTTTGAATAAAATCGGTAAAGGAAGCCGCCAAAAATCCACCTGCTGCAGTGTAGCCGACGATGATAACTGCGGAAATGATCATAGCAAGCATATAATCCATGCCGAAAAGCGAGTTGAAGAGCTTGCCGCAAGCAGCAAAGCCGGAGGCGGTGTACGGAACGAAGAAGACGATGATCATGACGGAGGCAATTGCCGTAAGAATGTTTTTCTTATCATGAAAACGGTTGGAGAAAAATTGCGGCAGAGTAAAGGAATTGGTAATTTGCGTGTAACGACGCAGGCGGCGAGCGGTAAAGAGCCAGTTGAGATAGGTTCCAACGCCAAGACCGATAACTGTCCATCCCACGTCTGCCATACCGGACAAATATGCCAAGCCGGGCAACCCCATGAGCAGATAGCTGGACATATCGGATGCTTCGGCACTCATTGCCGTTACCAACGGACCAAGCTTACGTCCTCCAAGATAGAAGTCGGAAGCCGATTCGTTTTTTCTTGCAAGGAAAAATCCGATTACCAACACGATACCGAGATAGATAACGATGGTAAGAAGGATTCCCCACGTTTCTTGATTCATAATATATCTCCTTTCACAACGCTTCAAAAAAGCGAAGCTTCAATAAAGAGATTATAACATATTTTTTTCAGAAATGCAATATCTAAATTTCCATCTTTCATAAAAAAAAGCATTTATTTGCAAGTGATTCATAAATTTCCGTCATTTTTTCGCTCATTTTTGCGGCTGTATAGCAGCTTTCGTAGCGCTTGCGTGCCGCGCGGCGCAATGATCCCTCCAAAGTGGGATCTGTGGCAATACGCAACAGCGCCTCCGAAAGAGCTTTGGCATCCCCTTGCGGAAAGAGGATCCCTGCGCTTCCCTTTCCAAGCATGGCAGGGTTTCCGCCGTAGTCGCTTGCCACGGTGGGAAGCCCTGCGCTCATCCCCTCCGAAAGAGCAAGGCAGGAGGTCTCGGTTCCCACAGAACAATTGACATTGACGCGCAAAAGGCGATAGATGGGCGCCATGTCTTTCACAAAACCCGTAAAGCGCACGACCTCGCAAAGCCCCGTTTGCCGCACACGTTCCTCCAGCTCTGCGCGCCGACTCCCCTCCCCAACGATCAAAAAGCGGAACGGGAGCTCGGCGTGCCGCTCGTGCAACAGTCTTGCCGCCTCCAAAAAGGTGTCGTGTCCCTTGCACGCCTCCAGGCGTGCACAAATACCGACGCAAAAATCCTCCCGCCGCAAGCCATGGCGCATTCTTGCAAGCTCCAATTCCTGATCCTTCACCGCACGGACCGGGTGTGAGCCGTTGATAACGACGCGGATCTTATTTTGCGGAATGCCCAGCATGCGCAAATTCTCCCCTGCGGCGTCTGCCGTGGCAATGGCGCAATCCGACAGCCAGCGGTTGGAAAGTCCCACAACCAATCGGACGGGGGGCAGACGCAGCATTCCCTGCATGGGATAGCAGCAATGGCGTGTGTGAACGACCGGAATGCGACACAGCCTGCCTGCCAGGCGCGCAGAAAGCGCCGCATTGGCGTGCAAAAGCTCTGCACCGCTTTCCTTGATCAAATGCGCCATTTCCATTACGGCAGGGGCTGACATGCGGTCGACCCGATGGCGGTAGGTCAGGACGGGAACGTCCAGATCCAAAAGCCGCGGAATGAGTGCGGAATTGTATGGGAGTGCCACGGTGCTTTGTATCCGTTCCCGGTCAAAGCAGGAAAGCAGATTGGTCAATAGAATACCTGCACCGCCGATATTTTTATCGCTGATGACGTGTAAAATCCTCATTTTTTTCCATTTCCTTTCAAAATAACAAAACAATTTACAAATATCCTTCTTAGTATCTTGCATTTTTGATCTTTTTATGGTATAATACTAACATTGATCTGTAATCAATCTATGGTAATTTTTCTCTTGGAAAGGAACTTTTATGGAACAAACAAAGCGCGGCAGCTTTACGGGCAGTTTAGGCTTTATCCTTGCCACCGCAGGCTCTGCCATTGGACTTGGAAATCTTTGGAGATTTCCATACCTTGCCGCAAAGGACGGCGGCGGACTCTTCATTCTGATCTACGTGATTCTGATCCTCACCTTTGGATACACGCTGATGACCGCGGAGATCGCCATTGGACGCAAGACCGGCGTTGGTCCCTTGCAAGCATACGCAAAAATTGATAAGCGATTCGGCTTTCTTGGTTGGATTGCAACCATTGTACCGGTAATTATTTTTCCCTACTACTGCGTCATTGGCGGTTGGATTGTGGAATACGGCTTTACTTATATCAGCGGTGGAGCAAACACGATCTACGAAGGCGGCGCCGGCAACTTCTTCTCTGCCTTTATCTCAAACCCTATCACCTCCGTCATCTGCTTCCTCGTCTTTATGGGCTTTGCCACCGTCATCGTGCTCCTTGGCGTGGAAAAAGGCATTGAAAAAGCTTCTAAAATCATGATGCCGATCCTCTTTTTGCTGATCATCGGCATTGCCATCTATTCCCTGACCCTTTCGCACACCGACGAAAACGGCGTAACGCGTACCGCGTGGGAGGGCTTGAAGATCTACCTCATCCCCAATTTTGAGGGCTTGACGCTTTCCAAATTCTTCTCCATCCTGTTGGATGCGACGGGACAGATGTTCTACTCACTCAGCGTTGCCATGGGTATTATGATCACCTACGGCTCTTATACCAAAAAAGAGGACGACCTTTCCTCCTCCATCAACCGTATCGAGCTGTTTGATACGGGCGTTGCGCTTTTGGCAGGTATGATCGTCATTCCCACCGTGTTCGTTTTCCAAGGCACCGAGGGGCTTGCCAGCTCGGGACCTAGCCTGATGTTCGTCTCCCTTCCCACCGTGTTTGAGCAAATGGGCATTTGGGGACACGTTGTAGGCGCGCTCTTCTTCCTTTTGGTCTTTTTTGCGGCACTTACCTCTGCCATCTCTTTGATGGAAGCGGTAACCGCAAGCATCATCGACCGTTTTCAGGTCAAGCGTCCCATTGCAACCGCCGTTTGCTTTGGTTTCTCTATTGTTCTTGGCGTTATCGTATGCTTTGGCTACAGCTTGCTGTACTGCGAGATCCCCCTCCCCAACGGAACAGTGGGACAGCTCCTTGACGTGCTGGACTACGCCACCAACAGCCTGCTGCTTCCCATTGTGGCGCTTTTGACCTGCGTAATGGTTGGCTGGGTGTGCAAGCCGAGCTGTGTGCTGGATGAGATCCGCATCGGTCACAAGAGTGCTACACTCCACCGCGAAAAGCTCTTTGTGGTGATGATCAAATTCGTAGCACCCATGCTGTTGCTGATCATTCTGTTGCAGGCGTTCAATCTCTTCTCCTTTATGTAATCAAATACAAAATTTGGCTTTCCCGACCGCAAGTTGGGAAAGCCTTTTTATAAAGAGGAGCGAATGCGCCGGCATTCGCTCCTCAAAGCATTTATTCGTTACTGTTCGATTGATCCTCGCTCTCGTCCTCTGCGGAGCATCCGCAGCAGCAAGCGCAGCTACCGGAGCATCCACCCGACCCGGAATGGGAGGTGCAGGACCCACCGTCGGGACAACCGATGCATTTTTTGCCGCTCTTTTTTGCTTTGATGATGTAAGCAGAGGCTCCGCCCACGATCAGCACGATCACGGCGATCAGGATAAAATCAATTGGTCCCATCAGATCAACTCCTTACGTTTGATTATTTTGCGTTGTTCAATGCGTATTCAGCCTTGAGCTGGTTATTCTTTCTGATAATGAGGATGGTAAGAATGGCGGCGAAAAGACCTACGATCGCCCAACCGAGAATGGGCATCCAAATCTGACCGAAGCTTCCGCCCGTGAAGAGCGTACCGAAGAAGAACACAAGGAAGCCGACGCTGTAGCCAACGCCAAACTGCAGACCAATGCCTGCAAAGAGCCACTTCTTGCTCTTGATCTCGGAGTTCATCGCACCGATTGCCGCAAAGCAAGGAGGTGTGAAGAGGTTGAACATCAGATATGCCAATGCCGCAACCTTGGTGATTGCGAAAATTGCCGCTACCTCGGCACCTGCGCCCTCCATCATGGCAAGCTCGTCGGTGTCAATCAGGTTTTCAAGTCCTACAAAGCAGACTGCCAGCGTACCTACTACGTTCTCCTTGGCGATAAAGCCGGTGATCGCCGCTGCCGCCATTTGCCACATTGCCACACCGATGATGGGAGCAAAAAGGTATGCAAAGGGGGTTGCAACCGTTGCGAGAATGGATTGGCTTGCATCGTCAACGGGCTGGAAGTTCCAACCAAAGGTCTGCATCAGCTGTACGACAAAGTTACATACAAGAATGATGGTTCCTGCCTTGACGATGTAGGACCAGCCGCGCTGGAGCATGGAAAGCGAAGCCTTTGCAACGCTGGGTGCCTTGTACTCGGGCAGCTCCATGATGAAGAAGGATTTTCTGTTCTTGTGCCCCGTCAGTTGATTGACCAGGAGTGCACACAGCAGAATGATAACGATACCTGCAAAGTACATTGCGGTTCCCACCCAAGCGGATTCACCGAAGAATGCACCTGCAAAGAGAGAGATTACAGGAAGCTTTGCGCCGCAAGGCATAAAGGGTGCGAGCATTGCCGTTGCGCGTCTTTCGCGCTCGTTGCGAATGGTGCGGCACGCCATAACACCGGGAATGGCACAGCCCGTACCGATGATGAACGGAATGACGGATTTACCGGAAAGGCCTACCTTTTTGAAGATGGGATCCAGCACGACGGTTGCGCGTGCCATGTAGCCGCAATCCTCAAGGAGTGCGATGAGGAAGTACATGACCATGACCAGGGGCAAAAATCCAACCACGGCACCGACACCGCCGATGATACCGTCGACCACAATGGCGGAAAGGATGGGGTTTGCCCCCTCCATCAAGCCGCCCACCCATTCACCGAACATTTCGATCAGGGTTACAAGACCGGGAATCGCAAACTCGTTCTCAGCACCTTCGTTGAACACGTAGCCCTCGGCGATCCACGCGCCGAGCCATGCCTGCGAGATCTGGAACACGAGGAACATGACGACTGCAAAGATCGGAATGCCGAGCCATTTATTGGTCAGGATATTATCGATCTTATCCTGGATGCCGGTTTCATTGGTACGGATCTTGCGCTCCTCAACCTCTTTGACAATTTGATTCACAAATGCAAAGCGGTTGCGGTCGGCTTCTTCCACCACCTTTTTATCGGTCAGATCGATGTCTCCCTGCACGTAGGGGGCAGTTTGCCCTTTTCCAATGCATTCAACCGCCTTGGAAACGACGTTTTCAAGACCCTTGGAGGAGGTGGAGACCGTTTCCACCACGGGACAACCAAGCTTTTGAGAAAGGAGCGCGGCGTCGATCTTCGTTTCCTTTTTCTTGTTGACGTCCGCCTTATTCAGAGCGACCACAACGGGGATACCAAGCTCTAAAAGCTGTGTGGTAAAGAACAAGCTACGGCTCAAGTTGGTTGCGTCAACGATGTTGATGATCGCGTCGGGATTCTCGTTCTTTACGTAGGAGCTGGTAATGCTCTCCTCGGACGTAAAGGGAGACATGGAGTACGCGCCGGGAAGGTCAACAGCGATCAACTGTTCCTTTCCTGCATACGCCTTTTTAATGGGATGCTCCTTTTTTTCAACGGTAACGCCCGCCCAGTTGCCAACCTTTTCGTTAGAGCCGGTCAGCGCGTTATACATGGTGGTCTTACCGCTGTTCGGATTGCCTGTTAAAGCAATTCTCATGGTTGTTTTTCCTCCTGTTACAAACAGATAGATTTATTTTTTCAGCCTTTGCTGTAAAATACAGTTCATAGTTAGTCATGGCTAACTTGTTGGAAAAAAAATAATCACACGATTATTTTTTTACATTTTGATCAAATGATGATCGCTTCTGCCAGCTGACGGTCAATGCTGTATCTGCCGTCCTTAATGGACACGACGCATCCGCCCTTGCGGTGGGAAATGACCGTGATCGGCTCGCCGCTGTAGCAGCCAAGGGAGAACAAAAAGGAATCCAGCTCCTCGTCATCGGTCTCGATGCGCTGAATGATGTATTCTTTTCCTTCTTCGGCATGCGTCAGGTTCATAGCAGGCTCCTTGGTTTCGGTAATTTCGCTCGGTTAGCATACTCTAACCGTAAATATTATAAATCAAAAGGCAGGATTTGTCAACTCCTTTTTGATACTTTTTTTATTTTTGGAGATTTTCACATTTTATCCACAAAAAACGCCGTTTCGTTCGTGCAAATTATCCATTTTACTACAAAATGCACCGTATAAGAGCGCTTTGCATATGCTGATACCGAGGTGAATTTTATGTCAAACGTTGTCGCAATGGCGCTTTTTGCCACGCTTGGGACCTGGGCGGTAACGGCACTTGGCGCCTCGACGGTGATCTTCTTCAAAACGCAAAATCAAAAGGTGTTGAACCTGATGCTCGGCTTTGCGGCGGGGGTGATGATCGCCGCAAGCTTTTGGTCACTCTTACAGCCTGCAATCGAGCGCGCTGAGGAAACGCTCTCCGCTCCCCCGTGGTTGGTTGCCACAAGCGGATTTTTGTGCGGTGCTTTATTTATGTGGTTGACGGATAAGATCGTCACACGCGCGCGCCGCCGCGCCTACGCCGCTCCCCTGCACTCGCGTGAAAAGCTGAACCGCATCCTTTTATTGGTGCTCTCCATCACGCTGCACAACCTGCCGGAGGGGCTTGCCGTGGGCGTTGCCTTTGGTGCGCTTTACAATACCGCCATGACACCCGAGGCACTGATGGGGGCGGTGACGATCGCAATCGGGATCGCTCTGCAGAACTTTCCCGAGGGGGCGGCGGTTTCCCTGCCCTTACGTCGGGAGGGGTATTCGCGTCGCAAAAGCTTTTTGATCGGTCAGGCATCCGGTATGGTGGAGCCGATCGCCGGTGTGGTCGGTGCTGTCGCCGTGGTGCACGTCGAAGCGCTTCTACCCTTTGCCCTCGCCTTTGCCGCAGGAACAATGATCCTTGTTGCAGTGCACGAGCTGATCCCCGAGTGTCAGCAAAACCAGGACGCTCACCCCTATTTTGCTACCATGGGCATTCTTTGCGGCTTTGCCCTGATGATGATGCTCGACGTCGCTTTGGGGTGAGAGAGTTTTGTGGGAGGATTGTGGGGGAACCTTTTTCATAGAAAAAGCGTTCCCCCACACCCCTTCCCAAAAGCTTCCATAATAATTATAGAAAAAATGTGGACGTGCTCTGCCCTATTCCAAAAGACGTGCGATACAAAAAGGAACACCGCATACAGCGTGATACTCCGTTAAAGAGTATCACGCCATTGGATGTTCCTCTTTTTATACGTATCATTTTTGAAATTCCGCTCGGTGTGCCTCAAAAAAGGACTGATAGAGCTTGACGTTTTCCAGCTCAGTCCACGGGCGCAAGCCTGCGGGATTGGCATCAAGGTCATAGATCCTTGCCCCTTTGAGCGCTAACAGGAACGGCGAATGCGTGGAAATGACGAATTGACAACGGTAAAAGCGCACGGCTTCCTCGATAAACTGCGCAAGCTTGATCTGCAGATCAGCCGAAAGGCTGTTTTCCGGCTCGTCCAAAAGGTAGAGTGCGTCCTCACGGATATACTCGGTAAAGTAGGCAAACGCGCTCTCGCCGTTGCTCTTCCCCCCAAGGTTGGGAGGTAAGCGGCGCTTGGTGTACTTGTTTTTGGTCCTGCTTTTTGCCTCGTTATGGCGTTTGAGCTCCTCGTAGTCGGCAAGGGATTGGAGCTGATAGGATTTTCCCATGCGATCGTAATAGGTGACAAGCTCGTAATACTCGGCAAACAGCTCCTCCCGGCGGCGGTCGACGCCCTCGTTGACCGAGCGAAGATCCAAAAGAAAATCAAACACGTCGTCGCTGGTGATGATACGGCTCTCTTTCGGCGCGCGCTCCCCGATCATGAGCTTGGCGTGACACAATGCAAGGTAATCCTCAAAATACGGGGTTTGGTTAAAGGGCGAGGTGCGGATGAGATCCAGCTTTTGCGCAATGACGTTGAGAAGCGTGGATTTGCCCGATCCGTTTCCGCCGTAAAAGACGGTGATCGGCTCAAAATCGATGCGTGCAAGCCCCTTTTGGGGAAAGATTTTAAAGGGATAGGGGCTATCCGAATAGCAGGACAGCTGCAATTTATTGCGCGAGGAGAGCACGTAGCCATCCTCTGCGTCGGCACTTGCCAGGTCAAACCGCTCCAGATATTGCATTCTGCTCTCCTTTCCGTTTCATTTTATGATTTCTTTTCTTCTTCGTACTTTTCTCGCGTTTGCACCTCGGGAACCTTGCCGTAAAAGATCTCCTCCCACGCCTTTACGGGCGGCATTTCACAAAGCCCTGCATAGGCATCGGGGCGGTGACAGCGATCGAGATAAGAGCGAATATTTTCGGTGTACTGCGAAATGCCCGTGGTGTGGGTTTTGACCTCGCGGTCCATCTCCACGTCCACGACCAAGGTGGACGGGAAGGAATCCAACCGGTGAAGCACCGTTCCGTCGGGAGCAACCAATCCGGTGTAAGCAATTCTTGACGAGGAAATCTGACAGCTCGCCACATACATGCTGTTATCAACAGCACGCGCGCGCATCTTCAGCTCCCACTGCGGAACAAGCGTATCGCCGAAGAGTGGATAGAGCACCAGCTCCGCCCCACGATTTCCGAGAATGCGTGCACTTTCTGGGAAGTAATTATCAAAGCAGATCATGATTCCAACCTTTCCAAAATCCAGATCGAACACGGGAAAATCCGTTCCGTGAGAGATGCCCTTTGTCTGTTCGCCGTGCGTCAGATGGACCTTATGGAACCGTCCCACCTCCTCGCCGTTTCGGTCGAGGATATAGGATGCGTTGTAGAGCGTTCCGTCATCGGTGATCTCGTAATCCCAGGGCACAACGTAGGTGTGATACTGCTTTGCAAGAGCGGCACAGCGTGTTTTCCATTCCCGATTCAACACTCTGAGCTCCTCGGGACGGTAGATGATGCTCCGATCCGGTTCGTGCTGATACGCCTCCGGAAAAAAGACCAGGTCAGCCCCTTTTTCAAAGCATTCCTCTGCGGCGTCCAAAAGCTTTTGGGTACGGATGGTGTAAGTTTCATTTGGCAGCATTTTGACCTGGATCAGTCCGATTTTTGCTTTTCTCATTGCAAGCTCCTTTACAAGCGGCGGTATTTGCCAAATAAGGCTTCCTTTAATTCATACCCGATGCTATCCGCCATCAAAGCAAAGCCGACGTCGGTGGGGTGACAGCCGTCCACGGTGCACATGTTGGCATAAGGACCGCGGAACATGCTCTCGCCGTCCACGTAATAAACGTTGCGGTCACCATTCTCTCTTGCGTAGCGGAAGGTATCCACGATCACGTCACGGCGGCGCTCATCATCGGTAAAATGATTGAAATTGGGGCGCGAGACCATGATGTACGGAATATCGGGGTGGGCGGCGCGGATCTTTTGATAGAGCTTGCAATGAGTTGCTTGCAAATGCTCGACCGTGGGCGCATTGTGGTCGTAATCGGACACGAACGCCGACATTTGGAGCGTTGCCATGTAATCCACAATGACGTCCTCCCCTTTTCCGCTGCCCGAAAAGCCGAGATTGATAAAGTCCATATTCATGCGCTGGCTGATGACGTTCTGATACGCGTTACCGGGGCGCGAGGAGCATCCGCCCTGGGTGATGGAGGAGCCGTAGTAGACCACGGGGAGGACGTTCTTGTATTTCATACCGCCTCCCAGCGTTGCATCCTGCTGTAATCCGATATAAAGATTGGTGACGTGGCTGTAGGACGGGAAATTGATGGTGATATAGCGCATGCGGCGATCGGGGAACGTGACCTTTCGCTCGTATCCGTCATTAAATCCAAAGGAGGGACGGAAGGAGCTGTAAAAAACAGTCTCCTCGCTTTCGGGATCGTCCAGGTAGAGATCAAACGCCGAGCTTCCCGTCATTGCCATGTGATCCATGTGGCAAACGCTTGGCATTTCGGCGTGGATGGCAACGTAGCGCGAGTCGGTGCAAAAGCGGACGCGTCCGCCTGCCGTGTTGCGGTAGAGATAATTTACGCCCTCATTGGTCGCTTTTGCGATCTCGTCGGGCAAGCGTTGAAAGTTGGGTTGATTTTGATAGTCGTAAAGTCCGTACACCTCAAACGGTGCTTGGCGCACGTCGCAAAAGACAACGTCCGCCTCGTCAATCGAGGTTTCCAGCTTCATGTTTTGGTCAATCTTTGCAATATCCATGGTGCTTCTCCTTTTTTGCAATGCCCCAAGGGAGGGGGACTTGTATTAATTATAGCACATTGTTTTCCTTTTTGCAATCGCTTTTTGCCGAAAAACCATCCAAACAATGGAAATAAATACTTGCAAAAAAGAGGCTTGTATGCTATAATAAAATTGCAGAGTCAACAATTTCAAATTGACATAAATAACAAAAAACAAAGGAGAAAAATGCTGATGGAAACAAAGAAAAGAATCCTTTCCCTGCTACTGACCACTGCCCTGCTCGCCGCCCCCTTGACCGCGTGCGACACGACGGATGATGAGATAGATTCGACCGAGGAAACTACGGAGGGAACTACAGAGGAAACTACCACCGAAGCAGATACTAATAGCACATTTGAAAATGAGTCATCAACAGCACCCCAAGACGATACCCCCACAAGAAATATCACGTTAAGTGAATTGAGAGAAAAGCTTGGATGTTATGTGACTACCACAAATAAAGAAACCATAAAAAAACTGATGAAAAAAGACGCGGACAAGATCCGAGTGGAGCATGAAGGCCGTTCCTCAAATATTTTTCATATAACAACATTTCAAAATGGCACAGAATATAAAACAACCATCTCCCTTTCCGAAGGAATTAGAACACCTGACATATATTATGGATTTACCAACGAACAAAATGGATATGTCATTATTTTCCACCTGGAGGATTATGCGATTAGCCCGATGGATGATATTGAGCTGGCATGTTTGTTAAAAACCACCGATGGCGGAAAAACATGGGAAACAACCGAATATCAAGATTTTCGTGTAACAAATAGTCGGCAATACATAACAGCTGCCTACTTTTTTACAGAGGAAGTCGGATTTTTTACAGCACGATATCACAGTACAGATCATTTTGAATTGCGCACTCTTTGGACAGTGGATGGGGGAAAAACATGGTCCCGTATGCCACTACTGCCTAAACCCAATATGATGGCCCCTTTTGGGTTTAAAGGTGATCAGGCTCATTTTGCAACCGAGGTGGTAGATGCGGAATTGATTGATGGAGTGTATGTACTTACCGTTGAAATCTGCTCCGGGTCTTCCTATGCAATTGACGGCAACAAATATTCTCAGATGTACATTCAATTTTCGTCCACCGACTTGGAAAATTGGACGTTGGTGAAATAACAGCTCTCAAATTGCTATTTTTAAAAAAACTATTGCATTGAATGAAAAAAAAGAGTATACTGATGGCAGTAATGATCAGGAGGCTGCTATGACCGATCCGCATTTGCACAAAATTGGACAGATTATGGAGGACAACGACACGGTTGTGGCGCTTTACAGTGAATATATCAACCATCATCCGCGCTTTTTGGAGCCGCAAATGGTGGAGGAGCTGGCAAACGAATGCCACGTTTCCACCCACGAGGCGTTTTGCACGCTGCTTGCCGCCGCCTGCGGACTTGACACCGCCGACAACCGCGCGCACCGCGAGCTGGAAAAGCGTTACCTGATCCCCGGCATCCGCCGTCTGGAGCCTGCCGATTATCTTAACGACGCCTATGCCAAAACGGTGATCTTTCCCAACGTCAAGCATGGAAAATGGGAGCTTTGCACGCATTCCTATGCCCCCTATGAGCCGTTTGTACGCACGCATCCCGTTCTGACGCCCGAATTGCGCGAAATTCCGCAGATCGGGTATTTTGACACCGAATTCCCCTTTCCTGCCATTTTGGAAAACGGCATTGAGTGGATGACCATTACTCCAAACGAGGTGGAAACGATGCGCGAACCGATTGCAAACGCACACGGCAAGGTTTTGACACTTGGCTTGGGACTTGGCTACTTTGCCTTTCACGCCTCGCAAAAAAAAGAGGTCACAAGCGTGACCGTGGTGGAAAAATCAAAGGACGTGATTGAAATCTTCAACACCTATCTCCTGCCGCAATTTCCAAACAAGGACAAGATCAAAATCATTTGCACCGACGCCTTTGATTTTATGCAAAAGGAGCTTCCGCGCGCAGGCTTTGACTACGTCTTTTCGGATTTGTGGCACGACGCCTCCGACGGCTTGGAGATGTACCGCAAGCTCAAGCGATTTGAGCCGCTCTCCCCCAACACCGTGTTCGATTATTGGATCGAGCCATCCCTGCTCTCCCTGTTGCGAACCGTCGTCTGGCGTCACCTCAACGATCCCGACTCGCCCCTGCAGCTGCGCGGCATCGCTCCCGAACGCATCTTGTCCAATGAATTTTTGAAAACACTGCGGTAACGTTATTTTAGAATGATTGCGGGGAAACTTTTTGAAAAAAGTTTCCCCGCCCCCCTTCAAAAACTTCCCAAACAAGGACATCTTTTATCAATTATGTTTCTGCCGAAAAAGGAGTGGTTGTTGTGCGCAATATAGAATTTTGTTTCTGTAGCTTGACATACTTTTCACGATATGGTAAAATATATATGTAAACTCGATTTACAACTATATTTTGAAAAGGAGCAAGTGTATGAAAAAGTACGTATTATTGATTTTGGTGTGCGTTTTTGCCCTGCAATTATTTGGATGCAATCATACTCAAACACCGGTAACAAGCTTTCCATGTGAGTTTGATTTTTCCGCATACATAAAAACGATACCGCTTCTTCCGGACACAACATCCGAAGACTTTTTGAGCACATACACCTACAACGGCACAAGTATCGCCGACATTGTAAAAGTATTAAATGCGAGTGGGGTAAACTCTCATCAAACCCAGTATATGGGCACAGTCGACGAAAAGAATTTTGAATTCATAATAGAAGGCTATGAAACATCGGATAGAAAATATAACAATCTGCGCAAAACCTTTTTGACAGAGGTTTTGTTAGACGGATTTGAATTGCCGTGCGGAATCACCTTTGGGGAGTCGATTTCCGACGTCCTTCAAAAATTAGGGATCCGGTTTGATCCTGAAAAGGATTTCAAAGTCAAAAAGCGCGACAATGGCGCGATGACATTATACCGCAACGATCAATTCTGTATTCAGTTTATTGATTGTGAATTGTCCTCTGAAGAATTTTACCCCGGATACGTTCTGCAATACGAGGAATACTCCCCTTCCACGCAAGCCATCACCGGCAAAGAGACCACAGTAACACGCACGGTGCGCTTGTCGTTTGATGAACAGAGCGAATTGGATCACTTTGAAATATCTGTGAATGAATGCTGGGAAATCAATCAGGATTAAATATCAAGCAAGGGAAATTCAAAAGTGAATACTCTCTAAAAATGGGCTGTCTCAAAACAAGTTTGAGGCAGCCCAAAATCATATCAACTTTCAATATCTCTACTCTTTTCCATAAACAGGATCATAAGGGTATAAAACAGAAGCGGATAGGTGATGAAAAAGATCACGTCCAAAAGGCAGAATGCCATAAGGGTAAAGATGCACAAGGCGAGGGTGGATTTATACAAATTCGGCTTGCGGAAGGTCAGGCGAACGGTGGAGACGCGGTGATAGAGGTACGCCGCAATGCCGACCACGCCACAGCTCCCCAGCATTTGAACAAGGGTGTTATGGTAAAAATAGGGATAGACCTCGATCAACCAATCCTGCACGATGCCCGAATCGTAAAAGCCTGCACCAAAGATGGGATGCTTGAAAAATTGGCTGATACCAAGCCGCCACAAATCAAATCTGCCGTTGTCGCCAAGTCCGTTTGCGAACACGTTTTGCAGCATGGGCAACAGCTTGTTCCATAAAACAAGTACGCCGCAAAGCCCCACGGCGATGATAGATACGGAAATGATGCGATTGATCCTCTTATTCTTTCCAAAAAAGCAGACCAAAGCCATGCAAAGCACCAGCGTAATGGCTCCAAAGAGCATGGCTCCCCTGCTTTGTGAAAGGAGCACGCCCAAAAACTGCAACAGTCCCATCGCGTAAAAGAGGTAGCCGCGTGGATGCGTTGCCGCAAAGTAGAAGCATGCGGGCATCAAAAACGCTTGCATGCCGCCCAGCGAGGTCCATACCGCCCAGCCAAGCACCACGCTCTCCTTGACGATGTCTCCATCTACAAACTGCACCGTGGTGGCATAAGCCAGGAGCAGCTGACACACGATCTGCATACCTGCAAGCACCAGGCAATACATAAAATAGTCGAATGCTGCTCGGTCAAAGTGCACGTAGCGCGCAAACAGCCAATACAAGCCTACCAAAATGATGGGAAACGAAAGGGCGAACAACAAATTTTGCACCGTGTACGCAGGGCTGAGGGCACCGTTGAGGCAAAGCGCCGCCGAGAGGATCGCAAGCCCCAAAAAGCTCCCTTTCAGAGGAACGGGATTGGTATTCCTTCGGTTGCGGATGGCAAAAATGACGCCGCCGCATAAAATTGCGCCAAAGCCGATGATAAGAAAGGTCAGAGGCAGGGGCTGAAGATAGTAATCGCTGTAGGACGGCACATTTGGCGAGTGCTCTGGCGTGACCAAAAAGATGACGCCGAACACGGTTGGGAGCGCAAAACGGAGGTCCTTTTCAATCAGACAACCGACCACAAAGGTTGCTACCATAATCTCAAAAAAGAGGATGTCCCAGCCCGTGGAATGCCCCACAAACACCAAAAGCGAGACCAGGAGCGGATAATATTTTCCCTGATAAAAGGGGTGTAACACTTCAGCGAGACGTTGTTTCATTCGCTCCCTCCAACAAAACCTTCATATTGTCCTCAAAGACCTCGGACAAGCAATAGGCGCGCAAATTCTCATAGGAACAGCTCCCCACGCCGCGGATACCCGAAGCATGGAGCATACGGATCGCGTCGCAAAATGCGTCCTCATCGTCAAGGGGATAGAGGATGGCTGTCGTTTGCTCCAAGAGGTCATTCTGCCCTTTGGTATCGGACGCCACAATGGGAAGTCCGCAGGACATTGCCTCCATCACGTTAAAGGGCAAGCCCTCGGACGTGCTTGCCGAGACGTAAACGTCGGTAACGGCAAGATAAGGCAAGATCGGCTCGCGGTTGCCTGCCAAGGTGACAAAATCCTTGGCATCCAGATTGGAAATTTCCTGCTCCAGCGTCTCGCGCATGCTGCCATCGCCCAGCAAAAGCAGGCGGACGGGCAAGCCCTCGCGGCGCAATTTGGCAAACGCACGCACCAAAAAGATCTGATTTTTCCGCGCACTCAATTCCCCCACAAAGCTGCACAGCAGCTCCCCTTCGGCGGCATAAGCGGCGCGCAGGGAGGGTTCGGGCGCAGGAATCGCGTCAAATGACGGAATCCCCATACCAAACAGAAAGGTCATCTTACCGTTGGTAAGTCGGTATTGCTTTGCCAGCTCCAGGTCCTCGCGGTTCATCACCGCAATGGCGTCGGTCTGCCTCCGCACGAGCTTTTCGCACAGCAAAAGGATCTTCGCGCGCATCCCCTTGACAGGCTTTGAAAAGAGATAGCCATGCACCACGTTGAGCACATACGGGCGGTTGCGCATACCGATCATTGCCGCGCGGATCAAAAACGCCGCCAGGGTGGTATGCACGATCACGCGATCGAAGGTTTCCTGCTTTAAAATTTTGCGGATGTGCAGGATCTCGCGCAGGTTTCCAAGGCTGAAAAAGCTTTTGGCAAAGTGAATGGGAAAGTCGATCCCCTCCCCCTCGGTTGCCATCAGGCGCACGTCGTGCTTCTGCTTCAATCGTTGGATATACGGCTGATGAAAGCGCCGCAGATGTGACGCGGTGGATGCCGCGTACAAAATTTTAAGCTTCTCCATCGTCGTTCTCCGTCTCGTCGCTCTTACGAGAGACGCCAAAGCCTGCATTCTGCTTTTGCGCCTCGCGCGCCTCGCGCTTTGCGTATTTTTCATGACGGTTGACCGCACGGAAGGGAGTGAGAAGCAGAATGCGGATATCGTGCCAGAAGGTCCAGTTTTCGATATAGTTGATGTCCTCCTCAATACGTGCCTGAATGGAGGTATCTCCGCGCAAGCCCTTGATCTGCGCTTGCCCCGTAATACCGGGACGCAGGGTATGCTTCAGCATATACAGAGGGATCTCTTTTTTGAACTTTTCCACGTAAAAAGGTACCTCGGGACGCGGACCTACCAGGCTCATGTCTCCCTTGAGGACGTTAAAAAACTGCGGCAGCTCGTCCAAGGCGAACTTACGGATAAAGGCACCAAAGCGCGTTTTTCTCGGATCCTGCTCGGTCGACCATCCCGTTTGCTGGGTGTCGTTGACGCGCATGGAGCGGAACTTATACATGGTAAACTCGCGGTTCTGCCGTCCGACACGCGTCTGGCGGAACAAGATCGGTCCGGGTGAGGAGATCTTGACGCCGATGGCAGTAAAGAGCATCAGAGGCGAGGTGACGATGATCAGGATCAGCGAACCGACAATATCAAGCGTGCGCTTGAGGAAGCGGTTGAGAACGTTATCCAGGGGAGTACTGCGAATGTCAAGCAGCGGGAGATTTCCCATCATGGAGATCTGGCGCGGCGACTTGAAGTATCCGCAAATGGCAGGCACCACCATGACCTTAACGCAGTTGTTGTTGCATACGCCAATGTAGCGCGTGATCAGCTTTTTGCGCACGGTATCCAGAGCGATGATGACCTCGTCGGGGTGCTCTTCCTTGATGACGCGGTCAAGGTCGCCCGTGGTCCCAAGGTGCTCAAGACCGATGACGTTCAGGTTCCCCACGTATCCAATGACCTCATAACCGAACTGAGGGTTATCAAAGATCTCGTCCATATACTCGTCCGCCATCTCCTGGCTATCGGTAACCAGCAGGATGCGCTTCATGCTCTTTTGACGCACGCGCATATAGTGCAGGATAGTAAGCATGGTGATCTTTTTGGAGGCGAGAGTCAAAAAGCTGAGCACGTTTGCCAACAGCAACCACGAAAAATAGAAATCGCTGACGCGCCCCTTGGTAAGCAGAATGATCAGGATGGCAGGCACGACAAACACCTCGACGTTGACCAAAAAGAGGTGGCTGACAAAGAACATGGGCGTTTGCGTACGCATGGGAAGATAAACGTTGTGATAATTATAGAGCATGGAGGTAACAAGGCAGAATACGGAGATGATCATCCACATGCGAAAAGGATCGATGGGAGTCCATGCAAATACAAAGCTGATGATGTGATAACAAACGTAACTGAGGAGCAGATTCAACATAAAGTCTAAAATGATATCCGTGGTTTTCAGGACGTTGTGGTAATCCTGCGAAATGCGCTGTTTCATTCTGATACTCCTTTCCAAAAGCTTTTATCATCATTTTGAGAAAACATACCTATTCATTATATTGTAACACAAAATTGCCAAAAATGCAACCGTTTGCAAAAAGAATTTCCCGTTTCCCCATCAAAATATCACAAAAAAGGACGGCATCCCCTCAAAATTCACACACGGTGAACGGATGAGGAGATGCCGTCGGCGGCTATTTCAACAATCAGTCGTCAAATTCCATCTTCATTTGGGATGCAAGATCCTTGCGGTGCTTTTCCATCAAGGACTGAATGCGCTTGACGGGATTGAGCAACGTGCTGATGGTAGCGTCGTTGTTCAGGGTATCGATCAGATATGCAACGTACTTGCACATGTTGACCTCTACGTACCAGGGCTTGGTTGCAAGCTCGGGGCGGCGGTAGATGAGGTTGGTGGTAAAGACCTTATCAAACACACCCTCTTTTGCGGCTTGATCGAACTTATCAAAGCCATCGGTAAACAGACCGAAGGTTGCAAAGCAGAACACGCGGCTTGCGCCCTTTTCCTTGAGCTGCTTGCATACGTCGATCATGGATTCGCCGGAGGAGATCATATCGTCTACCACGACCGCATCCTTGCCGTGCAGATCCTGGCCGAGGTACTCATGTGCCTCGATGGGGTTTCTGCCGTTGATGACGATGGAGTAGTTTCTTCTCTTGTAGAACATACCGATGTCAAGACCCAGCACCGAGCTGTAGTACATGCAACGGGACATTGCGCCCTCATCGGGAGAAATGATGACCATGTGGTCCTTATCGATTTGTACGTCCGGAACGGCGCGAACCAATGCCTTGATCATTTGGTAAGCGGGACGGACGTTATCAAATCCGGAAAGCGGAATGGCATTGTTGATACGGGAATCGTGTGCGTCAAAGGTCAAAATGTTGGTAACACCCATGGAAACCAGCTCCTGCAGCATCAGGGCGCAATCCAAGGACTCGCGGCTGGATCTCTTGTGCTGTCTGCCCTCGTAAAGCATGGGCATAATGACGGTCAGACGTCTTGCCTTGCCCTCAATGGCAGCAATGATGCGCTTCAGATCCTGGAAGTGATCGTCGGGACTCATCGGAACGGTCATACCGTACATTTTGTAGGTCACGCCATAGTTGAACGTGTCGCAAATGATGTATACGTCCTTTCCGCGCATAGATTCATGGATGATGCCCTTTGCCTCACCCGAACCGAATCTGGGGCAATCTGCGGCAACGAGAAAGGTCTTGTCGTTGTCACCGTGTCTGCGCCAATCCTTGAGGTAATAATCGACCTGCTCGGCAAACGCGCCGCATCCGTTCATACCAATGACACAAAGCTCTCCAAATTGATTGTCCTTCATAATAAAGCCTCCGTTTTTTGTTTTTTACATATATTTCCCCAATTCACGACGCCCCGCGCCGCGCTGACAGGTCATTTTTCGTCAGTAAGAGCACAAAATCTTGCAAATGCCTCGTCCCATACGGAGCGATCCGCCACGGGCTCGTATTATTTGCGTTCAAAGGAAGCGGCAACGATTGCTCTTGCCTGCTTCAGGTCGGCAGCCTCGCCTGCTGCCATCATCTGCATCATCAGGTTTCCGATGGCGGTTGCCTCCTCGGGTCCTGCGGATACCGGCATGCCGCACGCATCTGCGGTCATTTGCGAGAGGAACCCATCCTTGGTTCCGCCGCCCACAACGTAGATGACCTTGGGACGAAGCGCGGTGATCTTTTGGATGGACTCGGCGGTGTAGCGATACTTCAGCGCCAGGCTCTCGTAGATGCAACGCACCACCTCGCCCACGCTCTCGGGTACGTGCTGACCGGTGCGGCGGCAGTACTCGCGAATGCGCTCGGGGAGGTTGCCGGGGGTTGCAAAGGAGGGATCGTCGGGGTTGACAAAGCACTGCAGGGGCTTGCATTCTCTTGCCAGAGCTTCCAGCTGTGCAAAGCTGTACTCCTGCCCTTCTCTTCTCCATTGACGGCGGGATTCCTGGATGAGCCACAGACCCATGATATTTTTGAGGAAGCGAATGGTTCCGCACGCGCCGCCCTCGTTGGTAAAGTCGTACTCGGCGGTCAGATCGTTGATGGCGGGAGCGTGGAGCTCGGTGCCCATGAGCGACCAGGTGCCGCTGCTGATAAAGAGGAAGTCATCCTCCTGGGTAGGAACGGCGATAACCGCGCTGGCGGTATCGTGCGACGCCACAGCCAGGACGTTTGCATCGGTCTTGCCCGTTTCCTCCTGCACCTGGGGCAAGAGCTTGCCAATGGTGGTGCCGGGCTGGACGATGGTTCCAAAGAGGCGCTTGGGAATGCCTGCGCGCTCGATCAGATCAAAGGCGTAGTTGCGCTCCACCGCATTGAGAAGTGCACCCGTAGAGAGAATGGTATACTCGTTTGCCATATTTCCCGTGAGGAAATAGTTGAGCAGATCCGGGATATTGAGCATTCTTGCGGCACGCTGTACCATTTCGGGGTCGTCGCGCAGATCTGCCGAGAGCTGGAAGATGGTGTTGAAATTCATGCATTGAATTCCCGTTTGCGCGTACAGCTCCTTTTGCGTAAAAAAGCGATCGACATAGGACACGATCCCGTTGGTACGGGTATCCCGATAATGGATGGGATTGGATAGCATTCTGCCCTTCTCATCGAGCAATGCGTAGTCGACACCCCACGTGTCTATACCGATCGAACGGATATGATCGCCCTCCAGAACCGTTTTGGTAATGGATTGCTTGATTTCATGAAAGATACGCAAAATATCCCAATGCATTCTGCCATTGACGATGACAGGATCATTGGAAAAGCGATGGTTTTCTTTTAAAGAGAGAATTTCTCCGTTGAAGGAGCCTACGATTCCACGACCGCTGGACGCACCAAGATCGATCGCAAGCATTTTTTGTTCTGCCATGGTTACCTCCGTTTGGAAAAATAGCATTGATAGATCGTCTTCATTATATCACAAACACCGCGTCAATGTATGAACTTTTTGTGAAGGAAACCAATTTATTCTACACAAAAAATCTTTTTTCGCGTGAGCAAAACCATGCAAAACGGAAAAAGTAATTTTTTGAACAGCTTTTTTCAAAAACCTCTTGCTTTTTGAAAAAAAATATGATATAATATTTGCGTTTGCAACGCAGACGGCAATTGCATATACGGAGAAGTACTCAAGTGGTCGAAGAGGCGTGACTCGAAAGCGGCTCGATTTCATCACTAAGTGCTCTTCCAAACTCCTTGTAAATCCTCACCTTTTCGGAATTTGAGGTGTAGATTTTCGGGACTACGGTCTACAGTATTCTATCAAAATTCCAAACAAAATTTAATACGGAGAGATATCGAAGTGGTCATAACGGGGCTGACTCGAAATCAGTTTGTGCGCAAGCACACGAGGGTTCGAATCCCTCTCTCTCCGCCAATAGACCGCAATTCGTGAGAATTGCGGTCTATTAATTGATCGTCAAAATAAATTTAAAAGGTAGAACGCCAATATGTTTATAACACAAATTATAGGCTTTGTTGTTTTTATTATATCTTTATGTTTGGCAATACTTGCTATTATGAGTTGTCTCTTCAAAAATATAGGGGCAACACATTTTGGAATTTCAACATTGTTTTTTTTATTCAATACTTCCACTTTTTCCATTTTCCTTGGAACAATTTGTTTTCCACTTTTCACCAGATGTTTGGGGAATGGCATACATTTTCATTGCAATGAATGCCTTTTTCGCAATCATTCCTTATTATTTTTTGATAGGTACACTTTTTTTTGGAAAAAAGTACATTTACAGATTGAATAAATTTCTCATACCGAAAAGATATTCTTACAAAAATGTAATTCGTTATCGGATGAATTACAGTAGTGGAATAATACATACTCGATATGTTGGTCCCAAAAAAGTAATTACATATGACTTCGAAATATACTTTAACGATAAAATGTATAGTGAATTTAGTGTAAATAAGCATAATAACAAAAAAATCACTTATATCAAAAAACTTCTTGAAGAAAACCATTGCAAGAAAAACGAAAAAATTAAAACATAAGTTAAAAGGACACCTTTTCACTGTTCTTACCTACATTTACACACCTTTTTACTGCTCTTTCGCAACAAAAACAGAACATTTGTCTACCGACAAATGTTCTGTTTTTGTTTATCCAAGCCGCAGGCTTGGTATATCATTGACGCACGAAGTGCGGCGTATATCATCAAGGGCGGCTCACCGCCCTTGTATCTCATCAGCCCCTTTGGGGCTGGATCTCCCTGCGGCTTGATGAGATACTCGCCCGAAAGCGAGATATACTCGTTTTCGGACGGATGATATGCAATTCCTTGCGGAATTGATGATATACAAGGCTATGCCTTGATTTATTTACAAAATTATGGTATAATAATTTCAACAACATTAAATTTGACAAAGGGGTGCAATTGTATGAAATACATTTCTGTTAATAAACTCTCTGATTTCGAATTTCATGATGCAGAATTTGCACTTGAGATCTTTGACAACAAATGCTTAAGAGTTAAGGCAATTTACTTAAATATTCATAAAGACGCAGAGCAAAACCAACATGTAA
>JAFTKJ010000046.1 GCA_017453305.1 Clostridia bacterium
CATGAACATCACCATCACCATCACCACCATCATGACGAGGATGAGTGCGATGATCCCGACTGCGAGTGCCACCATCACCATCATGAGCATGGTCACGATGAGGACGAGCATGAACATCACCATCACCACCATCACGATCACGATGAGTGCGACGATCCCGAATGCGAGTGCCACCATCACCATCACGAGCATGGTCACGATGAAGACGAACATGAACATCACCATCACCATCACCACCATCATGACGAGGATGAGTGCGATGATCCCGAATGCGAATGCCATCATCACCACCACGGTCATCATCACCATGCCGACGAGGTCTTCGTCAGTTACGGAGCTGAGACTACCAAAAAGTTCGGCAAGGAGGAGCTGACAGCGATCCTTGATGCTTTGAATGACGAAAAGTACGGCTTTGTACTGCGCGCAAAGGGCATTGTAGAGTGCAAGTGCGGTGCATGGTTGCACTTTGACTACGTTCCGGGTGAGAGCAACGTGCGAAAGGGTTCTGCTGCAATTACGGGCAGACTTTGCGTCATTGGCTCCAAGCTTGATCGCGATGCAATTTCAGCACTGTTTGGCGTGGAACTGAAGTAAGGAGAATTTTGATATGATCAATCAATTGCCCGTTTATTTGTTTACGGGATTTTTGGAAGGCGGAAAAACGCATATCATTCAGGAATCCATGGAGGATCAGCGCTTTAACTCCGGCGAGAAGACCTTGATCATTCTTTGCGAGGAGGGCGAGGAGGAGCTTGACGTTTCCCGCTTCTGGGGAAAGAACGTTTACTTGGAAACGATTGAAAACGAAGAGGATCTGACACAAGAGCATCTCACCGCGCTTGGCAAAAAGCACCGTCTTGACCGCGTGATCATTGAGTACAACGGTATGTGGTCACTCAACACGCTGTATCAGAATTTACCGGACTCCTGGGGACTGTATCAGGAAATGATGTTTGCCGATGCCAACACCTTTTTGACCTACAACGCCAACATGCGTCAGTTGATGGTGGATAAGCTTCTCAACGCCGAGATGGTCGTGCTCAACCGTACACCGGATAACGTTGACAAAGAGGAGATCCACAAGGTCATTCGCGGCATCTCTCGCCGTGCGGCAATCACCTATGATTATCCGGACGGGCACGTGGAATATGACGATATTGAGGATCCGCTTCCGTTTGATCTTAACGCTCCCGTTGTTAATATCGAGGATCAGGATTACGCGCTCTTTTACCGAGATCTCTCTGAAGAAATGGAAAAATATGACGGAAAGACGCTTCGCTTCAAGGGGATTGTAGCGCAGGACGCATCTCTTGGAGACAAGAGCGTGCTGGCAGGCAGACACGTGATGACCTGCTGTGCGGATGATATCGCGTTCAATCCATTGGTTTGCATTTTCAGCGAAAAGACTTCGCTCAAAACGCGGGATTGGGTAACCCTTACCGGAAAGATCAAGGTGGAAAAGCATAAGCTTTACCGCGGCCCCGGTCCTGTGTTCTACGTGACAAAAACCGAATTTGCCGTACCTCCCGTACAAGAGGTTGCAACCTTTTATTAAATAAAAAACGCTTTGCCGTTTCGCTCATACAGAGCATTGGCAAAGCGTTTTTTTATTGCATCATTGTTTCATTTTTTCAATCATGCGGTTGAGGTTTTCTGCCATTTCATCGGTGTAAATATCATCGGTGCGCGGCAGGCGTACCTTGCCGCCGTCATAGTAAATGGTCAGATAGCAGGATTTGATCAAATAGCTGTTTTTGTTGTAGGTGTAGCGATTTTCGTCATGCTCTACCACAATTTTTTCAACGGAGGAGAAGGGGATTTCCACCGTAGAGGTCTCTACCTTATCTTCCACAAAGGAAAACACGCGCGTTTTGATGTAGAAGGCATCCACCAGATAGATCATTTTGGAGCAGGAATATTCTGAGGAGATGGTAGCACCGTTCTTCAGCTTTTTGAAATACACTCCATCATGAAAATGGTAAGCGCTGAATTGCTCTTCCTTGATCTCCTTGGGGAGACGCTTTTGAGTTGAATTGTTTTCTTGAAATTCGTCAAAATTGATTTCTGCAAAGTTTTCTTTGATCTCTTTTTCCAGAGCGCTGGCGTCGGCTCTGCCGATGCTGCTGTAGATCATGAGCGCAAAGCCGCCGATCAGGAGAACGACGCTGAGCAAAAACATGACGTAGGAAAAAATACTGCCAAGCCACAAGCACAAAAAGCCTGCGACCAGCATACCGATTGCAAGTGTGTACGTGCCCTCGGAGCGTTTGAAGTAGTTGATCAGGGGTTTGTAATTTTTCATAGATCCTCCTTAATGGAACAATTCTGAAATCGTGACTCCCAGCACTGCTGAAAGCTCGTCCAGCACCAGGATATCGGGGCAGGAGAGTCCTCTCTCCCATTTGGAAACTGCCTGAACCGAAACCCCGATATGCTCCGCAATTTCGCGTTGCTTGAGTCCCGATTGACGCCGCAGTTCGGCAAGCCTGCGACCAAAGTCTTCCATGTTCAGCATTGAATCTCCTTTTTCAAAGCGGCGCGTTTGCGTTTTGCGCAAACGCGTCGAGGGTTGGAGCTTTCATTGCCGTTGGGGTGTTTTCCACGTTAGTGGAGAGAAACCACCTTTGAGGCAAAAGAAAAACATCCGTTTGTTTGAAATCCGAACATACTCTGCCTCCTTTCTTGAATTTTTTATGATCAAAATTCGGTTGTACTTCCCAAAATTCAATCATGGCATCATTATATCAAGAAAACAAGCTGTTGTCAATATACTTTTGGTTGAATTTGGAATCATTTTAGTTGATTTCTTATTCAACCTTGCTTTTAAGAATCAAAGCTTTTACGACTTCAACTTTATAGTGTCAAAAAAATCAAAAAGGTTTGTGAAATTTTGAAAAAAATAACGATTTTTTGAAAAAAACGACAAAATCCAAAAAACAACTTGCTTTTTTCAGGCACGTGTGCTATAATTTGTATCGATGAATAGGGGAAACAGGTGCAATTCCTGTACGAGCCCGTCGCCGTAAGATACGTTTTGGGCATTGCTCTTACCAAAAGCCGCATTTTGGGAAACGGTCATTGGAGAATTCCGAGAAGACCGAGCAAAGCTGTATCAAGTCGAAATACCCGTCATCATAATTCTCTGTAACAGCTGCGGGCGCCGGCTTGGAGAAAACAAATTTTTATTTTATAAGGAGAAAAGAACAATGAAAATGACAAACACAAAACAGTTGTTGTCGTTCTTCCTTTGTATCGTGCTGATTGCGGCTATGGCACTGTTTACAACGGCTTGTAACGACCAAAACGAGGGTGGCGAAGAGACCTCGGAACCAAAGTCCTTTACCTTTATTGTGGTAGACGGTGACGGCAAGGAGACCTCCTTTGATATCACCAGTAGCAAAAAGACCGTCGGCGAAGCTCTGCTTGACGAGGGCTTGATTGAAGGTGAGGACGGTGCCTACGGACTTTACGTCAAAAAGGTCAACGGAATTCTGGCTGAATACGAGACCACGGGCACATACTGGGCATTTTATGTCAATGGTGAATATGGATTGACCGGAGTGGATACCACCGATATCGTAGACGGTGAAACCTATTCGTTTAAGGTGGAAAAAGCTTGAAGATCACAATCAGGGAAATTGCAACTTTTGCAATGCTCGGTGCTTTGATGTTCGTTTCCAAATTCGTCATGGAAATCATTCCAAACGTACATCTGTTGGGAACATTCATTGTGGCGTTTACACTGACGTATCGAGCAAAAGCACTGCTTCCAATTTCGGCGTACCTCTTTGTAAACGGTCTTTGGGAAGGGTTTTCCCCCTTTTCCTGGCTTCCTGAGGTATATATCTGGCCCGTTTTGTGGGGGGCTACCATGTTGCTTCCAAAAAAAATTCCGGAAAAGATCAAGCCCTTTGTTTACATGACTGTGTCCGCATTGCATGGGCTGTTGTTCGGCGTGCTTTATGCGCCCGCATACCTTGCGTTTTCCGGCATGGAGCCGCACACAGTCCTACTTTGGATCGCATCGGGGTTCCCGTATGATTGCATCCACGCGGTCGGAAACTTCGTGTTGGGGATCCTCATCCTTCCAATTGTCAATCTTCTTCAAAAATTGTCTAAAGTAACGCGAAAAGCTTGAATTTTACCCGGAGTGCCTTATCAAAGGATAGGGCACTCTTTTTTTGCAATACGAAGAATTTTTCGCTACCTCTTGAATTTCGCCAAGAATCGTGATATAATAAACTCAATAAAGCGTTTAAATCCACGAAAGGGAAACCAAAATGAAGGATATTTCAAGAAATTTAACAATGCTCTGCGATTTTTACGAATTGACTATGAGCAACGGCTATTTTCAATGCGGAATGAAGGATAAGATCGTCTATTTCGATATGTTTTACCGCGATAATCCGGACAATGGCGGTTACGCCATTGTTGCAGGACTTGAGCAGGTAGTGGAATATATCAATCAACTGCATTTTGAAGAGGAGGATATTGCTTATCTGCGCAGCAAGAACTGCTTTTCTGAGGAATTTTTAGAATTTTTGAAGGATTTCCGCTTCCGCGGTGACATCTGGGCTGTTCCCGAAGGAACGGTGGTATTTCCGGGAGAACCTCTTTTGACCGTACGTGGAAGAGCCATTGAGGCACAGTTCATCGAGACCTACGTTTTGATGATGATCAACCACCAATCCCTGATTGCAACCAAAGCATCCCGTCTTGCCCGTGCGGCAAAGGGAAGAGCCATCAGTGAGTTCGGTTCTCGCCGTGCGCAAGGTGCCGACGCTGCCATCCTCGGCGCACGTGCCGCTTATATCGGCGGTTGCGGTGCAACTGCCTGCACCATTACCGACGAGGTCTACGGCGTTCCCGCAACGGGAACCATGGCACACTCTTGGGTGCAGATGTTTGATACCGAATACGAGGCGTTCAAAACTTATTGCGAGATCTATCCCAACAGCTGCACGCTACTGGTCGATACGTATAACGTCATCGAATCTGGCGTGCCGAATGCAATCAAAGTCTTTAACGAGGTCTTAGCACCAAAGGGAATTCGTAAATGTGCAATTCGTATCGACTCGGGTGACATCACGTATCTGACGCAAAAGGTCAGAAAAATGCTGGACGATGCAGGCTGGACCGAGTGCAAGATCGTTATCTCCAACTCTTTGGACGAGTATCTGATTCGCGAATTGATCCGCCAGGATGCAAAAGTTGACGCGTTTGGCGTTGGCGAGCGCTTGATCACAGCAAAGAGCGATCCCGTATTCGGCGGTGTATACAAGGTTTGTGCAGTGGAAAAAGAGGACGGAACGATCGTACCAAAGATCAAGATCAGCGAAAACGTCGGTAAGATCACCACACCGCACTTCAAAAAGGTGTACCGCCTGCGCGGCAGAGACACGGGCAAGGCAGAGGCGGATCTGATCTGCGTTTGGGACGAAACTGTGGATGATACCCAACCTTTGGAAATTTTTGATCCTGACCATACATGGAAGCGCAAGCTAATGGAGAACTTTACTGCAACCGAGCTTCTGGTGCCTATTTTCAAGGACGGAGAACAGGTTTATACCTTGCCGAGTTTGGAAGAGATACGCGCACATTGCGTGGCAGAAATTGATGGTATGTGGGATGAGGTTCGCCGCTTCAGTAATCCTCACAATTACTATGTTGACCTGTCACAAAAGCTGTGGGATATCAAGCACGAGATGCTCAAATCGAAGGGCGTATATCACAAATAATCAAAAGGCTTTGTGTATTTCCTGAAAATGGGACTTACACAAGGCCTTTTTTACGAGATTGATATAAAAAAGACAGAATTTGTGCGGATTTTTTTATAAAATCTATTGGAATTTTATTTTAAATATGTTATAATAATTGTGTATCGATTTCTTGGGACTCTTTTCTTCGGAGGCAATCTATGGATATTTTTGTGGAGATGTGGGAGCAGATCTGCGCGTTTTTTCTTTTGAACGTGTTGGAGCCCATTGTGCATATCGGCTGGCGCGATGTTCTTGACATCGTTGTTTTGGCGTTCCTTTTGTACGAGCTGTTTCGCTTTGCAAAAAACCGCCGTGCGGGACGCGTCATGATCGGTCTTTGCTTTGTTATTTTTATATGCATCGTAATCAATTTGCTCGCCCTACCGTCCCTGTCCTATATTACGGGACTTTTTGCCGCCGCAGCATTCTTTTGCATCGTTGTTATCTTCCAACCGGAGATCCGTGATGCCTTGGAGCGCATTGGCAACTCAAACCTCCTCAAGCCGGGAAGTGACTCCTTGCCGCGTAAGCATTATCCGCTTGCAAAAAAGACCGCCGAAGAAATTGTGGACGCCGTTTATCACATGTCCGAGAAAAAAACGGGTGCTCTCATCGTATTTGAGGGATTGACCAAGCTTGGTGATTACATTCAAACCGGAAAAATCGTTGATGCGCGTGTTACGTCGGACCTGATCCAAAACATCTTTTACGACAAAGCACCGCTCCACGACGGTTCCGTTGTGATTCGCGATATGCGCATCTGGGCAGCAAGCTGTGTGTTACCTTCCGCCAACGGTAATATCAATTTTGGCAGAATGGGAACACGTCACCGTGCGGCGGTTGGCGTAACCGAGGTCAGTGATGCGTTAGCTCTCATTGTTTCCGAGGAAACGGGTGTTGTGTCCGTTGCGCAGGACGGAAAGCTGCTTCGTGACGTAGACCGCGAAACGCTGTACGACGTATTGATGACCTATCTTGCAGGTCGCTTGTATCTGCGCAAGAAGCACGGTGTGCACGTAGATCATTTTGAAAATCTGCCGCTGTATAACCGCAGAGATGAAGAAACTGAGGATATGCTTGCAATGGGACAGATGACCATTGCTGAGGAAACTCCCATTGAGGAAGTCGTCACAGAAGAAACGGTAGCGGAGCAAACCTCCGAGCAACCGTCGGAAGAAACACTTTTGCCGACTGAGGACGATGTGAAGGAAGAAGAAGCAGAGAAGGATAAGGAACTGTAACGCGGCTTGCGTACAAATGTTTTTGGAAGGAGAAGCTCATGAAAAAGAATGCGGTTGGAAGAATCCTATACCAAAAAGAACCAATCAAAAGGCGCATTTCTGCGTTGCATATCCCCGCACGCCTATTGTGCTTGCTTCTGGCGCTGTTTATCTGGCTCGTAGTTACCGATCTCAAGAGAGAGAACGATACTCCCAAAGACGAGGATATTCCTCCGTATTTTGAGCAGGTGACATGAGCAAGACAACGTTTTTGATTGGGGGAGTCCGTGTTTCGGTGGATTCCCCCGAGGAAGCAATTTTATCTCGTGCAAAAGAAAAAATGAAGCGGGCGGGAATTTCAACCTCCACGCTTCATTTTCGGCTTTATAAAAAATCCATTGATGCGCGCCGCCGTGATGACGTGCGCTTTGAATGCACGGTCTTGGCGGAAGGCGATCGACCGCTTGGTAAGATAGATGCAGTGCGTCTTTTGCGTGAGGACATTCGTCCGTTTGAAGAGGCAAAACCGCAGATTGAACGGGGGACAACCCGGCTGGAAGCGCCGCCGATGGTGGTCGGCATGGGACCTGCAGGCTTGTTTTCGGCTTTGCTTCTCGCCCGAAACGGATATGCGCCCATTCTGATCGATCGCGGTGCGTCGGTCGAGGAGCGTGTTGCCGACGTGGAAAAATTTCGTCGCGATGGAATTCTTGATACCGACTCTAACGTTCAGTTTGGCGCCGGTGGAGCAGGAACTTTTTCGGACGGAAAGCTGATCACGCGAGTTAACGACCCACTCTGTCACTATATTTTGAACACTTTGGTGGCGTTTGGTGCACCGGAAGAGATCCTGGTCAAGGCAAAGCCGCACATTGGAACAGATATTTTAAGAAACGTTGTTTCCAATATCCTTTGCGAGATTGAGCGGCTTGGCGGACAGGTCATTTACCATTGCAAAATGACGGCAATTGAACATTTATCGGATCAAACCTTGCGTATTACGACTACAAAAGGCGATTTGCATTGCGGTGCGCTGATCCTTGCTTTGGGACACAGCGCAAGAGATACTTATCGCTATCTGATTGAGCAGCAGTACGCTATTGAGCCCAAGCCCATTTCGGTAGGAGTGCGCGTGGAGCATCTGCAATCGCAAATCGATCAAGCACTTTACGGGAAATTTGCAGGGCATCCAAATCTTGGTCCTGCCGAGTATGCACTTTCAGATACCAAGGGCGCACGCGGTGTATACACTTTTTGTATGTGTCCCGGTGGAGAGGTCGTTGCGGCGGCATCCGAAGAGGGGCACCTGGTTGTGAACGGAATGAGCTGTCACGCGCGGAACAATCCCAACGCAAATGCTGCTGTGGCAGTATCGATCGGTTGCAACGACTACGAAAGCATTGACGGTAGTCTTGCTCTCGGTGCAATTCAATTCCAGCGAACAATTGAAAGAGCCGCATTCGTCGAGGGCGGCGGCAATTACGTTGCTCCCATTATGACCATGGGAGATTTTCTGAACGATCGAGCCGGTTCGTCTCCTACCGACGTTCTTCCGTCCTACCGTTCGGGGATGGTATGCGAAGCTGATTTTGGTCGAATCTTTCCCAAATTTGTCACAGATTCCTTGAAATATGGATTTGGTTCGTTTGGAAAAAAACTACGCGGATATGATTCTCCCACAGCAGTTTTGACGGCGGCAGAAACTCGCACCTCGGCACCCTTGCGCATTCTTCGTAACAAAGAAACCTATACCGCGCTTGGACGAGAACGCGTCTATCCGTGCGGAGAAGGTGCCGGATATGCAGGCGGCATTACCAGCGCAGCGGTAGATGGCTTGCGCGTGGCAATGGCACTGATATCTGTTTTTGCACCGCAAAAATAACAAAAAAGGAGGAAACAGCATGCAAACAAAAGCGACGGTGATTTCTGTCGAGAGTTCTTTTGCAACCGTTGAAGCAGAGCGCAATTCTGCGTGTGACGGATGTCACAAGGCCGAAGAAGGCGGATGCTCGGTTTGTACCTTAATGGGATCCGATCGCAAAATTGCCACACGTGCGATCAATGAGATCGGCGCCAAGGTGGGCGACCGTGTAGTAATCGAAAGTCACGACGGCAGAATGCTGTGGTATGCGGCGCTTGTGTTTATTGTGCCCATTCTTGCAACGCTGTTGTCCTGGTGCTTGACAGTACTTTTTACCAAAGCTTTGCTCTGGCAGATTGCAGGGGGAGCGTTTGGATTCGTTGTTAGCTTTTTGGCGATCTTCCTTTATTCGAAAAAAATTTCCAAAAGCAGATGTGACGTAGAAATTATTGAAATATTAAAGACAGAAGATTGAATTTTTGAATTATGATTGTAAGAGTCGCAAGTATGCCGATGGAGCTTGTTGGCTTTGAGAAAGAGTTTTAGAATGAGAGAAATAAAAAAACAAAAGAAGTGGAGCGTCCAATACCAAGCGCAGAATACCGAGGCGAATGCCTCGGTCGCGCAGCTTGCACGCGAGCTTCAAATCACGGAGACGACGGCAAAGCTACTGTATACCAGAGGCTTTCACACCGCATCAGCGGCAACCTCGTTTCTGAATCAAGCAGAGACAAATTTGCATGATCCTTTTTCATTGCTGGATATTACGGCGGCGGTTGAACGCATCTTTTTAGCCTTGGACAACAAGGAGCGGATCGTGATCTACGGTGACTACGACGTGGATGGCGTTACCTCGGTCAGCTTATTGTATTTATATCTCCGTGAATATGATGCGGACGTGGGTTATTACATTCCTTGCAGAAGTCGCGAGGGGTACGGCTTGTCTACTACGGCAATCGATACGCTTAAATCACGCGGCGTGCAGATGATGATCACTGTGGATACGGGAATTACCGCTATACAAGAGATCGAATACGCCAAGAGCCTTGGCATCGACACTGTGGTTACCGATCACCACGAATGTCGCCCCGAGCTTCCGCGTGCTTGTGCGGTCGTCAATCCGCATCGCGCAGACGATCCGTATCCGTTCAAGGAGCTTGCAGGCGTCGGCGTAATCTTCAAAGTAATCTGCGCGATGGAAATGACGCGGTGCCGACGCAACGGAACTTCTGAGATCGAAGGACTTCGTCGCATATGCCGCACCTATGCGGATCTCGTGGCAATCGGTACGATTGCAGACGTTATGCCGATTGTAGATGAAAACAGATTGATCGTCGCTCTGGGGCTCAAGCTTCTGGAAAACACCAAACGTCCCGGTTTGCGTGCACTGATCGACGCCGCATCCGGAAACAAAAACACTGACAGTCGTTTTCCACCAAAGAAAAGAAAGATCAATTCCGGCTTTATCGGCTTTGTCATCGCCCCCAGAATGAACGCCGCAGGACGCGTTAGCAGTGCCTCCATAGCAGTGGAGCTGTTGTTGGCAACTGACGCGCAAAGAGCAGAGGAGCTTGCCGAAGAGTTATGCAATCTCAACTCGGTTCGCCAGATTGAGGAAAATCGCATTGCAGATCAGGCATATCAAAAAATTCAAAATATGGAAGACGATATGTGCGACCGCGTTATTGTTCTTGATGATGATACGTGGCAGCAGGGAATTATCGGTATCGTCTCCTCGCGCATTACAGAAAAATATGGACTTCCGTCCATTTTGATCTCCTTTGACGGTGCCACTCGCGGATATCCGAGTAATGACGATCTTGGAAAGGGTTCGGGGCGTAGCATTAAGGGCATGAATCTTGTAGAGGCTCTTGCTAGCTGTGAGGATCTTTTGGTCCGCTTTGGAGGACACGAGCTGGCGGCAGGCTTGACCGTGCGTCGGCAGGATATTGATCTCTTCCGCAAGCAGATCAACCAATATGCGCGCGAGCGCATCACCGACGATATGCTTTGTATTTCCATGGAAGCGGACTGTGAGGTTGAAATGGCAGATCTGAGCTTGCGCTTGGCACAGGAGATCGATGCCTTGGAGCCCTTTGGAACCTCCAATCCCGTTCCCGTCCTGATGCTGTGCGGTGCTACGCTTCAGCGTGTAATTCCAATGGGGAACGGCAGACACACAAAGCTGATTTTAGAAAAGGATAACGTTTCAATGACTGCGGTTTGGTTTGGCACCGAACATACTTCGCTGCCATACGAGATCGGTGATACGGTTGACGTCTTGTTTCAATTGAACGTCAACGAGTTTCAGAATGTGACTTCCTTGCAAATGATTGTGCAGGATATGCGCATCAGTGCCTCTTACGAGCATACGTTGCAACAACAACACGAACGCTATGAGGAGATGCGCGCCGGCGCAAAGATCTTTGCAGAGGAAGATGTAATCCCCACACGCGACGATATGGCAATCGTTTATACCTATCTGCGTCGTGAATATCAGCTCAAACATACGTATTTCCCAATTCGCCGTTTACTTTCGGTTTTGAAGCAACAGGGAATTACTAACATTGGCTATTATAAATTAAAAACGATCATTCGGGTGATGCAGGAGCTGCAGTTCTGCGAGATCACGGAGACCGTCACCGATTGTTTTGTTTTTGATTTTTATTTCAATCCGACAAAAACAAGCATCGATAAATCATCAATTTTGAAGAAAATGAAATCACAGCTTTTCAAAGGGTAATTTCATTTTGGACGATTCGTCCCGGAAAGGCAATTCTCTTATGAACGATACGGTACATACGGATATCAGCGGTTTGCTTGAAATATTAAAGAAAACCGAAAAGAAATACGATCTTGAAAAGATCACAAGCGCTTACGAATATGCAAAAGAGCTTCACGAAGGGCAATTCCGTGCCAGCGGAGAAGCGTATATTTCGCATCCTGTCACCGTGGCTGAAATTGTTGCAGGCTTGGAATTGGATACCGATTCCATTTGTGCGGCACTTTTGCACGATGCGGTAGAAGATTGTTCCGACAAAACGAACTTAAAGGAGATCGAGAAGAAATTCGGCGCTCCCGTTGCCATGCTGGTAGACGGCTTAACAAAGATCGTGACCCTTCACGTAGAGGACAAGGAAGAGGTACACATTGAAACCTTGCGTAAAATGCTTTTGGCAATGTCCCGAGATATCCGTGTCATCTTCATTAAGCTTTGTGATCGCCTCCACAATATGAGAACGCTTGCCGCCAAGCCCGATCCAAAGCGTCGCTTGACCGCTTTGGAAACTATGCACGTTTACGCTCCCTTGGCGCACCGCCTTGGTATGCAGCGTATCAAGTTGGAGCTGGAAAACCTCAGTCTGCAGTTCTTGGACCCCATCGGATATGAAGAAGTACGCCAGCACATCAATGACAAGTATGGCGAAAATCAAAACTTTATGGAAAGAATCCATGCCGAGGTAGGAAAGCGGATGGAGGAAAACGACATCCACTACACCTTGGAGGGGCGCATCAAGTCGGTTTATTCGATTTACAAGAAGATGTATAATCAGAATAAGTCCTTTGATCAGATCTACGATTTCTATGCCTTGCGTATCATTGTGGATACCGAGCTTGAATGCTACACAGCACTCGGCTTGATCCATGAAATGTACAATTCCATTCCCGGCAGATTCAAGGACTACATTTCCACGCCAAAGCCGAACATGTATCGCTCGCTTCATACGACCGTTATCGGACGTGACGGAATTCCGTTTGAGGTACAGATACGAACTTGGGATATGCACCACATTGCAGAATACGGTGTGGCGGCACACTGGAAATACAAGTCGGGCGCATCCTCTAAGGAGGAACTGGATAAGCGTCTGGAATGGATCGCTCGCTTGATTGAGACCGAGGATGAGCAACGCGACCCCGAGGAATTTATGAACGCGCTCAAAACCGACATCTTCCACGATGAGGTCTTTGTATTCACACCCAAGGGCGACGTATTTGCATTGCCAAACGGTGCAAACGTAATCGACTTTGCTTACGCCGTTCACTCCAAGGTGGGTGAGCGTATGATCGGCGGCAAGATCAACGGTATGATCGTACCGATCGACCGCGTATTGAAAAACGGTGAGATTGTTGAAATCCTTACCTCGTCCTCCTCGAAAGGTCCGAGCCGTGATTGGCTCAACATCGTAAAAACCAGTGCTGCGAGATCCAAGATCCGTGCATGGTTCAAAAAAGAAAAGAGAGCAGACAATATCGTCGTTGGAAAGGCTGCTGTGGAGAGCGAGATCAAACGCTACCGCAAGAGCTGTACTGAAGCACAGAAGGAAGAGGTCGTTGCCACAATCAGTGCGCATTTCGGCTTCAATTCTCCCGACGATTTCTATAACGCCATTGGATACGGCGGATTATCCGTAACCAAATTTGCAAAGCGTCTGCAGGACGAATGTGAACGCTTGATCAAGCCGGACGTAGAGTCTGTGGCGGAAGCCGAGCCCGTTCCGATCCCGATAGCCGCAAAGGTAAAAAATATCAAATCGGATAGTGGCATTGTTGTGGACGGCGAAGGCGGATGCATGGTCAAATTTGCGAAATGCTGTAATCCCTTGCCCGGTGACTCGGTCATTGGCTTTGTCACCAAGGGCTTCGGCATCTCCATTCACAAAATGGATTGCCCCAATGTGGTACAAAGCCGTAAAAGCCCCGAAAACGCAGAACGTTGGAAGGAAGCACATTGGGAAGGCTCGGTAGAAAGCGGCAGGAGCAACAGCGTTTACGAGGCTCTTTTGCAGATCTACGTTGACGATCGTATCGGTATGCTTGCCGATATCACCGCGGCACTGGCAGATATGCGCGTATCGATCTTGCAGATCAATGTTGCGGCGCGCGCGGATGAAACTTACGTGGTCAATCTTAAGGTTGGGTGCCGCAATATCGACCATTATAACTCCATCGTCTCGCGTCTGCGCGGCTTGCGCGGTGTAGACAATATTCTGCGCGGATTTTCATAACGAAAGGAAACAAAACCTATGAAAGCAGTCATTCAGCGCGTTGCGCACGCGTCGGTAGTGGTAGATGATAAAACAGTAGGCAGCTGTGAGAGAGGATATCTGATTTTGCTTGGTGTTGCTCAAGGTGACACCGAAACGGATGCGGAGCTTCTTTGCAAAAAGATTGCCGCTTTGCGGATTTTCCGCGATGAAAACGACAAGATGAATCTCTCGGTTCGCGATATCGACGGGGAAGCACTTGTAATCTCACAGTTCACCCTGATGGCAAATTACCGACACGGAAATCGCCCCGACTTTTTGGAATCCGCCAAGCCGGAGGAAGCCAACCGCTTGTATGAATATTTTGTGGAATTGCTTTCACGGGAGTTGCGCCGCGTAGAAAAGGGCATCTTTGGTGCGGATATGAAGGTGTCGCTTTTGAACGACGGCCCGGTTACCATTTGCATGGATAGCGAAGTACTGAAAAAGAAAAAGTAAGGAATGGTTTTATGAAACTGATTTTAGACGGTAATATCAACGCATATTACGTTCAGACACTATGTATGATCTTTTTCCCGGGTGCAAAGTTTGGCGCTTTGGAGCATGAAAATCCGGATGCTCCCGAATTGTATCTGCGCCTTTGCGAGCATACCGACGGTGTAGAAGCTTACGTTCGCGTAACGGTGGACGGAAAAACTGCTTCCTCGGAGAAATTTTATACTTATTCCACCGATTTCGATAATGCAAAAACAGCAAAAATGGCTTGCGGAGCTGCTGTGATCGCGGCATGTGGTGAGGTGATGGGCTATCGCCCTGCATGGGGAATGCTGACGGGTGTACGTCCCTCCAAGGTTGCAACCGAGCTGTTGCAGGCAGGCGTGAGCAAAACAAGGATCAAGCGTATCCTAACGGGAGAGTATTTCGTCATCCCCAAAAAGGCGGCACTGGCAACCGATGTGGCACTCAACGAACAAAAGTTAATCGGAACGCCGTCCTCCAAAGATTGCAGTGTTTACATCTCCATTCCGTTCTGTCCCTCGCGTTGTTCTTATTGCTCCTTTGTTTCTTATACCTCGCAAAAGCTGTTGGGACTGATTCCGGAGTATCTGTTGCATCTGTTAAAGGACATCGAATTGACCTTTGCTAAGATCCGTGAGTTGGGACTTCGCATTTGCACCATTTACATTGGTGGAGGTACACCGACTATTCTGACGGCAGACCAATTGCGTGTATTGCTCTCCAAAATTGCCGAACAGACGGACGTCACAGCACTTGAGGAGTACACCTTGGAGTCGGGCAGACCCGATACCATTACCGCCGAAAAAATGGCGGTAGCCAAGGAGTACGGAGTGACGCGCGTTTGTGTTAATCCGCAGTCTTTGAGCGAGACAGTCTTGCAAAGCATTGGCCGTTCCCACACACCCGACGACTTTTTGCAGGCATATGATGTTGCTCGCAACTCGGGAATTGCAAATATCAATACCGATTTGATCGTGGGATTGCCGGGTGACAATTTTAAAACCTTCTCTTACACCTTCGACCGCATTCTCTCTCTCCGTCCCGAAAATATCACCGTTCATACCTTCTGTGTCAAAAAAGCGGCTGAAATTTTGCGTCAAGGAAACCGCGTGTATTCTTTGCGCGGTGGAGATGCGGGAAAATGTGTGGATTATTCGCAATTAAAGGCACAACAAGAGAACTATTTGCCATATTATATGTATCGACAGAAGAACACCGTCGGTAACTTTGAAAACGTCGGCTTTTCCCTTGAGGGGGCGGAAGGACGCTACAACGTCTATATGATGGAGGAGGTCCATTCCATCTTTGCCCTTGGTGCGGGTGCCGTATCCAAAATGGTGGATTATCGCCCGAAGGATGGTGGAAAGCCCGTCATCGAACGCCTCTTTTATCCCAAATACCCCTATGAATATCTCAGGGATGAAAGCACTGCAGACAAAATGCAGGCAATGGAGGATTTTTACAATAGAAGAGGCTTGTTAGATTGACGCGTGTCTGGCTTTTCTGTCAGAAAGGAGCGTGCTGATGAAGCATTATTTTGTTCATCCAAATGACGAAAACAAGCTAAAACAATTGGTGTGGGATTGTGACCGTGCACTGGAGGATCGCATTGACAGTGCATTGGATCAAATGGAAGATCCGTCCGAGCTTCGCCTGTTCGGACTGACCGGCCCCACCTGTGCGGGGAAAACAACCGCCGCCAAAAAAATCACCGCAATGCTGGAGCACTGCGGCATGCGCGTACACGTGATATCGGTAGACGATTTTTATTACGACAAGGAATATCTGCATAAGCTTGCAGAGGAGGATCCCGACGTTGAGATCGATTACGATTCCGAGCGCACCATTGACATAGCACTATTTGCGGAATGCACACAAAGCCTTTTGGAATACAAGGAAACGCAGCTTCCGCGTTTCGATTTCCAAAGCGGAATGCGTGTTAAGGGGCAGTGCTTGATCCCTCGCAAAAACGACGTCTTTTTGTTTGAAGGAATTCAGATTCTGTATCCCTCTATCGATGCTGTGTTGAGTAGGCACGATGCATATCGGAGCTTTTACATCTGTCCTGCATCCTCTATTGAAGTGGGCGGGGAAGAGTTTTTACCAAATGAGATCCGTCTTTGCCGACGCTTGGTGCGTGATTATCTGCACCGCGCAACACTTCCTGATTTTACGTTTTATCTTTGGGAAAGCGTGCGCGCCAACGAGGATCGAAATATTTTCCCCTACGTTTCGCATTGCCATGCAACCATCGATTCTACCATGCCGTATGAAATGGGCATGCTCAAGCCTTATCTTGAACCGCTGCTTTGCACGATCAAACCGGATAATGCATATTATGGGGCGGCGCAAGAATTGCTGAAAAAGCTGCGGAATATTCTTCCTGTACCGGTGGAATACCGCACCCAAAATTCACTTTACAAGGAATTCATCTGATGAAAACGATTTTCAAAAACGTAACACTATTGCAAAGCGGTTTTCCGCAGGGCGTTTCTTATTACGTTACCGTAACCGATCGGCATATTACAAAGATCTCGACCGAATGCCCCGATACACAAGGAGCAAGCGTCGTCGACGGGCAGGGAAACATCCTGATGCCTGCTTTTTACAATGCACATTGCCATGCCGCCATGACGCTGTTCCGCGGCTACGGCGAGGATCTTCCGCTGCAACGTTGGCTGGAGGAGCGCATCTTCCCGGCAGAGGATCGCTTGACTTATCAAAGTGTATACACAGCCTCCAAACTTGCAATTGCCGAAATGCTACGTGGCGGTGTGGTATCCTTTTCGGATATGTATATGTTCGAGGATGCCGTTGCAGAGGCTGTATTGGAAACCGGTATCAAGGCAAATTTGTCGCGCTCTTTGGTCTCATTTGACCCCAATGTTGACGTAGCAAGCGACAGCCGCTTTGCCGAAGCAAGGGAGCTGGTCAAAAAATATCATAACGCAGACGATGGAAGATTGAAGATCGATTTTTCTCTCCATGCGGAATATACCAACGTTCCGAAATATGTCGCAAAAATTGCCGAATACACCGCAAGTCAGGGACTGCGTATGCAGATCCACCTCTCGGAAACCGAAAAGGAGCACACGGAATGCATGCAACGCCATCAAAAAACGCCCGCCGCTTTCTTTTGCAATCTTGGCGTGTTTGATGCTCCCACAACTGCGGCACACTGCGTGTGGGTGAGTGACGAAGACATTGAAATTCTTGCACAAAAGAAGGTCAGTGTGGCGCACAACCCCGTCAGCAACCTGAAGCTTGGCAGTGGCGTAATGCCGCTTTCTAAAATGCTTAAGGCAGGCGTAAACGTTTGTCTTGGTACCGACGGTGTTGCCTCCAACAACCGTCTGGACGTTCTGCGCGAGATGCAGACGGCGGCAATTTTACACAAGGGAGTTATGCGTGACCCTGCATGCACTACAGCTACACAAATGCCCGCGCTCGCAACTGTAAACGGTGCCATAGCACAGGGACGCGAGGATTGCGGTGAGATCCGCGAGGGAGCGCGTGCGGATCTGATTTTGATCGACCGCTATTCCATTCACAATATGCCGTCCTACGATGACTATGCGTTGCTTTCTTACAGCGCGGAACGGAGCGACGTGCGCTTGACCATGGCGGACGGACGCATACTTTATCAAAACGGAGCGTATACTTTGATTGATGAGGAACGTCTCCGCTATGAAGCCCGCGAGGTGTTTGCTCACTACTTTGACTAAGCAAGTGAGGGTAAGAACATGCAAACCAAGCCGACCACGTCCAAAAAGATCTTTTTTTCGGGTGTTATGTTACTGACGCTTTCTACCGTTTTGGTAAAGCTGATCGGCTTGATATATAAAATTCCCATGCTCTCGTATCTTGGATCCGAGGGCATGGGTTATTTTCATTCTGCATATGAGATTTACGCTTTATTTTGCATCATTGCGACTGCCGGACTTCCTACCGCGCTCTCCGTTTTGATCTCATCCGCATTGACAAACCAAAAGGACGGGGAAGTAGAAAGCATATGGAAAACGGCGTTGCACGTTTTTCTTGTGATCGGTATTTTGGGAAGCTTGTTGATGTGGGGGGCGGCACGTCAGATCTGTGTTTGGATCAAAAGCGACGCCGCCTACGAGTGCATCGTTGCCATTGCGCCTACCGTATTCTTTATTTGCATTTCTTCCGCACTTCGGGGATATTTCCAAGGGCATCAGCGGATGTTTCCAACAGCCCTCTCACAGTTGATCGAAGCAATTGGAAAGCTGATATTCGGAATTTTATTTGCTCGTATGGCACTCAAAAGCGGCGCACCAACTCCCATCGTTGCAGGTGCTGCAGGTTGGGGCTTGACATTAGGGTCAGCTCTTGGAATGCTGTATTTGATCGTTGAAAAATTACGCACAAGGAAAATGGCGAGAAGGGTTGCGAAAGGGCAAGGAGATTGCAACCGTGCACAAATTCGACGCCGACTTGCACGCCTTGCCATACCCATGACGTTGGGAGCCTCGATGGTGAGCTTAACGAAGCTGATTGACATGGCAATGATTCTTCGCCGCTTGCAATCTATTGGATATACCGAAATCGGTGCAAATGAAGCCTATGGAAGCTATACAACTCTGGCGTTATCGGTTTTCGGGCTGTTGCCAACGCTCCTCAATTCGGTTGCTTTGCCGTTACTTCCTATGCTGGCAGCAGCAATTGCCGAACAAAACCGAGAAAAGGAAGGGAAGATCGTTGCGCTCTCCTATCGATTGACTGCTATCTTCTCTATACCTGCCGCATTTGGGATCTCTGCTTTTGCACATCCAATTTTAACGTTGTTATTTGGAAATGAGCCGCAAGCGGTAGAGATCGCCGCACCCTTACTCTCTATGCTTGGCGTGTCGGTGTTCCTTTCTTCTATGATCACGGCAACAAATTCCGTACTGCACGCGTATCAAATCGTCATGCGTCCAATTCTTTCCATGCTGGCCGGTGCTGTAATCAAGCTGACAGCGGCGTATTTTTTGATTGGAATGGAAGGTGTTGGACTTTATGGGGCGCCGATCAGTACCTTTCTTTGTAATACTGTCGTCGTGCTCTGCAATCTTTATTTTGCCTCCCGTCATACCCCCGACACTTCCTTCCGTACCCTTTTTCTGCCGCCCACGGTTTTATCTGCTGCGTCGATCGGCATCGCTTACGGGATGTATTTGTGGCTTGTGTATGCGGTCGGTACCGGCACGGTCGTAACACTTGGGTGCATTGGTTTGGCTGTTGTGTTGTATCTTCTTCTTGGATGCTTGTTTGGTATGTTTCGGGAAGAGGACATCCTGCTTTTGCCCATGGGAGAGCGTTTTTGCAAGCTCTTTCACGCGATGCACCTGCTTCCAAAGCGCTGAAATGTTTTTTTGATAAATCTGTAAAAAGCTCTTGAAGAAGTGGCAATAATATGGTAAAATATTATTGTTGGAAACAGAGGTGAAAAGAATGAAAAAATCGGAATGGATCGATGCCGCGGCAAAAGAATCCGGTATGACAAAAAAACAAATGACAGCGGCATACGCATCCCTTGAAAAGGTATTGCAGGATGCAATTATGAGGGGGGAAGAGGTGCAGATCTCCGGCTTTGGCACGTTTGTGGTACGAAACAAGGAGGTTCACACTGGCAGAAATCCCAAAACAAATGAAATCATTCAAATCCCAGCAAGTCGCCAGGTGGCATTCTTGCCGGGAAAAACGTTAAAGGAAAAGATCAATGAGACTTGATAAATATTTAAAGGTATCCCGCATCATCAAACGCAGAACCGTTGCAAACGATGCTTGCGATGCGGAGCACGTGACCGTAAACGGCAAGCGTGCAAAGGCGTCTTATGACGTTAAAGAAGGCGACGTATTGGAAATCACGTTCGGTCAGCGTACCTTAAAGGTACGTGTTCTGGACGTCAAGGAGCATATTGCAAAGGCGGACGCCGCAGGACTCTACGAGGTAATTTCGGAATAGCATAAATTTCTCCTTCCGCGCATACGATATTATCAAAAAAGTCGGGAGGAATACGAATGAATACCGAAAGCATGAAAACCAACGTTGCTACGCATACTCTGCACACCGAGGGGCGCGCTTCTGCTTTGATCCGCGGTGTTTTGGACGTAACGAGCTTTGATGAGCAAAACGTTACCCTGAATACCGTTTGCGGAGTGTTGATGATCGATGGGAGCGACTTGCACGTTCATACGCTGGATCTTGAAAATGGGACGGTGCAATTGGATGGCAAGATTGATTCAATGGTGTATAGTGAGCAGGACCACGTAGATTCCCATGAAAAAGGGAGCTTTTTGAAAAAGCTGTTCCGTTGATTCCATGGAGATATCACAGCTTGCCCTGGCGCGCTTATGGCTGTACGCACTTTGTTCGGGGGGATTATTGGGCATCGTTTTTGATGCTTTGCAAACCGTTCCGCTCTGCTTGCTTTGCGGAACACAAAGAACCACTATTGCACGCATCCGTGAAATGCACTTGCCGCTTTTGCATCAGCACGATGCCAAGCCGCGTCCGATTACAAAAAATATTTTGCAAATTGGAGCAGACGTTCTGTTTTGTCTGATTGGCGCCGTTTGGAGTATTCTTTTGGTCTATGCGTACAACAACGGAAAATTTCGCTTTCCGGTACTGCTTTGTCTGGCACTTGGGTTCGCTTGCTACCGTGCGTTGCTGTCACGATTTGTGCGAATCGGATTTGAGTGGTGCGCTTTTCTCATCCGTACCGCCGTACGCTATTTGATCTGCTTTTTGTTCATGCCCATCAAATTTGCGTATCGTTTTTGCAAAAGAGTGGTTTTGCATATTTGTGATAGGGTTGCGACTCGACGTGCAAAAAGAGCGCGGCACCATTTTACAAACCGCTTGACGGAGCATGATGAAAGGGCACTTGGCATCCATGTATCAAAAAAGAAATGAAGTTGGAAAGGAGTCCTCAAATTGGAAACGCAAAAGAAAAAGCAGTTTAGTCTGAGCCTTTTAATGCGGATCTTTCTTGGTTTGATGGTGCTGATTTCCGTTGGCATTTGCGCCAACAGCCTGATGTACTACAATCAGCTGAACAAAGAGGCAGAGGCGTTGGAAAAGGCTTTGCTGGAGCTACGAGAAGTGCGCGACGAGCTGATTGAGGATCTCGGCTCTGCAGAAGAACTGCAACGTATTCTGGAGGACTACGAGGCATGCCAGGAGCTGATCTCCTCGGGAACGCCAACAGCAGACGTGATGGATGCGTATCAAATGCAAATGGATTACATCCGTGAGCTGTTAAACTCCTCCAAAAACAGGAATTACATCATAAAGATCGCAAAGGATGAGTTGGGACTTTACTTTGCGGACGAGGAAATTTTTTATAACGATATCAACAATTAAGAGAGATAAACTATGGCTGAAAAAAAGAAGGAAGGACAAAAGATCATTGCGCAAAATAAAAAAGCGTTTCATGATTATTTTGTCGAAGAAAAATACGAGGCAGGTATTGCACTTGCAGGAACCGAGGTCAAAAGCATCCGCGGAGGCGGTGTTAATTTAAAGGATTCTTATTGCTCCTTTGAGGGAGGCGAGATCTTTGCCGTTGGTATGCACATCAGCCCCTATGAGCAGGGAAATATCTTTAATACAAGTCCGTTGCGTGACAAAAAGCTGTTGATGCACAAACGCGAGATCATGAAGCTTCAAGGGCTCGTACAGCAAAAGGGATATACCATCGTACCTCTTTCGCTCTACTTTTCCGGGAGTCACGTCAAGGTAGAATTGGGGCTTTGTCGCGGTAAAAAGCTTTATGACAAGCGTGAAAGTGACGCCAAGCGTCAAGCGGAGCGCGATATTGACAGACATATGAAGGATCGGTCGCAACAAGATTAAGGATATAGGACGTATCAATGAACACATCAAAACCACTGTACTTATTTTTTGATTACGACAACACAGTACGCGTCAACGATGCAGTTTCCCAAAAGACCGTTGATGCCATGGAGTATGCACGTGCACTTGGACATCGGTTGATATTGTGCACGGGGCGTGCAAGAGGCTCGAAGATCTCCGATTTTTCCACCTTGCCGTGGGACGGTGCGATCTACGGCGGCGCGGATATTCTGTACCACGGTAAGCTCTGTGAGGAGCACGTTGCCGATCTTGAAGATATTCTGATATGGACCGCATACTCTATGCGCACGCACCGCTTCTTTATTTTGGAAGGACAAAATGAGATTGTACGATATCGTTTTGACAAAAAATTGGGTGCTTTTACAAAGCAAGAGATTAAGGAGCAGTGCGCCGAAATTTGCGATATTATCAAAGAAAATCCCATCACCAAAATTTCTATTCTTGGAACTGACTTTGCAACTGCAGAACTCCCTAAAACCCAAATGAATCCGATCGTCCACCCCTCGTATTTGGAGGTCTTTGGAAATGGTCGTGACAAAGGGGTTGCTATTCGTCGTTTTTGCGAGCTGTTTGACGTCGACCTTGCGCAATGCGCTTGCTTTGGTGACAGCATGAACGACTATCCCATGTTTGCCGTTTGTCCCATCGGTATCGCTATGAAATGGGCACCCGAGGAGCTGGCAAAAACAGCAACCTATCAAGCACAAAGTGACGAGGGCGTTGCAGAAGGGATTGCGTGGCTGTTGGGACAAAAAGAATAAATTTTAAAAGTCGGTACGAGATGTGCCGACTTTTTTGATCGCTTGAAATCCGAGCGCATATTGTGAAAAAATAATCGGATGAAATTATCAAAAAAGCTTGATTTGCGTTTTAAAATATGCTATAATCGACTCAAGGACCTTGGAAAGGGGAGTAAAAATGTATCACGCAATGAAGGATATCAAATCAGACAGCAAGCTTTCCGCATGCGTCATCGGAGAGACTCAAAGCTATTCCGACGACGGGTATATCGGAATTTCGTACGAGGTAACCGTTTATTATGATTTTGCCACGCACGGCAAAGCAAAATCCGGCTTTATGACGTTGGGAGCAACCCCCGTGATGATGTACGTAGTCAATACAAACGTTGCTCGCATCGGTACCGACAGCGACGTAAGCATCATCAGCTCCATGCTGGATCGCGGCTACGCAGTTGTGGTGGTGGACTACTTGAACGATCCCAAAGCAAAAAGCCCTGCACTTGAGTGGTCTACACAGCTTTTGCGAGCAAAAGCGCTTGCAGGGGAATATTTTACGAATCCCGCCGTGTTTGAGGAAGGAAAATACGTTGATACACTGACCGTACCCGCAGGATATGACGTCAAGCTGAACGGTGCTTATTTTATGCTTGACCGTCACGGCGTGGACGGAACGCTTGATGAGATCGTAAAAACCTGGAACAACGATTTCCGTGGCGTAAAGGCTTCTACCGTGATCAAATGGGTGCGTCCCGACGGCACAAGAAAGGCAACACAACAGGCTTGGGACGGTTCTCCCGTCGTCTGGTACAGCGACGCCGAGGGAACGATTGAAGATAACGAAAACGGTCAATATATTAAGGTTGGAAATACCAAGGCAGAAAAGATCTCCGATTGTGTCAGACGCGACGGCACGCCGATCGATCTGAATTTGTATTCGCATCTCGTGTATCCCACCCATCCCAAAAAGAAGGTGCCCATCATGGTGCTCTTTTCCTCCTCTGAGGCGATGGGAGAATGCTTAAACAGAGCGGATCGTCCACACTTTGCGGGATTTCTTTTCAACGGCTATGCCGGAATGATTGCAGAATACGCCTACATCCCAATGGTACGCTCCGATGCCTATGGCTATTGGTCGGGTGATAATAAAGGTGGTCTTACCGGGGTGAATATGATCTACGCGACCTATACCTACAATGCAACGCAGTCGGCAACGGCATCCTTGCGTTATGCGCGTTATCTGGCTCTTTCCAACCCTGACACGTATCGCTTTGACGTTGATCACGTCGGTGCATATGGTATTTCCAAGACCTCTTGGTATACCCAACTTGGTGCTCCCGTTTTGCGAAACAATTTGATCACTCAAGCGGACGGATTGAGCGATGCAGAGGTAGCACAACGTGTGAACGATAAGATCAACTCCTTTGTACAAATGCTCCTTCCCGTACAATGCAACGGAAAAACGCGCTACGATAACGGTGACCTCCGCGATGTAACGGTAGACGGCATGACGATTCGCGGCGGTGACGTTCAGCCTTGGACGGCTTGGGACGGCAACGAGATCTCCTCCGGTGTGCAAGCGAATTACTCCAGCTGCGGAGGCTTTATGGACTATTTTTGTGAAGGCTACGCACCGCAATTCTTTACCGAAAACTTATCCGACCCTTACAATACTCAATACGGTCAGCAAAATATCATGATCAACCTCACACGAACCATGAACATTCCATCTCTTTGGTTTGTGGTTGACATTGCGCATTGCTTTGCCTATAACGTAGATCAAAATCACGGCGTGGACGTTTACAAGGCATTTTTTGCCTTTATGGATTACCACCTCAAGGGCACGCCCGTTTCCGTTTGCTACACCGATCCGGCAAACGGTACTCACATTCGCACCACCGACGGCATCACGGTCAAATTTATAGGTGAGGTTTCTGTAAATGAGATCCAAAAGGCAACCCTCACCGACGATTGCGGCAACGTGCTTGCAGGCACTTGGACGAGCGCATATGGAAACACCGAATGGACGTTCCTCGCTTCGGATATGAAGGGAGATTCAAATTATACGCTCACCATTCCCGAAAGCATTGTCGGGTCCAACGGCTTGGCGATGGGAACAACGTATAAAGCTTCTTTTTCCACTCAACCCGAAACACAAGAGGAGGCCTTGTGCGGCACGTATGTGCTTAACACCAACGGCAGTACCGTTGGCTTGCGCGTTCCCTCGACAGGGACAAAGAAATATGCTTTGCGCGTGCTTGTGAAAAATGCTGCTGCAAATATGCTCATGGCATACGATGATGCCACCAATGCGTTGCTTGGCAGTGTACGCATCCACGGGAGCGGATACTATGAAATCGATCTGAGCGAAGTTCTGTCTTCCCATCAAGAGGGAAGTATGCTTACCTTGCGTTTGAAAACCGCAAACACAAGCGGAAACGTAACGCATTGGAAAAAGAATTTTGATATGGATGACGGTGGGTTTAGCTTCGCCTGCTGTGAAGTAACACCTGCACAGCAAATTGACGGTGCAACAGCGCTCAAGCTGGTTAGAACGACACATACTCGCCCCGGCGAATACAATGTTTATCTAAACATGGAGGGAGCCACTACTTTTAGTATTGACAAGCTGATCAAAAACGGGACGCCTGTCACGGCAGAGGACCTGGGCAGAAGCTTTTTGATCAAGCTTCGCGTATATGACAGCATATCGCGTCCCGTCCGTTTTTGGATGAACAATGCGACCTCCCGTCAGGAAAAGCGCTTTGATTTTGACCGTTGCTACTATACGGGCATGACAGTCGCAAATGCATGGACGGAATTTGCGGTTCCTTATACGGTATATGAAATGAAATACGGAATTGAATCCCAAATCAAAGCCTTTTACGCACAATTCACCCCTCTTGGAGGATTTAACGCTCACCCCTTTTACTTGGAGCATTTCGAGGTGGAAGAGGTCTTTACAGACGTCTGCGTGGACTCAATTTCCTTGATCGGCAAAACGGAGTAAGAATACCATTCTATTTAAAAAACGCCAAACGGTCGTATCTGACCGTTTGGCGTTTTTAACATGTAAGGTTGCTTTTTGAATTTGTTACTTTTGCCTTTTGCGATACTGTCCCGGAGTGGTTTGCATCACTCCCTTGAATACCCGGCAAAAGCTTTTTGCCTCCGGAAGTCCGACCTCCTGTGCAATCTCGGCAACAGACATATTCGTTTCTCTCAAAAGAATGCACGCGCTTTGGATGCGTTGTTGATTGAGTGCTTGGTGAAAGCTACTTCCAAAGGTGGATTTAAAGATTTTGCAAAAGTTACTTTTTCCGTATCCCGTTACCTCGGCTGCGTCCTCCACGCGGAGTGGCTCTGCATAACAATAGTAGATCAGCTCCAAAGCTTTTTCTATATTTCCGACTTTGCGCATCTGTTTGTTTTCTTGGTTCTGTAAAGCATTTTGCTCCAGAAGCAGACCTTGCAGATAAGCGCAGATCTGATACAAGATACCTGTTACGAGCAACTCGTTTGGAAAGGGATCGGAGCGGTACATCTCTACCAATTCCTCAAAACGGGTGAACAGCTCTCGCTCGTGTTTACCGTCTTTTTGTAGATCAAGGATCGGGCAGGGAAGTACGGAGTTGGAAAAAAATGAGAAATGCTGTTTTAAAAAGGACGCTCCGACGATCACCGTCAAAACAGAACAATCCTTTGCGCTATCCTTTGGTATGGCATGTGAGGACATGGGAGAAACCAACGCGATTTCCCCTGCGTGCATTTGATAGATCTTTTTGTCGATCATAATTTCAAGTGTGCCGCACACACAGTATTGAAGCTCGATGTCGGCGTGTCTGTGCTCCGGAAACTGCCCGAGGGAACTCAAAAAGGTCAGATACGGTGTTTCACCCGTGAGAATTTTTTGGTATAACATAGTCCCTCCGCTGTTTGATTTCAGCATGATTTTTGTGCTTTCGGTATTATCATACACCGTTTTCATTGAGTTGTCAATAGGATGTGTGAATTTTTGGGTATTTTTCGAGATAAAAAAAGGTTGTAAGCAAGTGTTTGAACATAGTATAATAAACATGTCAAATATTTTTTGGAGGTGTTTTATGGATCAAGCATTATATCTTGGCGTAGCGGTAGAAAAAATCACTCCCGCCGTTGGGACCGCACTTTACGGATATCAGCCAAATTGGCTTTCTACGTCAATCAACGATGACCTGACTGCAACCGTGTTTTATTTTCACCAAGCGCAAACGCAAGCGCTGATCATCAATTTAACCGTTGCAAGCATCAAGTTAAATTTGACGCAAGAGATCCTTGCCGTCATTGAAAAAGAATTTCAAATTCCAAAGCAGTGCTGCATGATCCATTGTACGCATACACATTCTGCGCCAAATTTGCACGGAGAGATCGGCTGGGGCGAGATAGATTGGGATTATTATAACGCCGTATTTTTACCGGCTTTGAAAAAAGCAATTAAGCAAGCAACCGAGTTCACTCAACCCGTGACCATGGCAATCACACAAGGTGAAAGCCACGTTGGCATCAACCGCCGCCAGCTCACCTATGAAAACAGAGTCGTTCTCGGTCAAAATCCGTGGGGACCATTTGATCCCCGTATGACGGTGATCACTTTTCAGAATGAGAAAAAAGAGGTGGTCGCTAATATGATTCACTACGGCTGTCACGGCACGGCATCCGGAAAAAACCATGAGATTTCGCGCGATTGGTCGGGCGTTATGATCGATACCGTCGAGGAGCTCACGCAAGGTATCACAGCCTTTTTCAACGGTCCTGAAGGCGATGTCGGTCCGCGGTTGAACAACGGCACCACATGCGGTTTTCATCGTGTACGTGATGCTTTGGAGCTTGGCGGCGTTGCTTCCTTTGACGCCATGCGGATTTACCGTCAACCCAAAAGCTTTTGCACTCCGCTTCTCACGGTATCGCAAAAGGAGCTCTTTATTCCTATCAAGCCGAGAGTTAATTTGGAATACGCGCAAGAGCAATATGAAAAATATAAATCCGAAAGCATCAATTTGGCAGGCGCGACGGCAAACTACTATCGCAGCGTATTGGAGTCCTACCAAAACGGATATTGCGAAAAAGAAGCTCGCTCTTTCGTTCAAACCGTAATCCAAATCGGGGATATGGCGTTCGTATCCTTCCCGTATGAGCTCTTTTCGGTCATCGGAATGCGCATCGCGCAAGAAAGTCCCATTCCATACACGCTCTCGCTTTCCAATGCCAACGGAGCGGAGGGATACTTTGCTACTCAAGATCAAATTTGTCTTGGCGGTTATGAGATCGATATGTTCCAAACCGCAAATGTGCAACAGTTTGTGGACAATGCCGATTACCACCTGGTAAGTGAAACCGTAACACATCTGAAGGAAATGAAAGGGGAATAAACAATGTTTCGAATTGGGCAAAAAGAAATCGATGCGGTTGCAAAGGCGATCCAAACGAAGTCGCTCTTTAAGGTCAACGACAGATTAAAAATTACTGAAACTGCCGAGGCGGAAATGCGCGAAATGTTTCAAACCAAGCACGCGATGCTGATGACCAGCGGACACGCGGCACTGACCTCAGCCCTGATCGGCATGGGGATCGGTCCCGGTGACGAGGTAATCGTTCCTGCATACACCTATATCAGCAGTGCGATGGCAGTGGTTGCCGCAGGCGCGATCCCGATCATTGCAGAGGTTGACGAAACGCTGACAATCTCGCCCGACGATATTTTAAAAAAGCTTTCCAAGCACACCAAGGCGATCATTCCCGTACATATTCAGGGCTTTCCTTGCAATATGGACGCGATCCGGAAGATTGCCAAAGAGCACGCCCTGTTTGTTCTGGAAGATGCATGTCAGGCAGACGGCGGTGCTTATAAGGGAAAAAGGCTTGGAACGCTTGGCGACGCAGGTGCATTGAGCTTTAATTATTTTAAAATCATTACCGCAGGTGAGGGCGGCGCTCTATTAACCGATGATAAGGACATTTTTGAGCGCGCGTTGATCTATCATGACAGCAGTGCAGTGGCATATTTCGGCGATCAGTTAAAGGATTTTTCCACCGATCTCTTTTGTGGAAACGAATATCGTACAAACGAAATCTCATCTGCGATCCTGCGTGCACAGCTGACACAGCTTGACGATATTTTGCAGGATCTGCGCAAAAATAAAAAATACGTAATGGACGCTCTGGCAGACGTTTGCAGCTTTATCCCGTCAAACGATATTCTCGGTGACTGCGGAACAACCATCGCATTCTCCTTTGACAGTGCCGAAAAAGCAGATCGCTTTTCCAAAGCAAATGGCATTCACGGCGTGGTGCCCATCAATACCGATAAGCACGTTTATCGCAATTGGACGCCGATCCTTGAAAAGAAGGGGGCGTTCCACCCCTTGATGGATCCATTCAAAATGGAGGCAAACCGCGACATCGTTCCGAATTACACAAAGGATATGTGTCCAAAGACCTTGGATCTGCTTTCCAAGGCGGTGTACGTTTCCGTTGATCCCGATTGGAGCGTGACGGAAATGGACGCGTTGATTCGTAATGCAAAAAAAGCTTTGGAATCCTTGAAATAAACTGATTCTAAAACGGGAACTGCGCCGAAGATGCGAACCCAATCCCGCTTCGCTACGCTCGCGGTGATGGGCTCATTGTGGAGGTAAAATAGCACAACCACCTGCTTTTGGCAGGATTGAAAAAAGGGAATTTCGCCTCCGGCGAAGATCTTTCGGCTTGCCGCTTACAAGCAAGCTTGACGCGCTCTGCGCCGAAGATGCGAACCCAATCCCGCTTCGCTACGCTCGCGGTGATGGGTTCATTGTGGAGGTAAAATAGCCCAACCACCTGCCAAAAGGCAGGATTGAAAAAG
>JAFTKJ010000016.1 GCA_017453305.1 Clostridia bacterium
TGTGCCTTGACACCGTCGGACTCGATGATATCGGGATAAATTGTACCCTGTGCCAGGAAGGAAATACCCTCCAGCTTGGATGCTTCCTCATCAAAAACCTTGATGAATTCGCCGCCGATGATCTTGCGCTTGCGCTCGGGTTCTTCAACCCCTGCAAGCAGATCGAGGAAGCGGTCGGTTGCGTCGACATAAATCAGGTTTGCGTCAAGTTCCTTTCCGAAGACCTCGATGACCTGTTCGGATTCACCCTTGCGCATCAGACCGTGGTTGACGTGTACGCAGACGAGCTGACGTCCGACAGCCTTGATCAGCAGGGCGGAAACGACAGAGGAGTCAACACCGCCGGAAAGGGCGAGAAGAACCTTCTTGTCACCGATCTGCGCGCGCAGCTCGGCAATCTGCTCTTCGATAAATGCCTCGGCAAGTGCAGGGGTAGTAATGCGTTCCATGGAGTCGGGACGGACATTGTTCAGCATATGCGGTTATCTCCTTTGTCTGATTAGTTGGTGTAATTGTCAAAATAACCCTGAATGAGGACAATCGGCGTGCCCTTGTCGCCGGAACCGGAGGTCAGGTCGCAAAGGGAACCGATCAGGTCGGTAAGGCGGCGGGGAGTGGTACCCTCGGAAGCCATTTGACCAACAAGGTCGCCGTCCTTTTCGTGGATCTTTGCCTTGATTGCGTTCTTGAGCTCGTCGCCGGAGAGGGCGGAGAACTCGTTGTCCGCGAGGTACTTGAGCTTGAGCTCGTTGGGCGTACCCTCAAGACCCTTGGTGTAAGCGGGGGAAACGACCGGGTCAGCCAGCTCCCAGATCTTACCAACGGGGTCCTTAAACGCGCCGTCGCCGTAAACCATTACCTCCACGTGCTTGCCGGTTGCCTCAAAGAGGTTCTTTTGAATGGCGTCTACAACGGGCTGGCAATCACGCGGGAAGAGCTTTACCTGGTCCTCGGTTGCCTTGTTGGAGCCAAGCAGACCGTAATCCGCGTTGAAGCCGGAGCCGTTGACGGGAGCATTCAGGATCTCATCAAGACCGAGCACGATCTCGGCGCCTGCCGCGGTGAGGATGCGCTTGGTGCGTGCACGGGTGTGAATATCACAGCAGAGCACGTTTTTGGTATAGTTGAGGATCGCTTTTGCGTTGTTGGCAAAGATGATCTCTGCCTCGGCGCCGCAATCGCGGATCAGCTGTTCATAGTATTCTACGTAATCTACGCCGGTAAAGGTGTGCTTTTCGTAACCAAAGAGGTCACGGTACTGCTGCAGGGTCAGCACGTCGCAGTAGGGGTTTACACCCTTTTCATCCAGGACGTCCAGGCTGACAAGATGGTTTCCAACCTCGTCGGAGGGGTAGGAGAGCATCAAAACAACCTTCTTTACGCCCTTTGCGATGCCGCGCAGGCAGATTGCAAAGCGGTTGCGGCTGAGGATGGGGAAGATGACACCCACCGTTTCACCGCCAAATTTATTTTTGACGTCGGTGGCGATATCGTCCACCGAAGCATAGTTGCCCTGGGCGCGTGCCACAATAGCCTCGGTCATAGCAACAATGTCTCTGTCGTGGAATTCGATGCCCTCTTCACGGGAAGCCTCCAGAACGGAAGCGGTCACGATGTCCACAATGTTGTCGCCGTTTCTGATAATGGGAGCTCTCACCCCACGCGAAACAGTTCCAATCATACGACTCATAAAAAACAACTCCTTTTGTTTATAAATTCAAGATTCCTTAATAAAAACGCCATACAACGCTTTATTATACCACGATATGCGCGATTTTTCAATATTTTTTGCAAAAAAAGAGAAAAAAATTGCTTGATTTTAGAAATCGTTCACATTTTGTTGATTGTGCACAAAAAAGTTGAAAAAGATTGTGCAAAAGAACGATTGACAGCGTATGATATAAAATGGTATAATATGATTAGCTATTCGGTGAAAAAGGATCACCGAAGCAAGGGAATATATGGTACGGCACGGAAGGGGTACCCCTTCTTGGAATTTTTCGAGCGGCGGCTCGAAAAAAAGACGACCTGACCGCCTTCCCCCATATCGATAAAGGCTATGGGGCACCGTGGAAAAGGTCGTCGTGAAGAGGCATTCGAACGGCTCACACACCCGTTTTTTCGAGCAGACCGTATACTCTCCAAAAAACAGGGGAATTTGTACCCCTCATATGAAAAAAGGAGAAAAGCTATGAAAATCAGAAAATCAAGCAGAATCACAGCTCTTTTTTTGGCGCTTGTGATGATTTTACCCCTGATTAGCATTCCCACGTTTGCGGAAGAAACTACTTCCAACGTAATTTGGATCGAAGATTTTGAAAGCGGCGATACATCGGCTGAGCTCACAAGCGCAAGTGCGCTTTTGGGTAATGGCAAGATGATGAAAACTTTTGCCGGGGCAGATGTGAAAAATTCTACCGGTACTATTCCGAAAGGCTTGGCGTTTGCGAAAGACGGAACCAACACGGTTCTTTCTCAACCGATCAATCCTGCAGCAAGTGCCGATGAATATATTGCAACTAAAGCAAAGGGCAGTAGCTCAAGTTCGAATACAGTTGCGGTTACCAAAACCACTAATGAAAATGTGGCTGGCGTAATGATGAACGATACATTTTATGCCACGACTCCGGCTACTGGTGCCAGCGATCAGCATGAGGCAACCTTTACGGTTGGTAGCACTACTTACTATCTCTACACCAAAAAAGCCCTTGAAATCGATGGCGGCGGTGACGTTGTAGATAAGCAGATTATTGCTCCCAACCCTGCTCTTTCCTATACTGAATACGATTCCATCGTTATGGAGGCAAAGTATTTTATTCCGGCTAATTTCAATGCGAAGTTGGAGATGCAATTACTTAACTATGGTTGCGATGGGGTAGCAAGCGGCAAAACTTACGGCGGATTGTTCAGGATTTTTGGTACCGGTACCAAGGCGTATATAGAAGGTGATACCAACGTTTGTTTGAACATGAATGCATGGAACACCGTCAGCCTTGTATACAACCTTGATAGCGGTGAATATACGGTGTATGTAAACGGCTTGAAAACAGCCAAAACGGGCACGGGCTTTGCTAAGCTGGAAATTTTGTCCAACAGCTGGATCTATTCTAAAGTATTCAAAGATTATCAAGCTACAAGCAGTGACAACGTTTTGCTCGACGACGTTTGCATTTACGAGGGAACTGAGCCTCGCAAGGTAACTACCCCTGTTTACTACAATGGCTTTGAGCATATGACGGCGGGGGACACCTATCTTGCAGCTTCTGCTTCTTCCTCCCAGGCTAAGATCAAGCAGGAGACGAATGGCAACAAGTACTGGGAAATCCCTGTTTTTGGATACGATACGAACGGTAACGTAACCGGGTGGTCTTGTTCCAACACCAGCAAGCATACGACTGTTACGGCCTGTGATTGCGGCAATATCAACGACAATATGAAAGTGGATCATCCAGAGCTCTCTTACACGGAGTATGATGAGGTAATTTTGTCAGCAAAGTACTTTATTGAAAAGGATTCCAAAACGCACATTACCTCTCAAATTCAAACTGTAAATGCCACGCATGTAAATGGAGAGACAGAAACTACTTTGACCGGTATGGCATGGTTGAACTTGTTTACCTTGGATTATGAAGGTGGCAATTATGCAATTCTGACCAACTCTGCAAGCCAAAATCGTAAATACTATAATCAAGTGGTTGACGTAAACAGATGGGTAGAAATTAGTATCGCAATCAATTTGGATAACGGTGCTATGAAAATTTACGTAGACGGCAACCTTGCAAGCTCCGCTACGTTGACTTGGTCCGGCAAAGTGAGTAACGTTTCCTATACGACAGCTGCAATTAAAAATATTACTTTGCAAGCAGATCAGTGGGTCGCATATAAAACAACAAACAAGCGTGCTACCATGGATCAAGTAAAAGGCGCAGTTTATTTGGACGATGTTTCCATCTACCGCGAAAGAGACACTCTTGACCTTAATGATGCACTTGTTTATGAGCAGAGCTTTGATGGCGCTTGGAAGGCAAGTAATGTTTTGAGTGGCTATCCTTCCAGTGCGGCTATCGTTGATGCCGCCGATACCAACCACGGCAAGGTGTTACAAATTGACTGTAAGGCTATGGGTGCTACCGACGAGTATTATTTGATGTACAATCTTGATAATAATCTCAAGCTGGCAATTACCAATGGAACCGTTGCAGATGGTGTTCTCACAGGCGGAAAAGTAACTTATAATAATGTGGAGTACACTGTTTCCGGAACGATCAATACGGATGGCAGAGATACTGTATTAACTTCTTCGGCAGATGCAAATAATGCTACACTTCCCGAAAAAGTTGGCGATAAGGCTGCAACTTGGTATATTGTCAACGGTCAGGTTGCCGATGGAATTAAGGGTGTAGGTAACGTTGGTGCACCTGCATACGCGAGAGTATCGGCGCAGGATGCAAGCAAGTTGATTTTGTCTGCGGATTATTATTTCTCCACAGACCTTACCAAGGGCATGGATCTCCGTATTTATTCCGGTAATACGGCTTACGATTATCTTACGACCTCTGTGTCGAATGGAAAAGTTTCCTTTAACGTACACAGCGGTGCTTCTAACCTTGCAACAAACGGCAAGAATAGTGCATCTTTGGGTACTTGGGTTAATTTGAAGATCGTTATCAACTTTGCGACTGATATTGTTGAGTGTTATTTGAACGGTGAGTTGTTTGCAATCTCTTACGAAAAGGATTTTGCTTCCTCCACTGCTGCTTTGTCAGATAATAAATGGAGTCTTGGTCACTTCCTTCGTGGTGGCAAGGTTAGTGAGTACGAGGGCTACTGCCAGGTTGACAATCTCTGTGTTGAAATCGGCACTGCTACCACTGCTCCCTGCGGTGACAGCGTTGAGGACTTTACCGATGCAACTGATGCAACGGTTGCAAACAATTTCTTGGATTGGGGATTGAAAACTCCTAAGGGAATTACCTCTGTAAAGACCGAAGGTGATAACAAGTATTGGAGCTTTGATGTTGATTACGAGGATACAGCGTCTGAATATTCCAACGGAAAAAAGGGTAAGAACGTTGACTTTAACGCTATTCTGCGTACCAATGATAAGTATTATTCCTACTTGACTTCCGATTCGATGGTTTTGGAAGCAAAGTATTTCTTGTCCGAAGGAACGACTGGTCATTATCAATCTCAGCTCCGTTTTGGTTCGGCTACAACAACCAAACATGCAGCATTTACTAATGGTCTTGACATGTATACAATTAAATCCGATGGCGAAAAAGCTTGCGTTGAATGGCATAGAGCTCATGCTGCGACCGGAACCTATGCAAATGCAGTTCCCGTTGGTGAATGGTTTACGCTTAGCATGGTTTTGGATCTTGACACAGGTGTTGCTTCTGTTTATATTGACGGTGTGTTGGCGATTGAAGGTAAGATGTCCAATGGAACGAACCATTTGACCAATTTGTCGTTCGCAAACGATTCGTGGATTGTGGCAAAAGCAACTACTAATACCAATGCGAAGGGTACCATTGGTATTGATGATATTAGCATCAAACCGTTGGATTCTACTTTGATTGTGGATGAAAAGGGCAATGGTCTGCTTTCCGCAACCGTAAACGGCAAGACGGTCAACAACGGTGTTAAATTCTACGGTACCGTTACCGAAAAAACTTATTTCAACTCCGATAACAAGTACGATAACTCTATTATCTCTACCTACAACAAGGCATCTATCCGTCTGAGCACCACTGCAGGCGCTAAAGAATCCGGTTTGCGCTTTATCAGCCAGGTCGATACCGAAGCTTTGGCTGAGCTCTTTGCACTTGTTGGCGATCAGGTTAAGAGTGTTTCCTACGGTACGCTCATTGCTCCCACCGATTACCTGACTGAGGGTGTTGAACTTACCATGGAATCTCTGGGTGCAGGCAAGTACCTTGCAGTTGAGGCAACTGAGGGCTTGTACTACAACGGCGATACCACCGGCTTGGAACTGATCGATGGCTATGACTTTGTGGCAGGTTCTATCGTAGAGATCAAGAACGGAAACCTCGATCGCGATTTTAGCGGCCGCGGCTACGTGAAGGTTGAGCTGTACAACGGCGAAACCATTGTATTCTATTCTGAAACCTCTCACAGTGTTGACGTACAGGCGCAGGCAACTGCAACCAAGGCAATCGAGGGTTACTATGATTCCCTTAGTGAGGAATTGAAAGCCGTTTTGGATGCCTACATCGCAGGTCCTATCGTTGAAGAAAATACCGAAGAGACCCCTGCTGCATAATTGAGAAAGGAGATTGAAAAATATGAAAAACTATGTTGAGCCTATTGTTGATCTTCTTTACGTAGAGGAAGAGGATATTTTAACGACTTCCGACAACTTCCTGGCAGATATGTTTGCAGAGTTGGATGGTAGCGAAGGCTAAAAACACCCCGCCCGCCCCGTTTGGGGCGGGCGCTTTTGTCTCTTGATGCAAAAAAGGCGCTGTGTGAAGCCACACAGCGCCTTTTTTCGGCTTTATTCGTCTTTGTCCGCCTCTGTATCCTCGGTGGGCTCCTCGGGCTCTGTGGGGGCTCTCAGCGCCTCCTCTACAAGCTCCTGCGCTTTTTGCAGGTCCGCGTGACAAAGAATTTGCACCTCTGCGTCAAGCCCAAGCTTTGCTCTGCGTCTGCCAAGGCTCACTCTCGCGTCCGGTAGCACCACCGTCTCCAGTGCAGGGCAGTCCTCAAATACGCTACGGTCAAACGCTACGCGTCTATTCGGGAAGATCACCGTTTTGAGCGACGAGCACTCTGCAAAAATGCGCTTGCCGATCTTTTTCAGCGTCTCGGGGAAGCTGAGTCCCTCCAACGCCGTGCATCCCATAAACGCTCTTGCGTCTACCGAGGTCAGCTGTTTTGGCAATGCGATTTTGGTCAAGGCGATGCAGTTGAGGAATGCGTCCTCCTCGATTTTTTGAATGCTGTCGGGTAAATTGATCTCACGCAGGGAGAAGCAATGCGAAAACATTTCCTCCTCCAATTCGGAAAGCGGTGCGTGAATGGTGATCTTTTCCAACGCCGTGCAATGCGCAAACGCCGCGCGCGCAATGTCCTGCACGCCCTCGTGCACGGTGAACTCCTTGATGGACATGCATCCCAAAAATGCCGAGTGACCAATACGCTCCAAGGATTCGGAAAGCGGCAGCTCGCGCAGCTTCTTACAGCCGCAAAACGCCGCGTTGCCAATGTAGTGCAAGTGCTCGGGGAGGTCGACCTTTTCGAGGTTTTCACAGCAAGAGAAGGTGTAGTCTCCCACAAAACGAATGGAGCGCGGCAGATGCAGATAGGTCAGAGAATGGCACTCGCTGAACGCGCCGATGCCGATGTAGGTGACCGTGTCGGGAATGTGCAGCTCACGCAACGCCATACAGCCCGCAAACAAGTATCTGCCCATGGTGCGTACGTTTGCCGGGATATTGACCGTTTTGAGCGAACGGCAGTTCAAAAAAGTACAACGGTGCAATGCCGTGATGTTTTCCGGCAGGACCAGCTCCTCCATGCTTTCGCACTCCGCAAACACGTATCTGCCGATGTGGTTGATGGAGCTTGGCAGTACGACGTGGCGCAGAGAGGTACAACGGCGGAAGCATTCGTCGTTCAGCTCGGTGACCGTGCGCGGCAGTAGTAACGCCGTCATAGAAGAACAGCCCTCAAACGCCTGCGCGCCTATTTGCTTCAAGCCGGAAGGGAAGGTCACCTGCTGCAAATTTGCGCAATCCTGAAATGCGCGCGGCGCAATGGATACCACGTTTGGTCCCAAAACGACGCGTGTCAGACGGGGATTCCCGCGAAACGCCTCCTCGGCAATATCGGTGACGTAGTCGGGAATGACGATCTCACTTTTTTTGCCATAATAGCGGATCAGGCGGCCGTTGCGAATCTCGCAATGGCGGAGAAATTCTTGATCGCGGGTTTCTCCCGCATTGTTTTGACGGTTGTTTTCTTCCATAGTTTATCCTTTTCTGAAACCCCAATGTGGGACACCGTATGATTACGGTGTCCCCACTTTGGGAAAATGCTGATTTGTGAAATTACTGATCTGCGTTTTCTTCCTTGTTCTGTGCCGCAACGATCTTGCCGCCGGCAACACCGGAGAGCAGAGCGGTCAGATCCAAGCCTGTGGACTCCTTTACGCCTTCCATAATCTGGTTCGCGCTGTTCATAACGTCCTTGACGAGCTTTGTGGAGTTGCCGTCTCCGTACATTACGATGCGATCGGTCTGCGACAGAGGAGCGGCGGCGTTCTTGACCACCTCGGGAAGTGCGGTGAGGTACATTTCCAAAACGGAAGCTTCACCCATCTTCTTTTGCGCTTCAGCCTTCTTTTCGATGGCTTCTGCCTCAGCCAAGCCCTTAGCACGAATACCTGCAGCCTCCTGCTCCATTGCATAGCGCAATGCTTCTGCCTCTGCCTTCTTTGCCTCGGCAGCCTGAATGGTGCGGTATTTTTCGGCTTCTGCCTCGCGCTGTTGCTTGATCAGCTCGGCTTCTGCCTTCTTTTCCATCTGGTACTTCATAGCGTCCGCCTGCTTGCGGATCTCTGCATCCAGCTCTCTTTCCTTCAGGGCGATCGCCTTTTCGGCAAGCTCTGCCTCTTTTTCCTTGCGGGCAATGTCTGCGTTTGCCTTGGTGATCTCAATGGTCTTACGCTGATTTTCCTGTTGGATCGAGTAAGCGGCATCTGCTTCTGCGCGCTTTGTCTCGGATTTGACCTTCATGTCTGCCTGTTGAACAGCCAGCTCTGCGTTTTGTGCGGCAATCATCTTTTCAGCCTCAACGCGAACGGCGTTGGCTTCCTGCTGTGCGTTGGCGGTCGCAATGGAGATGTCTCTTTGTGCGTTCGCCTTTGCGATCTGCGCATTCTTGCGGATCTGCTCGACGTTGTCGATACCCATGTTTTCAATGGTTCCGGCACCGTCCTTAAAGTTCTGAATGTTGAAGTTTACAACCTCAATACCCAGCTTTTCCATGTCGGGAACAACGTTTTCTGTGATCTTTTTCGCAACGCCCTGGCGGTCCTGAACCATTTCCTTCAAGCCTACCGAGCCCACGATCTCACGCATGTTACCTTCCAATACCTGCGTAACAAGCATGGTCAGGTCATTTTGGCGCAGGTTGAGGAGTGCCTCGGATGCGCGTGCGAGCAATTCGGGGTCGGAGGAGATCTTAATGTTGGCAACGCCGTCAACGGTCACGTTGATGAACTCGTTGGTGGGAACTGCCTCACTCGTCTTGACGTCCACCTGCATGACGCGCAGGGAGAGACGGTCAACGCGGGTAAAGAAGGGCAAGCGCCAGCCGGCTTTACCGATCAGAATGCGCTTTTTGCCAAGACCTGTGATGATGTAGGCAGTATCCGGCGGAGCCTTAAGATAACCGCTGACAATGACGATGACGATCAGGACAACGACTGCGAGAATGGGAAGTAAAAATTCCATAGTGTTTTCTCCTTTTTTGTTATATTTTTTTGTGACTCACGTGATCACATGTATATTATAACATGCGGTCAAGTGATTGTCAATAGGTTTCATAAAAATATTTTATAAAATCGCAAATTTTTTAAAAATCAAAGGGAATCGACGCCGATCTGACGCATCATACGTTGATTGAATTCCTCGGCGGTGTTGTATCCCATGCGTTTTTGACGGTAGTTCATAGCTGCTACCTCCAAAATAATGGCAAGGTTACGGCCGGGGCGAACGGGGACGGTGATGCAGGGAACCTCGATGCCAAGGATGTTGATCTTTTCCTCATCCATACCAAGGCGGTCATACATCTTGCCCTCTACCCAGTTCTCCAGCTGGATCACAAGGTCAATACGCTCGGTCTCCTTTACGGCACCCATACCAAACAAGCGGCGCACGTCCACAATACCAATGCCGCGCAGCTCGATGTAGTGCTTGATCAATTCGGGCGCCGAGCCGACCAGGGTCTTGTCGGAAACACGCTTGATCTCCACGGCGTCGTCGGCAATGAGACGGTGACCGCGCTTGATCAGCTCGATGGTCGTTTCACTCTTACCAACGCCGCTGTCTCCCAAAAGCAGCATACCCTCACCGTACACCTCTACAAGACCGCCGTGGCGGGTGATACGAGGGGCGAGGTAGTTGTTCAGGGAGGCAATCAGGCTTGCCATGATCTGGCTGGTTTTGAGGGCAGTACGCAAAATTGGCACGCCGCAGACCTGTGCATGCTCGATGGCGGCGTTGTCCACGGGGAGATCAGTGGTGTAAATGATCGCCACGGGCTTTGCCGCAACGAGCTTTTGCAGCATGACGCGCTTGGTGCTGGGCTCCAGGGATTGCAGATACTGCGTCTCAGCTTTACCGATCAATTGAATGCGCTCCGGCTCAAACACCTCGTAAAAGCCTGCAAGTGCAAGGCCCGGGCGGTTGACCTCGGGGGAGACGATTTGAATCTCGTCAAAGTTTTCCGGTTTTACGATGACCTCCAAATGAAAATCCGAAACGATTTTGGAGAGTGGAATTTTATAGACCTTTTTCATCAGATCCTCACTCCTTTCAAGGGCAAAGGCTTATAATAAATAATTGTATCATAAAAAAGTGAAAAAGGGAATGCTTTTTTGAAAATTTCGGATACTTTTTTACACATATTCACAAAAAAGACATAAGTATTTAGTATAATGTATAAAAGTAAAGACGGAGGACGTGAAAAATGAGGATGAAAACGACGCGTTTGATCGCATTTCTTCTGATCCTGGCGGCGCTATGCTGCTCTGTGATCGGATGTGCGGATGCGCAAAATGAAAAGGTGATCGGCACCTGCGGTGAATATGAGATTTTGTACGAGGAGCTTCGTTTTGTAACGATGACTTACAAAGCGGAGCTGGATGCACAGTACGGAGATGGAAACGACAAAAACGGCACAATCTGGGATGATCCTGCCACGGCAGAAAAGTACCGCGAAAAGTTGGAGGAGTACGTTTGGCGCACGGTCAAGGAAAACTACAGCGTTTTGCAGGCGTGCGCACAGATGAACATCAAAAAGAACGTTTACGACGGTGATCTCGTACAAAAGAACGTGGACGAAATGATAGAGGCGCTGATTGCGGATTATGAAACCAAGGGGGATTATTACGCATCCTTGGAGGAAAGCTTTATGACCGAGCACCTCTTCCGCTTCTACTTTGCGGTGGATGAGATGAAATATTACCTCTACACAGCCTTGAAGCAAAAGGATGCCTTTATCACCGATGAAGAAGAATTTTCCGAGTGGCTCGTTGATGGCAACTGTGCTTACGTACAGCATTTTCTGCGATACAACGAGGAGGGGGCAGATAAGGAGATCAACCGTCAGCTCCTGGAGGAGGCACGTCAAAATCTGATCAGCGGCGAATGGTCGCTCAGGGAGTGCATCAATAGCCTGATCAATCAGGATATGACCAACGTCACTCCTTACTTTCTGGTGCGTCACGTACACGACGATGCATTGGTGGATGCCGCCGTTGCCTTGCAGTACGTGGACGACGTCAGCGAAATTGTTGAAACCGAGGACGCCATGTACGTGCTCGTTTTGATGGAAGAGGAGGAGACCGAGGGCGAGGACGGCTCTTTGGAAACGCCTCTCTCCTTGCAATTGACCAATCTGCTTTCCAACTACCAATGGGCAATCGTTGGTGAGTACGTAGAGGCAGCGAAGGAAAACGTTGTAATCGAATTGAACGATTTTGGAAAAAGTATTGATCTGTTAGAGATCAAATAAGGCGCACCATGCGGGAAAGGAGGCGCGTATGCGATTGTTCGGCAACCGTCGATACGGTCGCTATCGCAGTGGGAGGATTTCGCCCCCGGCTGTGATAGGGATCTGCGTCGCTGTGGCGATCCTGGTAACTGTCATCATTGGTAATATGCTGAAGCTGTGGCTGGATGAGGAAACGTACAACAGTCTGATGGCAGGGGAGGAAACGACCACCAACAATCCATCAAACGATACCCCCTCGTATTTGCGTGATATCCACGCCGATGCGTTTGTATTTGGAAAAAGCTCCGAGAGCGTGTGGGAGGTCTTTTTTGAGGCTTCCGTCAGCATCAACTCCCCCACGGGCGAGGTGAATTACGTTTCGGACGTTGCCAATTATTTTGGATTTCCATCGGCAAATCAAACGCCCTTGTTTGACGGCATCAGTGATCTGAGTGCCGTGGCGGTTTATATCAGCGGTGTCTTCTATCCGCAGGCATTGACGCAGGATGGGGCGGATCTGCTTTATGCGGCAACGGCGCGCGAATGCGCGCTGATGCGCGAATTTTTGCATGCCGGCGGCAGTGAGATCCTTTTGTGCGGTATTTCTTGGGAGACAGTAGATACGACAGCTTTGCTGTCCTACGTAGAGCAAGTCAAAAAGACCACTGAAAATGCACCCGTTGGCATTGCGATCCCCTTGGAGGTTGCTCGGGGCGAGGGCGGTTGGGAGCTGCTCGGCAGATTGAGCGAGGTGTGCGATTTCTTTGCTTTGGATCTGACGGCTACCGATCCCTCTGTTCCTATTGAAACACTTTTGACCGACGCGCGCTACTACCTGGAGCAATACGACATGCGCGTGCTGGCAGACGAGGAGCAGGAGGAGCTGATCCTGGCGGTCTACGCATATCCCGACGTGCAGATCATTACGCATTACGCAAAGTCCCTGCCACCCGCAGAGGAGGAAATGGCAGAATAGCCACGTTTTTTCCGCAATAAAAACAAATTACAACAGCCATCAAAAGCACTTGTGGTAAGTTTCCGCGAGTGCTTTTTGCACCCTCTGAAAAATATCCAATAAATTTTTAAAAAAACGCCAACCTTTTACGTCTTGTCTTCACTATATTGGCAAACGGTACCGAGGTAATGAAATGGATAAACAGCATGCAGACGAATTGATTATCAAATATCTGCCGAAAATTTACGGCTTTGCTATCAAAAAAGCCTTTTCTTATGAGGAAGCTGAGGAATTGAGCTCCGACATTGTTGCGGAGGTTTATTTGTCGTTGCTTTCGTCAAAGGAGGTTCATAACATCGACGGATACGTTTGGCGAATTTCCGAGCACGTTTATTCCAAATTTGTATCTTCCAAGAAAAAGCGGGAAGGGATTTCCATCAACGGCATGGATTTCCCTGATGATACATCAATGGAGGACGAGGATTCAAGCGCCGAGCTTGATCGCTTGCGCCTTGAAATTGCATTTTTGGCACAAGCTCGTCGTAGCGTGGTTTATTCTTTTTATTACGAAAATAAGCCTATTTCTGCTATTGCCAAGGAAATAGGAATTCCCGAGGGAACTGTAAAATGGCATTTGAGTAAAGCAAGAAATGATTTAAAGGAGGGTTTTACAATGGAAAGAAAAATTGGAAAGCTTGGCATAAAGCCGATTGAAGCCTGCAGCTTTGGGCACAGCGGAAATCCCGGAAAAAACAGTCCGCCCGAGCGGTATCTGGCAAACAAATTGAACCTTAACGTCGTATACAGCGTCTATCACGAACCTAAAACCATGGTAGAGATTGCAGAGGAGCTGGGGGTTACTCCCGTTTATATTGAGGACGTGGTAAAAGAGCTGGAAGCAAACGGCTTTTTGGTTAAGCAAGCGGGAAACCGTTATACCACATACGTGAAATTTGATCCCGAAACTTATTCTTTGGAGCAGCAGGATCAAAGACTGCAAAAGCAAATGGAGGTTGCAAAGCTTTTGGCAAGCGAGTACGTTCCGCAGCTCCGTGAAGCAATTCGCGAAATTCAGGACGTTTATATTCCAAGTGGAAACCGAGAGCTGTTTGAAGCTGCTTTGATATTTTATGCGGTGACAAACAAGTGCAGCATCACGCTGAAAACAGATCTATCGAAATATCAGATCAAGACCTTGGAGGGCGGTGATTACATTGCCTTTGTGCATCTTCCTGCCACGCCGCAGGATCCCGACTACGTTCCGTCTCAAAGCTACCCACCTTATTGGGCTTGCGGAAACATGAACCGTTGGTCGGAAAAATATCCTTCGGTATACTCTTGGTCCATCGATACGCGCTATTCCTCACGCGAGGGGTACTGGGAAAATAATTATACCTCGGATTATGAGTATTTGTACGAGTTTATAACAGGCGTCATAGAGGATACTCCCGCAAACAAGGAGAAGTTTGAGCGCTTGAGAAAGCGCAAATATTTGACAGAGGAAAATAAAATCAATATCATGATTGTGCGCGGTGATCAAAAAGAAATTTTCTCCAAGCTGCCGTCCCTTGACGAATCGATCAAAAAGATCTTTGCGGAATACGCATTGGAGCAAGCAATGCTGATGGCAAAGGAATATCCGCCGCAAATGAGGGATTTGGTTGTGGATTGGAGTGTGGGAGGCTTTATTGGAAGCACGGTTGCCCTGATGCTGATGGATCTTCTTTACGAAAACGGTACGTTCAAGCCTCTTCGTGAAGAAGAAAAGGTAACTGCCAATCTTTTGATGTTCTGTGACCGCTTACCCGAATAAAAACGCCGCCGAGAGAACCGTAACAGGTACTCTCGCCTCTGCAACTTTAGCGGAGAAAACACGAACACCACCAAGGAGATTTCTTTGGTGGTGTTTTTGTCGTTGGGAACTTACGAAAGGCTCCCTCCGGGAGGGAAGCTGTCAAATGTCGCAAGCGACAAAGGACTGAGGGAGAGCGCGTTACTATGAGGTCAACCTAAATTCCAAGTGACGCAGGCTCCTTCCACCACTTCGTGGTCCCCCTTCCTCCCGGAGGAAGGCTTTTGCGTGCCGTTCCTCTGCGGATAGTGGGTTCGGGCTTCTGCCCGATGGTGCGTGGACATCCACGCGCTATGCTTGCCCCAGACGCAAGCGTCGGGAAAGCGAAAAAACAACTGAATATATATTCTGACAAGCGACGAACAACTGTGAGTTGATATGCAATCCGAACAAGTTGTTTACTTCTTGCTGTTTTTGTGATATAATTTAATCACAACCGAAGAGCTCACGGTGAAATTCGGAAAGGAAATTTGATTATGAAAGAAATTAACATTTCAAAAAATATAGCAGATCTCAGAAAACGTAAGGGCATTACCCAAGAGCAGTTGGCCGGTGCTCTGAATATTTCTCCCCAAGCTATTTCGAAATGGGAAACCGATACATCTTTTCCTGATGTGCAAATGCTTCCTCTGATAGCTACATACTTTGAAGTAAGTATAGACTATCTTTTCTACGGTGAGGACTATGCCTATAATGATATCTACAATAAGGTTTTTGACAAAGTAGCAGAACACGCACAAATGAGCATGGCATCTTATGAAGACGCTCTGAAAATATTCGCCCCTGCTCATCACGGTATTTCTCGAGGCAATCTCAGAGGAAAGAATACTGAAATGCATGATGAGCCAGCACACATTTCTAACGAAAATGGTTTGTCACTGTTATCGGGCAAGGGATATGGCGCGCTTGTTACGAGAAAGTTTTTTGAAAACGTGAACCAAGAAACGGTAGAATTTGCGCAAACAATTCTACCCACTCTTTCAAAGAAAAACAATATCCTCGTTTGCTTGGCTATCATATCCATGAGCGACATCAGCTTTGGAGAAATGAAAGAAAAATTGAGTTTTGAGGAAAACACATTACGTGAAGCTCTTGATGAATTGATTGCTGTTAACGTTGTAATTGAAAAGAAATCCAAGCATAAATCTTTAGGCTTTACCTATGAGATCAACGAAATGTATCATACTTGTCTGTGTATTCTTTTTGCAACCCTTGAAATGCAACGCTATTCATTGAAAGGAATTTCATGTTGTATGGGATACGGTGATTATCCTATACAGTTTTAATTCTTGCCCCGCTTCGGCGGGGCTTCTTCTTTGCTTTCTGCATATCAA
>JAFTKJ010000047.1 GCA_017453305.1 Clostridia bacterium
AAACACACATAAAATATTGAAATCCGTAAGGATTTCTACCTTAAAAACCGCTTTCTCTATCTTCTCGACAGAAAAAGCGGTTCGTTTTTCTCTTATTTTGCTTGTGTGTTTTTGTTCTGCGCTAAATGAATCAGCCCCTTTTTCTCGTGTATCCTTTTTTGATTTTTCAATCTCCATGCAAAAAATCAAGCCCCCACTGCAAAAAGTTTTTTGACTTTCTTGACAAGTGCTGTGTTTTGTGATAAAATATTTGCGGAGCGTGGCAGAGTGTCAAATGCTCCCGAAGCTTTCATGACAAGGAGAACTGATATGAGCATCAGAATCGGCATTATGGGATATGGTAATCTTGGCAAGGGCGTGGAATGCGCCATTCGCCAAAGCAACGATATGGAGCTGGTCGCGGTCTTTACGCGCCGCCCTCCCGAAAGCGTTCACATATTGACCGAAGGGACTAAAATCCTGCACGTAAGCGACGCAACCACAATGATAGACGCCATTGACGTGATGATCCTTTGCGGCGGAAGCGCGACCGACCTTCCTGAGCAGACGCCCGAATACGCCAAGCTCTTTACCGTTGTTGACAGCTTTGATACACACGCAAAAATTCCGGAGCACTTTGCAAACGTGGATGCCGCCGCACGCGAGACAAACAATCTTGCCCTGATTTCCTGCGGTTGGGACCCCGGCATGTTCTCCGTTAACCGCTTGTATGCCGAGGCGATCCTTCCCACCGGCAAGACCTACACCTTTTGGGGCAAGGGCGTCAGCCAGGGGCATTCGGATGCCATCCGCCGCATTGAGGGCGTGCTGGACGCAAAGCAGTACACCATCCCGATGGATGAGGCTTTGGCGGCGGTCAGAAGCGGCAAGAACCCCGATCTTACCACCCGTCAAAAGCATTTGCGCGAATGCTTTGTAGTGGCGGATGAAAACGCAGATCGTGCGCGCATTGCAAGCGAGATCCGCTCCATGCCCAACTATTTTGCCGATTACGATACCGTGGTACACTTTATTACTGCCGAGGAGATGAAGCGAGACCACAGCGGCATTCCGCACGGAGGCTTTGTCATCCGCTCCGGCAAAACGGGATGGAATGAGGACGATACCAACATCGTCGAGTACAATCTCAAATTGGATTCCAACCCCGAGTTTACTGCCAGCGTGATCGTTGCCTGTGCCCGTGCGGCTTACCGCATGCGCATGGAAGGAGCGGTTGGGTGCAAGACCATTCTTGACGTTCCCCCCTCCTATCTCTCCCCTCTCTCGGATGAGGAGCTTCGCGCTTCCCTTTTGTAATCACAATCCTGAAAGGAGTCAACCTATGAAACGACTTGTTGGAATTTCGCTTGGACAATTGCAAAGAAAGTACGGCGACGTTCGCGCCTTGGAAATCGCCAAGGAGATCGGCGCCGATGCGGTGGATTTCAACGTTTCAAGTGCGCCCCATTGGGACTATCGCAACAACACCTCTATCTATTCTCGCCCTGAGGCGGAGATCGTCGCGCATTTTCAAAAGATCAAGCAAAAGGCAGACGAATTGGGGCTTGTCATAGCCCAGACCCATGGCCGCCTGCGCGGTTACCGCTTTGACGAGGAGGAGAACCGCGCCGTACTTGCAAACGCACGCCTGGATTGCATGATAACACACATTCTCGAAGCACCCGTTTGCGTCATGCACAGCGTTGCCACGGGGCTTACAGGTCCCGATACGCCTGCGGAGCAGATGCGAGACTTGAACTTCCGCTGGTTTTGTGATGCGCTGCAGTACGCCAAGGAATACGGCATTATGATCGCCTCCGAGACCTTTGGCGACTCTCCCAAGTACAAGATCTGCGACTTTTTTGGAAACGCGGACGAGTTCTTGAATTCTTATGAACGCGTTGCCGCCCACGAAGATAACGCCAAATATTTTTGCGTTTGCGTAGATACGGGACATTCCAACAAAGCCATGCGCTTTGATAATCCCACGCCTGCGGACGTGATCCGCATGCTGGGCAAACGCACGCGAGTCCTGCACCTCAACGACAACGATACCCTGACCGATCAGCACAAGATTCCCATGACGGGCTGCATTGATTGGAATGACGTCTTTTCCGCCTTGGACGAGGTGGGATATACGGGCGTTTACAACATGGAGCTGGACCTGACGCATTTTGGTGAGGATTTTTCCATAGAAGAGGCGGCGTTTGCCGTTAAGGTACTGAAGCATCAGCTTGCAGTGCGTTATCCCGACGAAGTATAAACAAAGATAGAATAAAAGCCGAAGGGACGATTGAAGCAAATCAATCATCCCTTCGTTTTTTAGATGCTCACTCCGCAAAGTGATAAATACCGCCCGTCAGCGTCTCGGTATAGCCCGAGGGAAGCGTCAAGTGCGCGGTAACCGCTTCGGGAACCTCAATCTCGTAGTAAACCACGTCACCCTTGTAATACCAATGCACGCGCACGGTCCCGTTGCGCGAATCGATGGACGCCTCGGCAAAGCCCAAGCGACGGTCGGGGTGCGGTGCGATATCGACCTCACGATAGGCAGGGGCATGCTCGGTGGTTTCGATACCGATCATCTTGCCAAACATCCAATCGTACACGGCACCGTAGGCGTAGTGGTTGAAGGAGTTCATTCTGGTGCTCCAAAAGCTGCCGTCCTCCTTCAGGCTGTTCCAATGCTCCCACATGGTGGTAGCACCGTGGGTAACCGAATACAACCAAGAGGGTGTCTTTTCCTGCAAAAGGAGCTCGTAGGCAAGATCCAAGTGCCCATTGTCGCTCAGCACGTGCAACAAGCACGGCGTGCCCACAAAGCCGGTGGTCATCAGTCCTCCGTTCTCGCGGATCATTTCGGCAAGGCGATCAGCAAAGCGCTGACGGTCCTTTTCCTCGCACAGACCAAAATGAAGGATCAGCGCGTACGCCGTTTGCGTTTCGTTGGGCGGGTTCTTTTGTCCTCCCTCAAACAAATCGGAGTGCTGTACCAATTCTCCGTTCGGAAGATATTTTGTACGGAACGCCTTTACCACGTTCGCATACAGTGCCTCGTATGCGCTCATATCCTTTTTCAGTACCTTGCCCGCCTTGATCAAGAGCGAGGTGGAGTATGCATAATACGCGCTTGCGATCAGGTCGGTAGAAGTAGCACCCACAAAGCTGTCCTCGCCGTGGTCCATTGCCAGCCAGTCGCCGTAATGATTGCCGCCCAGCCACAAAAATTCCTCGGGTCCTGCATTATGGATGTATTCCACCCACTTTTGCATCATGGGATAGTGCTTTGCAAGCAGCTTTTCGTTTCCGTACGCACGGTAGATCTCCCACGGGATCACGCATGCAGCGTCTGCCCATGCGGCGGCATATCTGAATTCATCGCTTCTGGGGCGGCAGGTGGGAATAAATTCCGGAATTCCGCCGTTGGGTCTTTGCTCCAGCGCCATGTCACCAAGCCATTTTTGGAAGAATCTTTCTACGTCAAAGTTAATGGCGGCGGTGCGGCAGAACACCTGCGCGTCGCCCGTCCACCCAAGGCGCTCGTCGCGCTGCGGGCAGTCGGTGGGAACGTCCAGATAATTGCATTTTTGTCCCCATACGATATTGTGATAGAGCTGATTGATCAACTCGTTTCCGCAGCGGAATCTGCCCGTGCGCTTCAATTCGGAGTTGACGGCAATGCCGCGGAAGTAATTGAGATCAATTTCGATCGGCGGGAACTCCACCAAGTGCACATAGCGGAAGCCCTGGAAGCTGAAGGAGGGCTTGAACACGTCTTCCTCACCGCTGCAAACGTAAATGATCTCGTTGCGCGCCTTGCGATAGTTTTCGTTGTAGAAGTTGCCGTCCTTATCCAGCACCTCTCCAACGTGCATGACGATACGAGAGCCGCGCGGTGCTGTCAGACGCACTTCCACGTAGCCCGTCATGTTCTGTCCAAAGTCGAGAATGGTCTCTCCCTTTGGTGTGTGGATGAGCTCCACGGGCTTGAGGCGCTCCTGCTCTGTGATCAATTCCCCGACCTGAGGGATCAAACGAGCTTTGACCTCGGCAAGAACCGCCTTGCCAAGGAAGGTGACGGGTGCTGTGCGATCCACCGTTTCTCCGTCGTAAATATCCGAATGTAAAATTTGTGAGGTGTAAGCATCCCACTCGGGCGAGGTGACCACCGTCTCCTTGGTGCCGTCGGCATAGACCAGCTCCAAAGCCGCAATTGCCGCCGTCCGCTCGGCAAACACCTTTTCGCGCCACGCAATGTGACCAACTGCCCAGCCGTTTCCAAGCTCAATCTTTACCGTATTCTCGTTTGATACAAGATCTGTCACGTCGTAGCTTTGGTATTGGATGCGACGATCATAGCACGTCCATCCGGGCGTCAGCACCGCTTTTCCCGCCTTTGTGCCGTTCAAATAGGCGGTGTAAAGTCCCATGGCAGAAACTGACAGCGTTGCCTTGCGGATCTTTTTTTCCGTTTGGAAGCTCGTTTGAAGAATGACCGCCGCCTCTCCCGTATCAACCGGCGAGGCGATCCATTTAGCGTTTTTGTTCATCACATGCATCTCCTTTTGAATTTTATAAACATAAAAATATTAAGGATCTCTTGACTATAGTATAACGGATATGCTATAATAAATCAACCTGCATTTTTGTACAAAAGAGGGGGCGTTTTTTACTTATGAATATTGATCTGCACTTGGAAAAAGCCACATATATGAGTTTACAAAAAGAAAAGTGCACTTTACTGATGCATCAAAACGTCAAAACGGTACCAATGCACGAGCACAGCTTTTTGGAGCTGAGTTATATTCTGCGTGGCAGTGCCGAGCACACCCTGGACGGCAGCACCGACGTTTTGAACAGCGGAGACTATTTGATCGTAGATTACGGCGGTCGACACAGCTACCGCGCCTGCGGTGAGGGTGATTTTGACAACTACGACTGTCTGTTTTTGCCCGAGCTGTTGGATCCTGCTCTGCAGGGGACGAGAAGTCTGCGCGCGGTTTTGGAGCATTATCTGTTGCATTTCAACATGAATGCTATCGTGAAAGATCCTGCACGCGCGATCTTTCATGACGAGGATGGAAGCGTGCGACAATTGATTGAAAAAATCCATACGGAGCTGCAAAAAAAGGAAGCTGGCTTTGCCGAATTGACACGGTGTTATCTTGTTGAGATTCTTCTTTTGACTATGAGAAAAATCGACGGCGTGCAAAACTCCTCCTATGGCGAAATCACCGCTTTTTTGACCGCGTACGTCGAAAAGCACTACGCCGAGCAGATCTCCCTCGGTGCTCTTGCGGCGCAGATGAATTACAGTCTCCCCTACGTCAGCCAACGCTTCAAGGCGGATACGGGCGTTACGTTTATGCGCTATTTGCAGGACTATCGCGTCACGCGTGCCTGTAGACTACTGGCAAACACACGCATGAGCTTTGCTCAGATCACCGAGGCTGTTGGGTATTTTGATTTCAAATGCTTCGCACAGCTGATCAAACGGAATACGGGGCTATCCCCCTCCGCCTTTCGCCGTAAGCATCGTGAGGGAGTGTAACCTCCTGAAATATCAAAAAGAGCCGAGTACAACGGCGACCTGCGATAAAGCAGGTCGACCGAACGATGTTTGCCCTTACGGGCAAGTGATGAAGCCTTCGGCAATGATGTTTACTGCGTAAGTGATGTTACGCCTAACGGCGTAATGGGCAAACATCACATCATTTTGCGCCGACAGCGCAATACATCACTGTGCGTAAGCACAACATCATTATGAGCGAAGCGAATAACATCGTTTCTTTACCACCCGAAAGTAAAATAAAGTATAGCACATTATACCTTGCAGGTAAGATAGTGTGCAAAAAGGACGAGGTTTTCTCGTCCTTTTTGATTTGAATATAAAACTGCTTTACGGTAGGCACCCTAACTCGACTCTTTTTTGTTTTTTCTTACACAAGATCCAGCTCGTGCCCCGTCGGCATGGGAGGATATTCGTCCGAAAGATTGTCGGAATACCAATACGCCACCGAGGAAATGTCATCCTGCAGGGGCTGATACGCATGGTTTTTGTACCAACCAAGGGCTTGAATGGTGACGCGCAAGTCGTTTTTGAAATAGATCGGGTCTGTGATGTGCCAGCGATACATATCAAAATAGCGTTGGGAGGCATAGCATTCATCGGTGCGCCCTACCTTGGAAAGCCCTGCGTAGGGAGTGCAGAATTCAATATATTTCTGATCAATTTCAAAGTCGTACGAGCCGCAGAAATAGTCCTCGGTTCCCGTGCCGCAGATCGTAGGAAATTCGGTGTCACCGTCGATGAAGAATTTGATCTCGCCTTCTCCCCACCAGCCGCTGGATTTAACGCCCCAATGCAAAAACGTGCCCACGTACTGACCGCAGCCCTTGACGTTATCAAGAATGACGTAATCCTGCTTATATGGCAATGGATTGACACGGCGGAACTGCGCGTGGAAATACAACGCGTTGGGATCGAGTTTTTTCTCCTCGCAATCGATCTGATAAAAGACGCTGGCATCCGTATCACCGCGATTTTCCAGCTCCACGCGAAAGCCCTTGAAATACGGCATTTCAAAGTAGCAATTCATAGCACGGCGTGGGTTGCAACAAATGGCAAGACTGGTCAATTGGCGGTAATCGAGAATGTCGGTATTGGCAAAGAAATCCGAAAGCGGCGCGTAAACCGCAGGTGAAGCTTGTCCGTCGAAATAGATACGCAGGATCAGCTGACGACCGGCCTTTGCGCTGTCGGTGATCCAGATATGCTTGATGGCGCCCTCACCCGTCACGTCGGCAAGCGTTGCGCAGGTACCTGCTTTTAATACGATGTAAGGATTGACCTTCCAACCTCTTCCAAGCTCGCGCGCAGCATGCGAGGCACTTCCCTCGCCAATTTGCGCCATGCCGCCCTTTCCTTTTTCACCCGTCGGGTTCTCCGGAGAGATCGAAAAGGTTTTAACGTCTTTTTTTAAGGTCAATTGATTTAACATTTTTTTAGTCCACCTTTCTCGAATTTTATTTTTTAAAGAAATTTATGAATTCTGTTGCCATTATAGCAGAAATATGCTATAATGTAAATAACAATTCGAAAGCAAGATTTAACATTTCTTGCGGTAGGTGACATATGAACGAATTTGCTATTAATCCTTATCTCCGAGTGGCAATGCGATCACGCATCCGTGCGGGACACGTCATTCCTCGGCGCGTTATTTATGATTATGAGCTGATCTACGTAGAAAAAGGCTCTATTACACTGACTTACGGGGGTATTCCGTACGAATGCCCCTCCGGTAGCTTTCTTTTGCTGTATCCCGGTGTTCCCCACAGCTTTTTGTTTGGAGACAGCGAGGTCTCCCAGCCGCACATTCATTTTGACCTTTGCTACCGCCCGGAAAGCACACGCATTCCCGTCTCCTTTCAGGATTTTACCGGCATGACGCAAGAGGAGCGCACTTGGATTCACCCCAATGATCTGCCGGCTGACAAGACACATCCCTTTTTGCAAATTCAGGAACCGGATGTCTTTCTTTCCACCTTTTATCGCATTCTGGACGGCTTTCACACACTCCCTTCTCTGCAAATTCGGGGAATGTTTTTGCAGCTGCTCTCTATTTTGATCCGCGATAATTTTCCTTTATTATTTGAAGCGCAAAAGGGATACGAAATTACCGATCAGATCAAGGATTGCATCGACGCAGGCAACGCCTACGGCATGAGTCTTGAAGATTTCAGCAAGCGCTTCTCCTACAGTAAATTTCACCTGGATAAAAAATTCAAGTCGCGCTTTGGCATGGGAGTAATTGAATATCGCAATTCCGTGCGGATGCAACACGCGAAAAGAATGCTGGATACCGAATCGGTCTCTCACGTTGCAGGGATTTTAGCATACAGCTCGATCTACTCCTTCAGCCGCGCTTATAAAAATTATTATGGAGTATCTCCCACAAAAAACAAAAGCAAATAGGACTGTACCCTAAAGGACAGTTTTACCTACCGACAGAAAAATAGAAACCGCAGATTGATTTTCTGCGGTTTTTATGTTATAATAGTAGTACAAACAAAGCCCTTACTATAAGTGATATGATAAATCCATATGACAAATAAAATACTTTTTCGGGAGGTGAATTTCTTGAAGAGTGCGGATGCTTTTTACCATAAACTATTGTTGATGACTGGTTTAGATGATGGTTATGATGGATGGTTAAACTATTATTTGGAATCCGAAAATCCACTAAGCGCCATAGTTTTGGAGCTTGCTTGTTGTGGTTCGGATATCAATAAAACTATTTCTGTGTTACAAAATTATTGTGGAGAACATCCATTTGATGAAGCCGCCGTTTGTGATAGAGTAAGATTGTTTTTTAATCATGCCTTTTACTCAAACAAAATGAACAAGAAAGAAATATCGTCTACCATGTATCGTCTGGCGCTTAATGTCGGTGACCCCGGAGATTTTGATATCAATTTATGGGGAAGCATGTATTATCTTGACGATTATTATTCATTAGCCGAAGACGGAATAATTTCATGGGAAAGCTTTGATTTCGCATTTTTCTCATATCTTGACAATGGTACTCCGGTTGATTCGAACTTAATTTGGAATAGAAATACAAAAAAGAGCCGCTCATTATTGGATAGGCTCAAAAAAACATTTACTAAATAACAACTTGGTCCTGTTCTAATTTGGCAAAAAATATTGAACGCCAATCACAATCGCCTCCCTTGTGTAAAGGGAGGTGGCACGCGAAGTGTGACGTAGGGATTGTAAAATTAGATTTTAACTAAAATCAATCCCTCACCGCCTGCGGCGGAGCTCCCTTTACACAAGGGAGCCTTTTTTATGTTCACCTATAACTTATCAATTTTCCTGACAAGCACTGCATTTGTGGACACAAATGCAAAATACGGCATGCCTCTTTCGAGATATGCCGTATTTTTGAAAGCTGTCCTTTAGGGTACCACCCTATTTCTCGGACTTTTGTGTTTTGCTTAAAGCTTTTTTAGCTTTGCA
>JAFTKJ010000017.1 GCA_017453305.1 Clostridia bacterium
CATCCGCAAATGCCAAAACCGTACGGTGTGTTATAGAATTTAATTGTGAAAACATATTAACTGATTGGGATTCCGACGAGCGATATTTGGGAACGGATTTTATAAAAGGCAGTACGATCGTTACCATTGGTGCAGAAGCGGACAATCCTGAATTTGATGCGAAACTAATCGATGGCGGTATACAATATTTATTGAAATCTCCACCTGAAATTTTGTATTTTAGTGTTGCATGGGCAACTGATTATAAAGATCAGTTTGATATAAGAACAAACTTGGCCACCGATATATTTTGCTCTTTATAGAGAATACCCCGACAGACCTTGAAATCTGTCGGGGCTACTTATTTGTTTATAGCGGAGCAATTATTAACCAATTGATATAATTTACCGCTAACTGTGCACGCCTTGAGACAGCCTTTTTTGTTTTCCGGATTTCCGCATCGTTCATGCCACCATGCTTCAGGGGGCACAAACACACAACGGGCATGCATTGCATCAATACAACCAAGCGCCAAGCGGCGTGACGTCGATCAGAATTCCGCATACCACCGAAACCGACCAAAGGATCAGCAAAACACGGAAGGAGTCCCACACGGGACGATTGTTGCGGAAAAGGATGGCAAGACCGATGCCTGCGTTGACCATCAGCCCCGAAAGCATGGCGCCGCTACTTAAAACGCCCTCCATATAAAGAGAGGTAAGCACTACGGAGGAGGCACAGTTGGGGATCAATCCCACAAGTGCCGAAAGCACGCTTCCAAGCACGGGACGGTTGAGCACCAGCGCACTGATACGTTCCTCGCCAATAAGCTCTACGGCTCCGTTTATCAAAAAGGTGAACAGAAGCAAAAAGAGCGTGATGTATCCCGTATGCTTTAAGGCGGAAAGGACGAAGCGGTCGCCGCATTCACACTTTTCACGCTCGCAAAGCTCTTCGATCTGCGGTTGCTGCTCCTCGTGGGTGCGACGGCGGCAAAGACGGAATACGCCGTCAATGGCAAAGCCCACCACAATGCCGATGAGCATCTTAACGCCCAACAGCTTGAACACCAGAGGCACGGACGCGCCGCCCGAAATGAGGATGGGAAGCATTTCGTCAGAGGTAGAAAGATAGACTGCAATCAGCGTTCCCACCGTGATAATGCGACCCGTGTACAAGCCTGTTGCCGCGGCGGAAAAGCCGCACTGCGGAAGCATACCCAGCAAGCCGCCAAGCAACGGTCCTACCTTACCGGAGCCGCGCAGCCAGCGCTCGGGAGCGCCCCCCGCCTTGTGCTCCAGGAATTCCATGAGCAGGTAGGTCAAAAAGAGGAACGGGAGGATTTTGAGCGTATCCGTAAGAGTATGGATCACGGCATGCTCCAGCACGTGTAAAAGATCATGCATTTTGGCGTCCTCCCTTCTCGCTGCATTCGGCACAAACGCCGTACAGCACCGACTGACCGCAATCCACGGCAAAGCCGTGCTCGCGCATCAGATGCTCGGCAAAATCGGCGCTCGCGTGGCAATCCAGGTGATTGATGCGACCGCAAACGGTACACTTTTGATGAAAATGATGCTTGCAATCACACTCGTCACCTACGTATTGATACAAGTTGGAGTCGCGCTCCTTGCTGTGAAATTTGCGTACGATCTCTGCCTCGCACAATTCGGACAGATGGCGGTAAAGGCTGCTTTTTCCAACGGAGACGCGCTCGCTCAGCTGTGCATACAGCTCCTCCACCGTAAACTGACGGTCGGGATTCTTTTGTAAAAATGCGATCAGCGCATCGCGCCCCGCCGTATGATAATGATTCTTTTGCATTTGACACCTTTTCTTAAATTTGAGAACAGTTCTCAAATTATATCATAAAAAAAAGAGCTTGTCAAGCACTTTTGAAAAGAAAAAAGGAGATTTTCGATCTCCTTTTTCCGTTATTTTATTGATAGAGATATGCGCCGTAGCCCCAGCCCGTTTTTTCGCCCGCCTTTACGCGGTCAGCATAGGCGCGATGCAAGGAGCTATTGCGACCGAGCGTATCGGGATCTCCGTTGTATCTGCGGTCAAAGATGCGCCACAGCTCGTTGTAATCCTCGTATTCTCCGCTCTCCAGCAGATCGAAGCGATCCATAAAGCCGATGATGTTGGAATTTGGCTTGAGCATGTTGCGGTGCGCAGAAAAGAGCAACCAGGAGTGGCAGACGAACACCGTGGGTGATTCTCCCAACTCCTTTTGGAAGAACGCCGCCGCTTGCGCGAACGCCGCGTCACAGCTTGCGCGATCCAACGGAGTCCCCGTGCGCGGACTGTGCACGTTGATAACCTTGGCACCGGCTGAAAGCTTGATGCCGTTTTTTTCGTAATCCTTTCTCAGGTCGGTCAATTCAAACTGCAATCTGCCAAGGGCAAATCGCGTCAGATCGTAAAAGCGGAAAAACCATTTTCCAACAAACGTGCCGCAAATGCCGTACACCTCGCGGCATTCTTCATTTTTGTAATACAGATCGTACATCGAATTGCGGTAGATCTCAAGGTCGATGCCCTTTTCCTCATAGTAGGCGCGCGTTCTGCGGCTCTGACAGATAAGGTAGAGGAGCGTAAGGGTGTAGGCATGCGTTTTCAAAGGCTCTGCAAGCGCCACAACGCGATCAATCGACCCGTTGAGGTCAAAGTGCAGGTCCTTGTCATAAGCCTCCAGAAGTGCCTCCCAGACGGCGTGCGCCTCGGCGTTCTTGCAAACGGCATCGTAATTCTGCAGCAGGATCTCACAATCCTTTTTGGAGTATCCGTATTCCTTCAAAAATTCTTCCACGTACGTTCTCATAACAAACTCCTTTTTAAAACCAGGTTCTTGCACGGCGCAACAGATAGATCAGCAGCCCCAACGCCATCCACATCAGTGAGAAGGCAATGGAAATACTGAACAGCGACAGAATGCGCAGATTGAAGGTCCATAAAGCACCGAGCACCGCACCGTTGGCAGATACGCCCATGGTGATGCCTGCAAAAATGGCAACGATTGCCAAATACAGCGGCATTGCGGAAAGCGCGCCCTTGATATCGGCACCGCTGAGTGTGATGTGCTGAGATACCGACAAAATGACGATCAAGCCGAGCAAGGAGCGGAACCAATCCTGCGAAAAGCCGTCCCAAAGCGAAAACAGAAGCGACAGCACACCGCCAAAAATCTCGCCAAAGGAGAATTCTCCCGCAGCCAAAAGGCTTGAGGTTTCAAGATATGCGCCCCACTGTGCAGGGAAACAGAGGTACAGCATCAAGATCATGACGCCGAGTCCGCTGAAAATGGGACCGACACCGATGAACAAGTTACCAAGGATCGCCCACGCGTTTTTGCGATTGTAGCTGTGCTCCACGTAGCCAAGCGTCCCCGAAGGATGGTTGGGGGGCAGGAGGAGCTTGATATCGGTGATCTTGTGCGCAAAGAGCAGGCACATGATGGCGTGCCCCAACTCGTGAATGGGCGTTCCGATGACCGAGGAGGCGTAAATGATACCAACCGATCCGGACCCTACAAAATAAGCAAAAATCTGCTGTGCCAGCCATGCCATAAGACCGCAGGTGACAATGACGCCCAGCGTCAACAGCAGCAGCTGTCCCACGTATATGAGATATTCTTGAATTGCCATATTTATCCTCCCTTTTGTCATCGCACGCTTTTTTCATATTGTACCATATTTTTTACCGTTTTGCAAGAGCCTGACACCACAAAATCGACACCAAGCGCAAAAAGCCTACAAAACGGAGGGCAGAAGCCCCCGTTTGGGAATTGCCTCTGCCCTCTTTGTTTGATTTATCCGGAAGCCGACGTACGGCTGCTATTTCATCACAGTAAAATATATTATGATAAAATCCGTTTGGATTGGAGATTATTTTGCGTAATCTACGGTGCGGGTCTCGCGAATCAAATTCAACTTGATCTGACCGGGATATTTCACTTCATCCTCAATCTTCTTTGCCATTTCTCTTGCAATCAGCTTCATGCCCTCGTCATTGACGACCTCGGGCTTGACCATAACGCGAATTTCGCGTCCTGCCTGAATTGCAAATGCCTTGTCAACTCCTTGGAAGCTGACCGCAATCTCCTCCAGCTTTTGCAAACGCTTGATGTAGTTTTCCATATCCTCGCGGCGTGCACCCGGTCTTGCTGCCGAAACAGAGTCTGCGGCTTGCACGAGGATCGCGATGATGGTGTGCGGCTCCACGTCGTTGTGGTGCGCCTCTACTGCGTGAAGGACCTCTGCGTTTTCTTTGTACTTCTTCAGGGCGTTAACGCCAAGCTCAACGTGTGAGCCTTCCATATCCTGCGGGAACGCTTTACCGATATCATGCAACAAGCCTGCGCGGCGTGCGGTGGTTCCGTCTACGCCCAGCTCGTCTGCCATGATGCCTGCAAGCCATGCCACCTCGATGGAGTGTTGGAGCACGTTTTGTCCGTAGCTGGTACGGTAGCGCAAGCGACCCAAGAGCTTTACAAGCTCGGGGTGAATGCCGTGTACGTTGACCTCAAAGGTTGCGCGCTCACCTGCCTGCTTGATCACGCCCTCCACTTCCTTGCGGCACTTTTCTACCGTTTCCTCAATGCGTGCGGGGTGAATTCTACCGTCGGTGATCAGGCGCTCCAGCGTCATTCTTGCAATCTCGCGGCGAACGGGATCAAATCCCGAGATCGCGATTGCCTCCGGGGTATCGTCGATGATCAACTCCACGCCCGTTAAGGTTTCCAGCTTTTGAATGTTTCTGCCCTCGCGACCGATGATGCGTCCCTTCATCTCCTCGTTCGGCAATGCCACGGCGGAGACGGTTGCCTCGGTAACGTGGTCGGCAGCACATCTTTGAATTGCCAAGGACAAAAGATTTCTTGCCTTGCTGTCGGCTTCTTCCTTGAACTGGGTTTCCAGCTCATCCAGCTTTTGCGCCATTTCGTGTCTTGCTTCGGACTCCACACGGTTCAAAAGCTCGGCTTTTGCCTCGTCTGCGGTATAACCTGAAATTTCCTCCAAGCGGGTCAAGTGGCGGCCCAGCACCTCGTTGATCTGCTCGCGGACAGCGTCGTTGGCTTTCAGCTTTTCGTCCAATTGCTCGCTCTTGCGTTCCAACGCTTCGGCCTTCTTATCCAGATTTTCTTCCTTTTGAGCAATGCGGCGCTCCAGGCGCGAGACCTCGGTGCGGCGTTCCTTCAGCTCACGCTCGGTATCGTTGCGCAAGCGGAGGACTTCTTCTTTGCCTTCCAAAAGGATTTCTTTCTTTTTTGCCTCTGCGTTCTTTTTGCTATCGTCCACAATGCGCTTTGCCTCTTGCTCAGCCGAGCCGATCTTCTTTTCACCGATGTTCTTTCGGATCATGAAGCCGATTCCGCATCCGGCAGCCGCGGCAAGGACGAATGCTGCCACAACAGCAACAATCAGAACCCATAATTCTACCATTTTTACACCTCCCTGTGTTTTGATATTGTATGAAAAAAGCACTATTTGTGCGAGTATATCATACTTTATTTATTATACACGATTTTCAGCCCTTTGTCAAGTCCTCTTCCAAAAAATATCAAAACATCCAACGGGTGAAAATATCCTTTCCCTTGCAAAAATAAAAAAAAGATTAGGGTTGCCACAAATTGTAGCAACCCTAATTGAGTTTTTCTTAGGTTCTGAAGATATCCTTCTCTGCAGGATCCTTAACGGGATCAGCTGCAGGCAGAGTTCCGGGATCCTCAGTGGTCGTCTCTTCGCCGCCACCGTTGCCGTCAGTCGTAGGGGTTTCTACGTTGCCGTCATCAGTAGTGGTATCGCCATTGCCTTCGTTGCCGGTGCATGCAGCGATGCATACTACGAGGCAAAGAGCAAGAACGATCATGAGATACTTTGTCCAAGCATTTTTCATAAGAAACTATCTCCTTTTCGAGCTATTTTGTTTGGGGGGGATTGTGATACATCATTATTATACTCCTTTGCAAATCGTTTGTCAAGTCAATTTTGCGCAAGAAACTCATTTTTGTTACTTTGTCACAAAAAAAGTTCTGTTCTTTGTGCATTTTATACAATTTTGAGCTTGATTTCAACGTGTAAAAGAGTTCCCTGCCTCCCGGGCTCTTACCGTGCCTGACGAAAGAGCCCGAGACGCGTTTTTTGATCAATAAGTGTAGCCCTTAATATCTCTCCATGTGGTGGAGTTGAATACCTTCTGCAGCTCTGCTGCGTCCTCGGCGTTGGTGTTGAGGAATACGGGGATCTGTGCAAGTCCTACCGTGACCTCAATGGTCTCGCCCTTGGAAACAATGGTCTTGCCGGTGTTCAGATCCAGCCAAGTACCTGCAGGGAGATAAACCTCACGGGTAACGTCGGAGCCGTAGTCAAGCACTCTCTTGTTGTTTTCATCGGTCTTTGCATTGTAGGTCAGAATGGGAGCTACCAGCAATGCATCGCCGTACATGAACTGGTCGTCGATGTCCACAACGTTTTCATCGTTCTGATACTGCAGGACCATATGACGGATCATCGGGATACCGGTGTCGCATGCGTACTTGGATACCTTTTGAGAGTACCACATCAGGTCGCTGTGGAGCTTGTCGTACATCTCGGTGATCTCCTGTGCCTCGGTGCTCAGGTGATACAGATGACGTACGTCGCCGTGGGTCTGTACAGTGTTACCAAAGATGGTGTACTGCATAGATCTGATAAAGATCTCGGACTCGTACTGTTCAGCCGCCTTGAAATCGGGGATGAAGAGGGTTGCATCGTACTCCTGTACGGTGTAGTTACCAAAGTAACCGTCGGGAAGATTCTTGTATGCATAACCTGCCATATCGTAGGTCATGAAGGGAACGCCGGAGAGACCGGAGTTGATCACCGCTGCCAGCTGGGTGGAGAGGTTGCGGAAACGACGGGTCTGGTCGCCTGCCCACAAATAGGGGTTGCGCTGAGATCCGATGCCGCCTCCACGGGAGAGAACCACAAAGCCATCGTCGATGTTCTTTGCAGCCTTCTGCTCCATCATGCTCTTGTAGAACAAGGAGATGAAGTAAGAGGGATATGCGTGGTGAACGGTGTCACCCTCGAATATGCTCTCATCGTACCAATCGTACTCCAGATAACCATCGATGACCTTGTTGTTAACGGTCATGCCCTTGTAGTAGCCTTCGGTGGGCATGGTCTCGCAGAAGTCGATCTTTGCACCGTCGATGCCAAGGTCGATCATCTGACCCCAGATGTAGTTCATGTACCAATCCACAGCCTCGGGGTTGGTGATATCAAGGTACTGCTGCGTACCGCCGGAAGAGATGGTGTCGGGGTTCTCGGAATAGTCGGTCTTGGGGATCTTATAGGTTCTGTCGATCAAAGCGCCCTTCTTACCGGTGGTGGTGTCATACTCATAGATGCTGACCCACGCCTGGTACTCGGACTTATAGCCTGCCATAGCAGAGTCAATGCTTGCAATACCCATGTAAACGGTCAACTTGATGTCCTGCTCATCCAGGTACTCTGCAATAGAAGCAAGGCTCTCGAGCTGTGACTTATCGGTAGAGATCTTATTCCAGCCGTGTCCCTCAAGAACAACGGCGGTGGGAGTCATACCTGCTTCGATCAGGCTTTCTACAATATAGATAACACCTGCGCCGGAAGGACCGCTCTTCTTGCAGACGCGAATGTAATAGGATTCGCCGGTCTTGCCATTGTAGTTGATATCCTCGTCGCCCTCAACAACGTAGCGGTACATACGGGTTCCGCCGCTGTTGTAAAGGAACTGACCGTTTTTCAGAGTGGTGGTTGCGGTTACCTTGTTCTTTGCGGCAGTATCAGTGTAGTAACCGGTGTAACCGGGAACTTCGGTGATTCTGTAGAACCAGATCACACCGTCTGCATCGCCCGTGAGACCCTCAAGAGTACCGTAGTCGGGGGAATAACGGCAGATCAGGTTGCCCTGTGCCCATTCCTCGGGAAGGGAGGCATGACCGCTCATGTCGGTGTAAGCCTTGAGCACGTCGGTCATCTTGCCGGTTGCGTAGAAGTAAACGTCGATCAGATCGTTTTCAAGGTTGACTTCCCATTCGCTGTTCTGCACGCCCGTGGGACCGAACTTGACGTTCATAGGCTCGTAGCGGTTGATGAACATACCGCCGCCGCGAGAGGTGGAGAAGAGCGGGATTGCCATGTAGGTACCGGTTCCCTTTGCTCCGCCTGCATCGTATGCATCGTAGGTGTAAAGGTTCATGGAGGTGCCACGTCTGTTGGCAGCGTCAAAGCGCTCGCCGCCGCCGTAGATGCCTTCATTTTCGTCCAGAATACCTCTCATAAACAGCTTGGAGCCAAGCTTGAATACGGAGTTGACGTTGTAGAGCTGCTTGCCGGCACCGCTGTAGAAGTTGATGCCGAAGGTCTTGTAATCCAGAACTGCGTAGGTTGCGCTGCCCTGTGCGGTGATCTTCAGCGTACCGTTCTCATCCTTAATGGTCAGGGGGACCATAACGTCGTTGAAGCCCTCGCCCATGTACAAAGACAGAGACTGGGATGCGCCAACGTCCTGGAAGGCGCTGTAGCTGGTCAGGTTTGCCTGGAGTCTCCAGCCGTTTGCACCGTCATAGGTCAGGCGGCAGTAGAGATCGTCGGTGGTCTTGTCGGTTCCCTGCGTCAGGGTGAAGAAGAGCTGGCTGCTCTTGGTTTGTACGTTCTTGACTGCAGTGGAGGAAAGGCTGAGAGGAGCCGCCTCGGTGGTCAGATCCTTGAGGAGGAGCTTCTCGTTGTCGGTCCACTTCACGTTGCTTGCAAGTGCGGTCTTTGCTACCCCTGCAATGTTTGCAGCATACTTATCAACCAGGGTCATATCCTTGTTGTTATAGCTGTAAACGTACATGGAAGCACCGCTTGCCATGGTGATCTTCACGTAACCGATTGCCGCAAAGTCACGCTCGCGGTTTGCAAGGCGAATGTTGACGAGAGAACCAACGAACCATTCGTCGTATCCCTTTGCAACGGTCTTATCGGAGCCGTCGTAGTACTGGTCAATGGTTGCCTTTACGTTAACGAAGGTCTCCTCGTAAGGAAGCTCACGAAGTGCCTCGATGCTGAATTCGCCTGCTTCCTTAACGTAGCTTGCGGGTGCGATCAGCGTACCGATGGAAATGCTCTTGAAGAAGCCATCCTCCTTCATTTCCATTAGATCCTCAAGCTTCTTGGTGTTGAGGTTGGTTGCAAAGCGGATACCGCCTGCATTGGTCATACGGATCAGGGGCTTATCTGCGGGAGCGATCAAGCCTGCGGTCAGGGTTTCATCCAGCGCAGTCTTATCATAGGAAACAGCTGCAAAGCTGACGTTTCCAAGCTTGCCTGCGGGCACCATCAGAACCTTGCCTACGCCATCCACACCGGTGGAGAAGCGAGAGGTGTTGCCCGTGGTGCTGGTAACGTCCATGTAAACGATTCCGCCGTTGGACTCCTTCTGGATATCGTCATAAGAGGTCGCCTCGGCGTAGGTATGTGCTCTTACGTTATCTACGTAGAAGCCGCCTGCATAGCCATCCGGGTTACCAACGCCGCCGTTGGTCAGCTTGTTGATCTTTGCAACGTTCCACTGGCTTGCGTTGAAGATCAGCTTTTCCTTGCCGATGGAGCCGGAGATCTGGTAAACGTGGTTCACGTAGAACTCTACGTCACCGGTTTCCATGTTCACAGCGAGGGAGAGAGTGACCCACTCGCCAACGGGGATGCTCACCGACAGCTTGCCATCGTTAAGCACGTATACCAAGCCGTTTGCGGTGTTGACACGCCACAGGTTGAGCCAAGAACCTGAAGCTTCGCTATCGCCGTGCTTGAAGCTGATGATCTGGCTCTCGAAGGTTCCGCCGGAGTTTTCCTGCAAGAAGTAGTCAATCTCGAACACGATCTTGGGATTGGTCTTATAGGAAAATTCGGGGTTTGCAACCGTGAGGTTACGGTCGACGTTGGTACCGGTAGAGGAACCGTCGATCCTACCGGAACGAGCCTCCTCCTCGGCTGCTGCCGCATTCTCGGGCTGAGTTACGCCCATTTTCATGCTGACAACGTCGCCCTTGTTGCCGTTCTTTACAGGATCCTTAGCAATGGTTGCAAAGGCAGGAACAGCCTGCTGATCGGAAAGACCGTTCTGGCCCTTCGTCAAAGCTGTCATGCCGGTGAAATCCATTGCATGCAGATAGGTGGTTTCCGCCGCAAAAATCGGAATGGTAATTGCGGGGATCATCAATGCCAGTGCCAGAAGCACGGCAAAAATGATTCTTACGTTTCTTGTTTTCATTTGGGTTCTCCTTTCATTTATGAAATACATGCTTTGGCATGCAATTTCCGGTTTTGGGATATGTTTTTCCGACATTTTGCCGAATTACATCCATTATACCACATCTTTTGCAAAAAAGATAGGTAAATTTTGCTTTTTTACAAAATTCTTGATTTTTCAAAAGACTGTTCATAATAGCAATAAAATCAAAAACTTCTTATTCCTTTGGTCAACCTGCAATCAACCGAGCAGCATATCGTTGCATTTTTGAGGTCAGATCCAAGGGGTCCAGACAAAGCCGTCCTCATCGGTTTCAACCTCGGGCGCTTTCTGAGTGGTCTCCTCTTCCTTGGGAGTGGAGCTTTCCTCTTCCTTGGGAGTGGAGCTTTCCTCTTCCTTGGGTGTAGAGTTTTCCTCTTCCTTGGGAGTGGAGCTTTCTTCCGTCCCGGGGACGGTGGTTTCTTGTGTGGGAGGGAGCGGTGAGGTTTCACCGGGCTCCGCACTTGTGGTTTCGCCGTCGGGAGTGGTAGTTTCGCCATCGGGAGTAGTGGTCTCCTCTGTGGGAGCACGGTCGGTGGTATCCTTGTCGGTTGTGGGGGTACCACCGATCATATCAAGCGAAACGCACGCAGACAGCACAACGACCATACTGATGGTCAAGAGCCAGCATACGATGATTTTGCGCATGAAAAACTCCTTTCACGTTTTGTTTAAGCGTGAGATTCTTTTCATTAGTCCTCGAAGATGTCCTTGCCAAAGGCGTCGGTAGCGCTACCTACGGGAATTACAAGAGCATCATCGCCCATGATCGCCTTCCAGGTCTCGCCGTTGAATACGTCACCGAGTGCGGTAGCGTAAACGGAATTTGCATTGAGGTATACGGGAATTTCACCAAAAGGAACGGTGACGGTAAGATCCTTGCCGTTTTCATCAACAACGATCTTCTCGCCCGTGCGCAGATCGATCCACGTGCCCTCGGGGAGGTAAACGTTGCGGGTCACGTCGGAGCCGTAGTCAAGCACTCTCTTGTTGTTTTCATCGGTCTTTGCATTGTAGGTCAGAATGGGAGCTACCAGCAAAGCATCGCCGTACATGAACTGATCGTCGATGTCGATAACATTCTCATCGTTCTGATACTGCAGGACCATATGACGGATCATCGGAATACCGGTGTCGCATGCATACTGCGACATTGCTTGAGAATACCACATCAGCTCACTGTGCAGATCGTCGTAAAGTGCAACGATCTGCTGCGCATCCTCTGTCAGGTGATACAAATGACGTACGTCGCCGTGCGTTTGTACCATGTTACCAAAGATGGTGTACTGCATGGATCTGACAAAGATCTCAGACTCGTATTCCTCAGCAGCCTTGAGATCGGCGATGAAGAGGTTTCCGTCATATTCTTCCACCGTATAATTACCAAAGTAACCGTCGGGAAGATTCTTGTATGCATAACCTGCCATATCGTAGGTCATGAAGGGAACACCGGAGAGACCGGAGTTGATCACCGCTGCCAGCTGGGTGGAGAGGTTGCGGAAACGACGGGTCTGGTCGCCTGCCCACAAATAGGGGTTACGCTGAGATCCGATGCCGCCTCCACGGGAGAGAACCACAAAGCCATCGTCGATGTTCTTTGCAGCCTTCTGCTCCACCATGCTCTTGTAGAACAGGGAGATGAAGTAAGAAGCATATGCGTGGTGAACGGTGTCGCCCTCGAATACGGTTTCGTCATACCAATCGTACTCCAGATAACCGTCGACCACCTTGTCGTTAACGGTCATGCCCTTGTAGTAGCCTTCATTGGGCATGGTCTCACAGAAGTCGATCTTGCAACCGTCAATACCGAGGTCGATCAGCTGTCCCCAAATGACGTTCATATACCAATCCACAGCCTCGGGATTGGTGATATCAAGGTACTGCTGCGTACCGCCGGAAGCAACGGTATCGGGGTTATCGGTGTAATCGGTTTTCGGGATCTTATAGGTTCTGTCGATCAAATCGCCCTTCTTGCCGGTTTCGGTGTCATATTCATAGATGCTGACCCATGCCTGGTACTCGGGCTTATAGCCTGCCATATTACCGCTGATGCTTGCAATACCCATGTAAAGAGTCAGCTTGATATCCTTCTCTTCCAGGTATTCGGCAATCTCCACCAAGCTGTTGCTTTGGATGGGATTGGTGGTAATAGATTCCCAACCGTGGCCCTCAAGAACCACGCCGGTGGGGGTCATGCCCGCCTCAATCAGATTTTCAACAATGTAGAGAACACCTGCGCCGGAAGGACCGCTCTTCTTGCAGACGCGAATGTAATAGGATTCGCCGGTCTTGCCGTTGTAGTTGATATCCTCGTCGCCCTCAACAACGTAGCGGTACATACGGGTTCCGCTGCCGTTGTAAAGGAACTGACCGTTTCCCAAAGTGGTGCTTGCGGTTACCTTGTTCTTTGCGGCAGTATCAGTGTAGTAACCGGTGTAACCGGGGATCTCGGTGATATTTTCAAACCAGAACACACCGTCAGACTCTCCGCCAACGCCCTCAAGAGAGTTGAAATCCGGAGAATAACGGCAGATCAAGGAGCCTTGTGCCCACTCCTCGGGGAGGGAGGCATGACCGGTCATATCGGTGTAAGCCTTGAGCACGTCGGTCATCTTGCCCGTTGCGTAGAAGTAAGTATCGATCAGATCGTTATCAAGCTTAACCGTCCAGGCATTGTCGGTAGGCTTATCGAAATCCACCGTCATAACCTCATAGCGGTTGATGAACATGCCGCCGCCGCGAGAGGTGGAGAACAGCGGGATCGCCATGTAGGTGCCCGTACCATCTGCTCCGCCAGCGTCGTATGCGTCGTAGGAGAAGAGGTTCATGGAGGTGCCACGTCTGTTCGCTGCGTCAAAGCGCTCGCCGCCGCCGTAAACGGCTTCATTCGCATTCAAGGAACCGCTCATGACGATTTGTCCATCACTTTGCGTAATGGAGTTAACGTTATAAAGCACGTTTCCATTCGCATCATAGAAATCAATTTTGAAGGTTGCGCCATAGGAAACGACCGCGTAGGTTGCGCTATCACCGCTTGTGATCTTTAACGTTTCGTTAGCTTCATCGGGATCGACGGTCAAAATTGCAGCAACGTCGTCAAAGCCCTCGTCCATGTAAAGAGCCAGTGCTTGCGCTGCACCGATATCGTTAAAATGGTTGTAGCCCTTTGCATTCGCCTGCAATCTCCAGCCATTGGCGCCGTCGTAGGTCAAGCGGCAGTACATATTGGTGGTGCCGGTCAGCGTAAAGAACAGTTGGGTGTTGTTGGCGTAAACGTTCGCAAGTGCGCTTCCTGCACCAACTTCAAACTCGGTATTATAGCCCGCCAGGTCCTTTAAAACCGTTTGATATTTTTCCCAGCCGGAAAGGTTAATAAACGTATTGGCAATCTCCTTTACGTTGCGAATATAAGTTTCCTCCACAATGTCCTCGTACTCATAGCTGTAGACGTACAAGGGAGTACCGTCAAACAAGGTCAGCTTTACGTAGCCAACTGCGGCAAAATCGCGCGCAAGGTTTCCTTCGCGGATATTGACGATGGAGCCCGTAAAGGTAGCCTTTCCGTCCGCTCCGGCATCTGCATAATACTCGCCGATGGTCGCCTTAACGTCCAGATACTTTGCGGAAACGGTCAATTTCTCCTCCAAAGCCTCTACGGTAAAGGCGCCTGCAGTTTTTACGTAGCTCCAGGGAGTAATGATGGTACCGATATTAACGGCTTTGATCTTGCCTGCAGCCACAAGCGCCTGCAGATCCGCCAGCTTGTTCACGTCAACTCGGGTTGCAAAGCGCATACCGCTGGGAGAGGACACGCGTATGGATGCACCCGTCTGGTGAGCAAGCAAGCCATCGGTCATATCCGCCGTCAGATACTCAGCCTCTGCAGTAGCGGCAGAAAACTCGATGCCCTCGTAGGTGCCCTTTGCAGTTGCCAGGATCTTATCGTTAGGTCCTGCCAGCGCTGCCGTACCCGTAGTGCCAACCACGTCGATGTAAAGCAACGGCTCGCTTCCCGATGCAACGGAAACACCGGTGACGGTTGTCGTATTGGTATGTGCCCTTACGTTGTCTACATAGAATCCACCGCTGTAACCCTCGGGGGTTCCCACACCGTTGCTGGTCAGCTTGTTAACCTTTGCAATATTCCATTTGCCGGCGTCGAAGGTCAGCTTTTCCTTACCGATGGAGGTGGAGAGCTGATAGACGTTGTTTACGTAGAACTCTACGTCACCGGTTTCCATATCCACCAAAAGCGAGAGCGTGACCCACTCACCAACCGGAATATAAACAGGAAAATCGGTAGCGCCCAGGACATACACCAATCCCTTTGCGGTGTTGACACGCCACAGGTTAAGCCAGGAGCCGGAAGTGTCAGCGTCACTGTATTTGTAAGTGATTATCTGGCTCTCAAAGGTTCCGCTGGAGTTTTCCTCCAGGAAGTAGTCAATCTCGAACACGATCTTGGGATTGGTCTTATAGGAAAATTCGGGGTTTGCAACCGTGAGGTTACGGTCCACGTTTGTTCCATCTTGAGAACCGTTGATCGAGCCGTTTCGAGCCTCCTCCTCGGCTGCTGCCGCATTCTCGGGCTGAGTTACGCCCATTTTCATGCTGACAACGTCGCCCTTGTTGCCGTTCTTTACAGGGTCCTTAGCAATGGTTGCAAAGGCAGGAACAGCCTGCTTATCGGAAAGACCGTTCTGGCCCTTCGTCAAAGCTGTCATGCCGGTGAAATCCATTGCATACAGATACGTCGTCGTATCCTCTGCTGCGAAGATCGGGATCATGGTTGCGGGGACGAGCAGGATGAGTGCCAATACCGCCGCGAGAACGATCTTTCTTGTGTTCTTTTTCACTTCAATTACCTCCTTGGAGTTAATTTTTGATATGGTTTTGACCATACTTCATATTATTATACCTCAATATACCGTTTTTGTCAATTCGCATATCGCACAAGAAAAGCATCCGCGATTTGTGCAATATGACAGATGCACAAACCGCGGATGGTCGTTTTTGAATTTTAAAAGTCAGCGCGCGCGCACCTCGGACATGGCTAATTTGAAGAGCTCCTCGGCGGCAAGACGCGTTTTTGCAACTACGCCCTCCGCCTTAGGGAAGCAATAATAAAGGCAGTCGCGGTTGCCGATGGAGATCATATCCCCGATCTCGTACCAATAGTAGTCGGAGTTCAAGCCGTAGGACGCCAAGGGGCTTTGCGTATACGAAAGCTTTCCGTCGCATCCCGTCAGTGTAAAGCCGTCACGCGTGTGCGTCAAATGCCCCTCTCCCACCATGTAGAGCGCTTTGCGATCCACGATCGCGCCGATCTCAACGTCGGTATCCAGGCAATAAGCACCGTTTTCCAGCTCTTGCTTGACGCATTCGCGCTCCCAGCGGAACCAATCGGGAATGTGTGAAAATTCGGTCTCCCCCTCGGTCGCCTCCATCTGACCAAGCGCGGTCAGGCGGTATTGCTTGCCGCAGGCATGGCAGGTGAGCGTGTCGCCCTTGCCGCGCGTTTTGCCCTCGGCATGACAATGCGGACATTTATACAGCACACGTTCCAAGCCGTCGGCGCGATCCGCTTCGGTGATGCGGACGTTGTTTTCGCGCTGCCACTTGAACTGATCAAAGCCGAATGCTTCATCCAGCACGGCGTCCAGCTCCTCTACCGAACGATTGGCGATCTCTTCGGGGGTAAGGAGACAAGAGACGGTGGCGCTGACCTTGACCTTGCGGTTTTTGAGCTCGTTGTACAGCGGTGTGCGCAAAAACGCGCCGTCGGTGCGCACGAACAGCACGGGCACCTTGAGCAGCTTGAGAAGACCGCCCATTTTACGTGGCAGAGGTGTTGCGCACCCGTCAAAGCTATAGCCTGCCTCCGGGTACATCAAAACACTGGTCTTTTTCTTTTTGAGCATGTAATCCATATCGCGGATCAGACCAACGTCGCTGACGAATTTTTGCGTGGGCATGCACCCGATCTGCCTCATAAGCCAATTTTTGCCCACAAAGCCGTCGGTGGTGGTAACGATGCCGTACGCCATGGGATAAAAGATGCGCGAGGCGATCTCCAGATCCAAAAAGCAGGAGTGGTTCATCAAGATCAAGTACGGTCCCTTCCCTGCCCGTTCCAGGTCCTTTTTTTGATACGTGAATTTTGCGGGCAGAAGGTCCTTGATTGCAAGAATGCGGATCAAAGTGCGGAACAGAATATTCGGCTTTTTGGGCTTTTGATGCGGCGGCTTTGGAAGTGCAATGACTTCTTCGTAGCTTTTTTTCACGATCCTGATCTTCATAATCAACCTCATTTGTGAATTTTATGAATTTTTTCGACATTAGAATAGCATATTTTCGAACGTTTGTCAAGAGCCTATTTTTTCGGGGGACGTATTGACATTTTTTTGCACGCATGCTATAATAATTTTGCAAACGGTGTAACCTTGGGGCGATTTTATCGACTTTACGGTTACAAGCAAAATCGAAGGAGGTCTGTGATTTGAAACGTTTTTGGAAAAAGGTTAACCGAGGGCTGTTGCTCGGTGCTCTTCTGATCGTCATATTGCTCGTCTTTGTTATTGTCAAAGGAGTTCAGTTTCGCGCCGAGATTCCAAAGATCCGTGCCGTTGCCGTAGAGGGATTTGAGGAGCTTTTGGCGCTCAATCTTGCAATGGATGGGCAGCACACGGGAGTTGCGCTCACATCGGAGCAGCAAGCCGAAAAAATGCAGGACGTGGAAGCGTATTTGCAAGCGTATTGGGACTTTGACGTAAAACCGGACGAGTACGGTTGGTACGTGACCGCCGACACGCTCCGCCGCGCGGCAGAAGCATATTTTGCCAATGACTACGTTCCCTGCATGGCAGAAGAGATCACACTGAACGTGCCCGATCGCGCCGTCACCGTCACCGCAAACGGAACGGACTACGCAAAGGTCAGCTTTTATGCCGACGGTCTTACCGTTTTGCTCAAGGGAGATGCCAATGCACTCTTTTACGGATCCGACGCCTATTTGCCAAAGCTTGACGGCGAGGCACTCTCTAAGTTAAAAAACGCGCAGGCGCAGTACGTGACCTTTGAGACCTACGTAGATTTTGAAATGCATCGCGTGGGCGGAGAATGGAAGATTCTGACCGCTTCGATCAGCGTGTACGCAAACGGACAGTATTCTGCAAAAACGGAGGTAGCAGGCTGATGGCAGAGGTTATTTTACACATTGAAAACTTGAGCAAAACGCTTGGAAAGCGTGAGATCCTGCACAACATCTCCTTTGACACCTACAGCGGCGAGGTGTTCGGATTTTTAGGTCCGAACGGCGCAGGAAAAACGACGACCATTAAGATCGTGGCAGGTCTTTTGACCCTGGACGAGGGCGAGATCTCGATCTGCGGCTATGATCTGCGCCGCGACTTTGAGCGTGCCATGGAAAACGTGGGCGGCATTGTGGAAAACCCCGAGTTCTACGGCTATTTGTCAGGTTGGGAAAACCTGCGCCAATACGCCGCCATGCGTGACGGCATCACCGATGTGCGCCTGCGCGAGGTGGTGCATATGGTTGGTCTTGACAACCGCATTCACGACAAGGTGTCCAAATATTCCCTTGGTATGCGTCAGCGTCTGGGCGTGGCGCAGGCAATGATGCATCGCCCCCGCCTGTTGATCCTGGATGAGCCCACCAACGGTCTTGACCCCGCAAGCATCAAGGCGTTGCGTGATATCTTAAAAAATCTTGCGCATGAGGAGGGCGTGGCGATTATGGTCTCCAGCCACCTGATGAGCGAGATGGAGCTGATGTGCGACCGCGTTGGCGTGATCGTCAACGGAAGCCTGCAAAGCGTACAGCCGATTGAAGAGCTGATTGCCGCCACCTCGCCCGATTACGCGGAATTTGTCTACCACGTCGGAGACGCGCAAAAGGCGGAGGAGGCGCTCCTTGGCATGCAGGACGTACAGCTTGCCCGCGGCGAGGAGGCAAACACGTTGCTTTTGACCTTCCCGTCTCACGAGCAGTACACGCTTCTTGCAAGCGTCAACCGCAAGCTGATCACGTCGGGAATCTCCTTATACACGGTCAGCAAGCGCGAAAACCGCCGTTTGGAGGACGTATTCATTGAACTGACCCAAAAAGCGAAGGGAGGCGATCAAATTGACTAAATTCATCCGTTTGATCAAAAACGAGCTCAAAAAGATCGTTTTCAGAAAGGTAACCATCGTTATGGTGGTCCTTTTGGCTGTCATTGCCTTGGGCTACTCACTTTTGCAGGGTGGGCTTGGATCAATCATTCTTGACGACCTCTTTTTGCCCACGGAATCCCCCGAGGAATACTGCGAAAGCCAGATCGAATACTACCGCAAAGAATTGGAAAAGATCGATCAATACGAAAACCCAGAAGCGGCAAAAGCCGAATTCCTTTTGGAGATTGAGGCACATACCATTATGCTGAACGCAGGCTTTGCGTGGGATGATTGGAGATACGAGCAAAATCTGCCCTATCTTGCCGCCGAGGCAAAGCTGATGGGAGACAGCGTGCAATACACCACGCTGATGCGCATCATCGAAGAAAATGACGAGGTCGCCTTTTTTGAGGAACAGAAAAGAACCTTTTTGCTGGTATTTGCCAACGATGCAAACCGAACGGCGGCATACTCGAAAATGATGGAGTATTGCATTGAGCACGAGGTAACCCCGAGCATGTCGGATTGGAGATTTGAGCGCGTGCAAAGCTATCTGACCAATTTTGAAACGGTTTTGGAGCAGGAGGCATTGATCGAAAACGGCTTCTCCCACAATCCTTCTACGCTTGAATCGGCAAGAAACGAGGCGGCAATCGCGCTCTATCAGTTGGAAAACGAGATTCGCGTCAATCCTGCCGACAGCTTTTCGAACAACCTCTTTGCAATGTTTGAAAAGCAGACCTCGCTGTTTTGGGACATTCTTTCAGGCTCCGTGGGTTTGATCTCTCTTGTTGGCATGTTCCTCATCATTTTTGCGGGCGGTACCGTTGCAAACGAGTTTACGTCGGGCACGATCAAATTCCTTTTGATCGCCCCCGTCAAGCGCTGGAAGATCCTGCTGTCCAAGTACGCCGCTTGCACCCTAATCTGCCTTCCCATGATCCTGATCCTCTTTTTATGTACCCTGTTGCCTGCGCTTTTGTTTGGTGCTTCGGAGCTTGCGCTCCCCGTTCTGGAGGCAAAGGGCGGCGAGGTTGTCACCTACTCCCCGTTCCTGCTCTTACTGCGCGATTACGGCAGTGCTCTTGTGAGCGCACTGGTATTGATGACTCTGAGCTTTGCACTTTCCGCGCTCTTCCGCAATTCTGCGTTGGCGGTGGGAATTGGCATTTTCAGCTATCTGTCCGGCTCTGTTGTCAATCTGATCTTTTCGGGATTGAACCTGGATATTGGCAGATACCTGCTATTTGCCAATTTGGATCCGGTCGCCATTGCGCAAGGAAACGGCGCGTTCCCGCACCAATCCCTCGTCACGGCGATCATCGTTGTGGTCCTGCACATGGCGGTATTCCTTTTGACCGCTTGGGACGCATTCGTCAAGCGTGAGGTCTGACCCAATACAACTGAATTTAGCAGGAGGCGCATATGAAAATTTGGCAAATCGGAACCATTACGGGCGGACAGGATGGTGCCATCTTTGGAAACGAGCTGTTCCGCTTCAACCATCGCGGAAATTGTACCGTGCACGACCTGACGGAGTTAAAGGAGGGTGAGATCACCGCTCTTACCCCCGTCGCGCAATTTGCACTTGACCGTGCAGAGGACATCGCTCCGCATTGTAATACCGTTGCCTTTGGAACAGAGTATTTCGAAGCGGGTGACGAGTTTCCCCTTTTATACTGCAACATCTATAACAACTACAAAAATTGCGAGGACGATTTGCGCGGCACGTGCTGCGTATATCGCCTTCAAAGAACCCCCGACGGCTTTTCCTCCACGCTGGTACAGCTGATCCGTGTCGGCTTTGTAAATGATCCCATGCTATGGCGCGCCTATGAGGACCGCGACGGCGTGCGCCCCTTTGGCAACTTTGTGATCGACTGCGACGGCGGCTACTGCTATGCCTACGTCATGCGAAACGAGGAGCTTGGAACGCGCTATTTCCGCTTCCCTCTCCCCTCCGTCAAGGATGGCGAGATCGACCCACGCTTTGGCGTCAAATGCGCCGTTTTGCAAGCGTGTGACGTGCTTGACTCCTTTGACTGCGAATACCACCGATACATTCAAGGTGGGATCATGTATCGGGGAAAGATCTATTCCTCCGAGGGCTTTACCGACAACGAGAAAAACCGCCCCGCGATCCGCGTGATCGACACGGTTGAAAAACGGCAGGAGGAGTATTGCGACCTTCTCTCCATCGGATACAATGAGGAACCCGAAATGATCGATTTTTACCGCGGTCGTTGTCTTTACAGCGACGCATACGGCAGCTTATACGAATTAAGCTTTGAAGGGTGAGTGACATGACGCAACAAGACAAACAAACCGTACGTGAGCTTGCAAAACGCTACATGGAGCTTGCAACCGACGAAAAGCAACGCAAAATGGATCAGCGGATGCTGGATACGAACGATCTCAAGCTGACGCGCCCTCCCGTTCTGATTGACGAGATCCCGTGGTATCAAATGGACATAGACGGCGAGCTGACCTGCACCTGCGAGGAGCGCGGTGCACGCGCGGTGGAAGCCTCCCTGCGCCAAGCACTCTATCGGCGCAAGCATTTCAAGGCGGACACAATGCTGGAGCCCTTCTTCCGCATCAATATGTCCTATGACTCCAGTGGTATTGGTCTGATGCCGCAGGACGATATCCGGCGCACCGATGATACGAACAACATCGTTTCTCACAACTACCACGATCTGTTGGAGAACGAGGAAGCGTTGGAGCAGATCAAGATCCCCACGTTTACCGCACGCCCCGACAAGGATGCGCGCAATTTGGAGTACTACACCGACCTTTTGGGAGACGCCATGCCCGTAAAGCTTTGCGGCAGAGGCATTTTTTACGATGCCCCCTGGGATAAGATCGTTCGCTACCGCGGCATGGAGCCGATCATTTACGATCTGTACGACCGTCCCGAATATCTGCACGCCATTCGCAGGCGCTTTTTGGATATTCTGCTTGCGGAAATGGATTTTGTGGAGCAGTATTCCCACGTTGATCCCACGCACCCCAATCTCCATTGCACACCCGCAAGAGTTTCGGGTCTTGCCGCCGACGGCTTGAAGGCGACCTGGTACCGTACCATGGCGCAGGGATTTTCGGACATTTCCCCCGAGATGCATTTTGAGTTTGACATCCAATACTCCATGGAGGTGGCAAGCCGCTTTGCCTACACCTATTACGGGTGCTGTGAGCCGCTGGATAAAAAGCTGGACGTGATCATGAAGATCCCGAATTTGCGCAAGATCGGCGTATCTCCTTGGGCAAACGAGGAGGTCATGGCAGAGCGTCTTGGCGGCAAATACGTGTATGCGCGCAAGCCGAATCCCGCCCACGTGGCAATTCAAACCGATCCCGATGCGATTCGTCGGGAGACCGAAAAGACGGTACGTCTGTGCCAAAAGTACGGTTGCCCCGTGGAGTTTGTTCTGAAGGACATCAGCACCGTATCGCACCGCCCCGAAAATCTGATCGTTTGGTCGCAGGTGGTTTCCGAGGTACTGGACAAATACTACGGCGCGGATTAAACAAGCTCCGATCACGCATATCAAAAGCACGTGGTGGTGAGTCAAAATGCGAAATGCATTGGACTCACCACCACGATTTTTTACGTTATTTCTTTTGTAACACCAGCACGTCGTACGGAGAAAGCGTAACGTGCCCCGCATAGGTCTTTTGGGTGATCAGATCGGTCATTTCCTCGGGCAGATCAACACTTCCGCCCTTGCCTGCGCACTCCAAAACCACCATGCCGCCAATGCCTTCGCCCACGCGAGGCGCAATGGCAAGCTCACCCTCATGCGCGATCATGGGAACCCCTGCCTCACGCGCCGCCATGGTAACGATCTGCTTCATATCCTCCGCCGACGGAACGGTACCAAGCAGATAGACGGCTCCCTTGCCTACCTTTTTGCGCAAAAGAGGGGATTTTCCGATCAAAGTCGGGTATCCGTCGCTGACCTTGACAAGCTCGTCGCCGTCCGATTCAAACAGCTCGTACCACCAAGAGCCGACAAACTCCTTGCCACTCTTCCATTGGCATTTGGTCGCGCCCACACGGTCGGGGACCTCGTACGCTTGACGCGCCCCCGTCAGCTCCTCCAGCATTCCGTAAGGGGCTTTGACGTAGCGTGCACCGCACGCGTCGCGAAAATCGGTCATGGGACCTGCGATCCACACGCCGCCCTCCTTGACCCACTTGGAAATGCGCGCGGCAAGATCGCCCTCCTCTAACGTTGGAAGCAGAGAGGAGATCAACAAACGGTAAGAATCCAGTTCCTTGCCCGCCATGATCAGATCGGGGCGAATACCGCAATCGCTGACGGGGCGGTAAAAGCTTTCGTACAGCACCTTCTGATAGGAGAAATCGTCTACCACGCACTGCGTTTCAAACATGTTCCACGCGCGCCCCGTAAAGTGCATTGCCACCTGACTCTGCACGCGCGTATTCGTCAAAAACGTGCCGCATTGATCCAATTCATCCGCCACGCGGCGTACCTCGTCAAAAATGGGATACGGTCTTCCCGACGGATACAAAAGTGCTCCGTGCATGATCTCGTGTCCGCCGTGGTGCGTACGCCACAACCAATACATGTTGGATTCACCGCCAAGAGCCACCGGCAACCAGGAGTTGACGCGGCAAAAGCCGTACGGCTTGACCGACTGTGCGGTGCGCCAGGAGCCGTTCCAGCAGGAGGAGGTTTCGGTGTTCCAGAAGGGATGCTCTTTTTGCGGACGGATGAAATCAAACCAGAAGCGTTCTGTGGGGAGTGCCTCGGGCTGATCGTAGTGATTGAACTGCATGATGTCGCATTTTTCGCACATGGATTCGTAATCCACGGCAAGAGTCGGCATGGTATCGGTGCCGATGGGAGCTTTCGTATATTTTTTGAGAATATCGATCTGATCCCCCACGAAGCGTGATTGCGTATCCCCCGAAAAAAGCTGATACTCCAGTCTGACGTGCGGATTTTGCCAGGACACTGTCGGGATCGGGATCTGGTTAAAATCGGTATAGCGTTGGCTGAACACGTTGGTGTTCCATGCACGGTTTAGTGCATCGATGCCAGCGTATTTTGCTTGCAGGTAGCGATGAAACGCAGATTTGCAGTACTCACACTCACAGCTTGGGCGGTTGATCTCATTGTCGATCTGCCAGCCGATGACATTGGGATCATCTCCGAACTCCTGCGCCATTTTTTCCACGATGCGCATGCTGTACTCCAAATACTTTGGATGATTGGCACAGCCGTTACGGCGTCCGCCGTGACGCGCGCGCACGTTTTGCGCGTTGAGCACCATGATATCCGGATACTTTTGCGTCAGCCAGATGGGCGGGGTGGCTGTGGGCGTTCCCAGCACCGTTTTGATGCCCTCCTCTGCCGCGCGATCGATCACACGGTGGAGCCAATCAAACGAAAAAGTTCCTTCCTCCGGCTCCATTTCGCTCCATGCAAACTCCGCGATGCGAATGCAACGGATGCCGGCTTTTTTCATCATCGAAATATCGTAATCGATCTCTTTCTCATCCCAATCCTCAGGATAATAGGCAACGCCCAAAAACGGTTTTTCCATGTCATTTCTCCTTAATTGTTTGAAACAGATTCCGGATTCGTGGGGTCACGTCCGACGTCGACATCGGTCAATTCCCGTTTTGCACGACGGAACTGAACGAAAAACAGAATTGCCGTAAAGGTAACGGCAGCGATATCCGCAATCGGCTCTGCCAGATAAACACCCAGCGTCGAATCGTCGCAAAGGTGGGGCAAAAGATAGATCAAGGGCAAAAGCAGTACGAACTTTCGAACAATGGCAACTGTCACCGAGGAAAGTGCCTTGCCCATGGAAACAAAGGTCATCTGGCAGGCAATTTGAATGCCAAAGAAAAAGATACCTCCAAAATAGATGCGGATGACGCGTTCGGTAAAATCAAGCAACGCCGCATCGGTGGTGAACATTGCCGCAAAGGCTCTTGGAAACAGCATGACGCACGTACCGAGCGTAAAGGAATAGATCAGGCAGGAAATTAACAGCAACCGAAAGGTTTTGACTACACGTGTTGCGTTTTTTGCGCCGTAATTGTAGCTGAGAATTGGTTGCGCGCCCTGCGCAATGCCCTGCATAGGAAGCATGGCAAACTGCATGACGCTGGTTAAAATCGTCATTGCACCCACCGCAATATCTCCGCCGTAAGCAAGCAGAGAAGAGTTAAAGCAGACCGAGATCACACTCTCGCTCGCCTGCATGATAAAGGTGGCGCTGCCAAGCGCCACACAGGGAAGCACGACCGTGGGCGTAGGGATCATATTATAAGGCTTCAACCGTAGCATCGTCCGCTTTCCGCAAAGGAACACGATCACCCAAACGCAGGAGAGCGCCTGCGAGAGTATCGTTGCCACAGCCGCACCGCCAACCCCCATTTGCAGTCCGTAGATCAAAATGGGGTCAAGAACGATGTTTGCCACCGCGCCTACCATCACCGACAGCATGGCAACCGAGGTAAAGCCCTGCGCACTGATAAAGGCGTTCATACCGAGCGTCAGCTGGACAAAGATCGTTCCCATGGCGTAAATGCTCATGTACTCCGCGGCGTAGGCAATTGTATTCTCGCTTGCACCAAAGGCGAGCAAAAGATCCCGATTCCAAATACAGAGCACCACCGTCAGAATCAGCGATACAATGATCTGCAATCCAAAGCAGCCTCCAAGCGTCCGCTCGGCGCTCTTCATATCTCCCTTCCCCATAAAAATGGAGGCGCGCGGTGCACCGCCCGAGCCAACCAGTGCCGCAAATGCGGAGACAAGCATGATCAGCGGCATGCATACACCTACTCCCGTCAGGGCGAGGTCACCCACCTCGGCAATATGTCCGATGTAAATGCGGTCCACAATGTTGTACAGCATGTTGATCAGCTGTGCCGCAACAGTGGGGAGCGCCAGGCGGAACAGCAGCCCAGGGATAGGCGCTGTTCCGAGCAATTCTTTTTTGTCTTTTGTTTTTTCCATATCTTAGTTGCTCACGCGCACCGTTGCGGTGCCGTCCTTGTTGTATTCAATGCGGTCTCCCGTAAGGTTTAACGCATCCACGTACGCCAAAAACGCCTCCTTGGAGGCAAACTGCGGCTTGAACTCCGCAATGATCTGCTTGGCTCTTTCCGCTCCGTTTTGCAACAGCAAAAGCGCCATGGCAACCTGCCATTTTGCGTTGGTGACGCAGGCGGATTCGGGATCGAAGATCTCGTAGGTCTTTCCGTGTGCTTCCCCCCGAGCACCCGGAGCATAGGGCTGGATGGTGGGCATGATGCAGGAAAGATCTCCCATGTCGGTGCTTCCTGTGCTGACATGTTCGTTGAATTCAAAGAAGATATCGGGCGCGATCTCCTTGAAGGCATCCTGCGCCAGCACCTTGAAATTCCGATCGTCGTACATCGGCGCATAGCCCGGGGTATCGATGATCTCCACGTTGCATCCCAAGGAAAGTGCCGCACCTGTCAAGGCACGATTCACACGCTTATTTGCGTCTACGATGGCATCAAAGCTGCCGCCTCTGACGTAGCTTTCCAGCTCTACGCGCGCAGGGATTGCGTTGACCATGTCACCACCGTGGGTGACGATGGGATGCACGCGAATGAGATTGGAGTCACGGAAGGTCTCACGAATGGCGTTGACCGCGTTGATGCCGCAGGTGGCGGCATAAAGTGCATTGTTACCCGTCCAAGGACTACCGCCTGCGTGTGATGCCGTTCCCTTGTAGACGATGCGCTTGGCAAGACAGCCAATGGAGCCATTGGTCACCGCAAAGTTTCCAATGCCCGTGTGCACCATGAACGCGAGATCCACGCCGTCAAAATAGCCGCGGTGCAAAAACTCGCTCTTGCCGCCAAAATACTTGATCTTTCCCTGCTTTTTCAGTTCGGTACGATAGCCGATCTCCAAAAGCTCCTCGGCAGGCACAGCACAAAGACGGATCTTGCCGCACAAGCCGTCCAGCATCCCCGGCTCCTTGAGCGCCGCGGCAATGCCGAGCAGGGTTGCGCACTGCGCGTTGTGACCGCATGCGTGCACCGCTCCCGTTTCGGGATCACACTCGGGGTGCTCCGGGCAAATAATGGAGTCCAATTCGCCAAGGATCAAAAGCTCGGGACCCTCGCATCCCGTGTCAATCTGCGTGTAAAAGCCCGTAATGCCATCGGCTTTGACAAGCTCGTAGCCCAGTGCCTCAAAGTGCTCCTCCATATATTTCGAGGTCTTGTATTCTTTATATCCCGTTTCGGGGTTCTTCCAGATATAACGCTCCGCGTCCAAAATCAATTGTCTGTGCCGCTCAACGGCATCGATCGCTTTTTTCATATCAGAATTCCTTTCCTTTGCTACGCTATGCAAAAAATGTGCACTTATTCACTCTTTATTATGTCACATTTTTGGCGGATTGTCAATCATAAAATACGACAAAATCCAAAAATCTTACAGATGATTCCCGATAAAAAGGGCGAGCTCCTCTTGACCCCGCCCATGCCTTATTGGATGCAAAATTCGTCGTCTCGTTCCACCAGCTCTGCCTGCCACACAGAGACCGTGTTCCAGACAACGTTCTTCTCATCCTTGTCCCATGCGTGGAAAAAAAGCTGCAGACGATCCGCCTCATTGACGATGCTGCAATGCCCTGCCCCCTTGATCTGCCCGTTGGATACCAGCAGAGGCGAGGACGACTTCTGCCACGCGGCAGGATCCATGGGATCATCCCCTACAAGGCTCAAAAGTGCAATGCAATAATCCTTGCACCACGAGCCGGACGCCGAATAGGTGATGTAGGTGTGCCCGTCCTTTTCGAAGCAGAATGCCCCCTCGTTGATAAAGGGAGACTCCTCCTTGCCGGTGGCACCACGCTTTTCCCACTCGTATTCCGGGTGGCTGATGCAAACGCGAGGGGTGGAGAGCGTAAAAGGATCCTTCATCTTTGCAATATAAAGATTCTGGCAAACGTTGACGTCACCTTCCCAGCCCGACCACACAAAGTATCTGCCGCTTTGATGCAAAAGGACCGTACCGTCGATTGCCCATTTGTCGGTGGCGTCGGCGATCTTCCCGTGCATGGTGTAGGGCTTCATGGGATCGTTTGAGTGGTTTTCAAGAACGTACATACGGTGATTTTTGTTCTCGCCGTCGTCACACGCCACGTAGATATAACATCTGCCGTCAATGACGTGCAATTCGGGTGCCCAAAGCTCCCGTGACCAGGGCGTATTCGGCTCTGCCGTGTAAACGACTTGCCCCCTTACTTTGGCAAGCTCCGCAAGACTTTCGGCACACGCCAACGAGATGGTATTGCCCTCAGATGCAAAACAACGGTAGTATTTGTTTTCGTGCAGCAACACGTACGGGTCGCGCGTGGCATTTCCGCCACCCGAAGCAATATATTTTTTCATCAGTTTATCTCCTCTTTATCATACGATATCATGGCATGCGAACACAAAGACCAAAGCAAGATCATAGCACACTCTCTTTGCAACCGGAAGAGCTTTATTTTGCAATGGATTCCAAATAGTGTTTCATTTTTTGCGCGCGGCAAAGCAGATCACTTAAAATTGCTTCCCGTTCTTCGTCCGGCGCGTCCAAGGATTGATGATGCGCCTCCAGGACAACGGCCCCCCTCTTGCATCCATGATTCTATAAAAGCCATCGTGCTTGATTCATGTTTCGAAAACCTACAGCACCTCATTTGGAACAATCGCTCCCATAGAATGAAGCGTGGTACAAAGAGCTTGGTAGGTAATATCTGCAGCATCGACGCCCTCTCTTATCATCACCGAGGCAGCCGCTCCTGAGACCTGACCCGTTGCCATACAAACCGCCTCGACTCGGAGTGCACTGTTGGCATAAGTGTCAGAGGAAACGCATCTCCCCGCGCAAAGAATGCGATGAGATTTTTGGGGAATGAGAGCGCGGTACGGGACCTTGGATACAACGTTTTCTTCATGGAAGCGTTGCTCGATCCCTTTTTCTACGTGTAAATCGATCGGATAAAAGGCATAGCAAACAGAATCCGGATATGTATAGCCATTTATATATTCTTCCGCTGTAACAATATGCTTGCCCACAATACGCTTCGTCTCTCTTACACCGGTTTCAAGCGCAATCGAATCGACGGTTAATTTTTCAAGCCCCTCTATTTCCTTCAAAAAGCACACGACCTTCATCATCTCATAGAGCGCATTTTTTTCAAGTTGAGTGCGCCCCTCTGCTGTATCCGCATCCACACATGCAACGTGCATATTGATCTTATTCCGTTTCAAATATCCGATCAGATCGTCTGCAGTGATATGCGAAGGAAGCTTTGTGGGAGCAAAGCTTTGCTTCACTCGTTCAAATATTTCTTCATGGGCAACATAACCCGAAATATGATTTTGAAGCGTGGCAGGTTGCTGCGTTTGGCTTTTCAGCATATCAAAGCCAACCAGCTGACAAAGTGTAGCATCTCCTGTTGCATCAATAGCAACTGATGCACGAATGGCTACCAACCCATCCTTGGTTGTAACGACACACCTCACGCCGTTTTGTTCTTCTGATGCGTAAGAGATCATTGCATTGCAAATGACATGAACACCTGCCTCCTCACACATTTGAAACAAGACAGTCGTATAAACAAACGGATTGAGCTTTATCTGCTCATGCCAATGATGCTTCGGATGAAAAGAAATATGCGGCAAAGTAGCTCCGCCAAGCGCAACCGTCCGTTCAATCGATTCCCAGCACGGTCCGCTGATAATCTGCTTTCCCCAAGCAAAGAATAACCCCGGAAAATTAACGCCTGCCGCCGTCATTGTTCCTCCGAGCATGCTGTTTTTTTCAATCAATACCGTTTTGCATCCGCTTTTCGCCGCTGAAATAGCAGCAAATACTCCTGCGGTTCCACCGCCTACAACAACAACGTCCGCTGTCATCTGTTTTGAAATTTCACAAGTAAAATGCATAATTAGATCCTCGATTTAATTGCTCTTATATGATCCAAAATAATGATCCACCATAAAAATGGTAAATAAAATACAGAAATCAGTACACGGTCTTTGCTACGAGCATTATAACATAAAACAACAAAGTTTTCAACCAAAAACAGAAAAAGATTTCAGGTCAAAAGTAAAAAACAACTCACCGGTTTCATGAAGCATCCCTGCGCGATATGAAGCACGCGCGAAATGCTACGCATTTTCGCTCACATGAAGCGTTTGCTTCGCAAACATGAAGCGAAGCGCAACCTCGTTCATTTGTGCCGCAAGCGGCAATGATGTTGACCTGACGGTCAAATGATGTTGCGTGTGCCACGCAAATGATGTTGTGCCTGACGGCACAAATGAAAAATCCTCGTTCCGAAGAACGAGGATTTTTGAGTTACCCCAACAATTTTGAACTTTTATCTTACCTAAACAATCCCTTAAATATCACACTGTTATTTGTCTTGTCAACAACCATGAAAGAAACAGTTTTATTTCCCTTCATTTCAAGCCTCAGTTCGGCATTTGGGGAGGCAGATTCCACTATTTTTTTAATTTTTTCGAGTTGATCTATGTCGTACCAAAACTTATCCATTTTGTTACTTTTACAAACGGAAATATGTACAAGCGATTTATCTAACTCAAAATGCCATTTAAGATCTTGCGAAGAGGAAAGACGCGCAACTTTTAAGGCACGGCTGAGAAAGAAAATAGCAAAAGCTATACAAACAACAGTACCCGATATCCAGCAAAACAAAAAAACATCGTCCGACATATTGGAAAAAATGGTTCCATTTTCAAACAACAGAGGCATAGCAAACAAATATGCAAGTCCAATCACGCCAAAAAGAAGCATGAATACGCAATAAACGGTATATCGAACGGGTTTCTTATTCCCCATTCCTTTTTCTGCCTCCGCAACAGCTGTTACAATATCAAAAGCAGCTTTATTCCTACGTCCGCGAGGCGTTCTGCTACCTCCGAAATACTCATTTGAGGTACTGTCAGTAAAATAAATATCTGAATTAAAGAATATTCTTCTTAACTTTGGGTATTTGGGGAAATTACGAATGAGAAAAAGCTGAGGAAAAACATATCCTCCGCCAAGCACAAACGCAACGACACCGAATATAGCAAGCAAAAGGCGCTCTCCCGAAACATTAAATGACCCTTCCAAAACGAAAGCATATATACACAATGCTCCGCCCACTGCAAACAACAAAATGAAAAAGATCATACATCCAAGAATATATGAATAATATTCTTTTTTTATTTTTCCATTAAAAATATCTTTTTTCAAAATCTCACCGCCTCCCTTAAATAAAATTATAACACAAAATCACCATTTTTTCAATGCATTTCTAAAAAGTCGCAGGTTCAAGTCCCGAAGGCTCGGAAAAAGTTGCAAAAAAACAAAAGGTCAAAAATTTTGCCCTAAAAAACCGAAAAAGCCTTGTAAAACAAGGCTTTTTGGCATAGGTTACATTTTTGACCTATGAAGATGAGTTATTCCAACAATTTCGAACCATTCTATGATCCGTCTTTTTATACCAAAATCCAAGCAATTACTGATCTATTGCTCTTCTCTTGCTAAATTCATCGATAAAACTTTCGGCTTCTTTCTTAAAGCGCTCCGGGCTAATGCAAACATCGCCGTATCCGAGCTTGTAATTTCCTTTTATCATTAGCATTTGAATCCAATTCTTTTTCTCAAGGTAAGGCTCTGGATTTTTCAATTTGATATTCAAAAAGCCTCCTTTTATGTATACTCTTTCCATTTCAGACCAATCGATTTTTCCTAACGAAATAGCAGATGAGTTATCATAAAAATATTCGTCGCATATCTCTATGAGTGGTCCTTTTGAAAGCATTTGCTTAAAGAGGTAAACGCCCCCCGCAGCAGAAAAGAATCCTCCAATGAGACACAGAGCCTTAAATAACCAATACACAACCGCATTATCTAATACGAAACTGTAATCGTGAGGAAGTTTTCTCATATCGAAAATCACAAAACAAAACAGCCCAGCAGCAGCAACAAAAGTAATTATTGCATATAAAATAGTCTGAAATTTATTTTGCTTAATTGTCATAAATATTACCTCCGCAATTATCAACAATTATATGTGTTTATTATACCATATTTATCTTTAAATGTCAATTCCACAGTTTGAACAAAGACAGACAAGTCGCAGGTTCGAGACCAAAAGGTTCAAGAAAAGGTGCAATGGTGAAAAGGGGGGGTTACCCCTAAAAACACAAAAAGCCCTTGAAAATCAAGGACTTTTGTGTTAGGGTGCAAAATTGTTGCACCAATATGCGCTCGTAGTACAAAAATGCAACTCCGACTTAATTTGTACCAACCAGTTCTAAATAGACATCAAAATATCTGTTTCCAAATTCACGCAAGGATGTAGAATTAAAATGAAGTCCGTCAGGCTTGAGAGAAAGCCCTTTTGAAGAAACAAGGCGACAGTTGGGAATCTCACTTTGTATTTCTCTGAATATGGAATTCATGCGCACGGGATAATCACCAATATTCCATCGTTGTGAAATATCCTCCGATAATTC
>JAFTKJ010000048.1 GCA_017453305.1 Clostridia bacterium
ACGATGCGAGATCAGATACGTGCCGATATTGATGCTGTGGCTAATAATGAATTTCTTTCCAAGAACTTTTACAACCGTATGCGAAGCCTCGGTTATACCTTTGAGCGCCGAGGACAATACCTCCGCATCAAGCCATATGGCTATATTGTCCTATCATTTGACTGCGCTTTCTGAAACCGAAAACGATAGCAGTCATAAAGAAAAAATAATTAAAATATTGGACATTCTTTTCGAGGGAAATGAGAGCGACTTCATTTCCAAAATTCGTCGAAAAGCATCCAAGTAATTACTCGCCCCGCCTCGTGCGGGGCTTCTTCTTTCTGTGTATGAAAAAAGCCACCACTTCAAAAAGTGATGGCTAATTTTAATGTTACCGCTGATTTTGTAAGTCCTCGGCTCACCTGTTTTTTACTTATTCTTTCTCCGCTTTCATCATATTCAAAACCTCGTAAATGCCGCGGATGGGAATGATATTGATTCCCTCAACCTCGATCTTGCGCTTTTCCACGTTGCGGTAGGGAACAATGGCATGCTTGAAGCCCAGGCGTGCCGCCTCCTTGACGCGTTGCTCGATGTTGGATACCGCACGGCACTCTCCCGCAAGTCCCAATTCGCCCACGGCGATCAGATCGTCGGGAATGATGCGGTCGGTCAAGGAGGAAATCAATGCCATGGCAACCGAAACGTCGGATGCGGGCTCGTCCAGATGCAAGCCGCCAATGACGTTGAGATAAACGTCGTTTTGGTAAAATTTCAAGCCAAGACGCTTTTCCAGCACCGCTATAATCAGGCACATGCGGTTGTAGTCGATACCGTTTGTGGTACGGCGCGGAGCAGGGAAGGCGGTGGGGGTAACAAGTGCCTGAATTTCGGCAATCAGGGGGCGTGTGCCCTCCATGGTACACACGGCACAGTTGCCCGAAATGTTTTTCGGTCTACCTGCCAAAAGCATTTTTGAGGGGTTGTCCACCTCCAAAAGTCCCTTGTCGGTCATTTCAAAAACACCGATCTCATTGGTCGATCCGTAACGGTTTTTGATGGCGCGAATGATACGGTAGGATTGCTGTCTTTCCCCCTCAAAGTAGAGCACGGCGTCCACCATGTGCTCCAGCACCTTGGGACCTGCAATGCTTCCTTCCTTGTTGACGTGCCCGACCATGATCACAGAGATCCCCTCAGCCTTTGCCTTGTTGATAAAGGAGAGCGCGGTTTCCTTGACCTGCGTGACGCTTCCCGGGGTGGAATTGACCGTGGAAGAATAGATGGTTTGAATGGAGTCGACAATCATGACATCGGGCTTGATCTTGTCGCTTTCCTTTAAGATGTTCTCAATAGAGGTTTCCGTGAGAATAAAGAGGGAATTGCCCACAACCCCCAATCGCTTTGCACGGAGCTTGAGCTGACCGCCCGATTCCTCACCCGAAATGTAAAGCACGCGGCGGCTTTCGCCAAGTGCATCGCAGATCTGCATCAACAGCGTGGATTTACCAATGCCGGGCTCGCCCGAGAGGAGCACGACCGAGCCATGCACCAAGCCGCCGCCCAGCACGCGGTCCAATTCATTCAGCCCCGTGGAGCGACGCATGTAATCGGGAATTTCCAATTCTGTAAAGCCGACGGCGTGATTGTCACCAATCGACGGGATCATACTGACGCGCTTGGGTGACGACGCGGCGGGAGCGACCTCCTGCACGTCCTCCACAAAGGCATTCCAAGCACCGCAGGAGGGGCATTTTCCCATCCATTTGGCGGTCTTGTATTCACATTCCGAGCAGATATAAAACGTTTTTAAGCCTTTCATCCTTTGCTCCTTCTTCCGTATTCTGCTCTTATTATACAGCATCCGTGCTTTTTTTGCAAGTCCTTTTTTCAAATGCTTTGGATCAATTTTGCATTCTGCTTTCCAGAATGGATGCAACAAGCACCAGAGCCAATTGAGCACGGTATTCTTCATCATTTAATTGCCTTGCTTCTTCGGGATTGGAAAGAAAACCGCACTCCACCAAAATGGCAGGGCATTCCAGCTGCCGCAAAAGATAGATCGTTCCATTTGACGGTTTGATTCGGCGCGCGTTTTGCGGTTGCAGGGCTTTTATATTGGTTTGAATTCTTTGGGCAAGCCCGATGGATTCCGTATTATTTTCGGAATACCATACCTGTAGCCCCTTGCAGCTTGTAAGTGGGTGTGTATTCATATGAATGCTGACAAAGATGCATTCGCCTGCCTCTTGCGCGATCCGCAGGCGCTCAGCCATATCCAGCACCTTTTTTCGCCCTTGGTAATCTGCATTTTTATCGTATAGAAGCGTATCTGTCTTTCGTGTATAGACCACGCGGATGCCGTTGGCTTGCAGCATCTCACCAAGCTGTAACGTAAGAGCGAGGTTGAGATCCTTTTCTACAATTCCGTCCGCGCTGCCTGCGCCACCGTCCTCACCGCCGTGCCCGGCATCCAAAACCACGGTGAAAGAGGAGGGTATGGTATCGCTTGGTGTGTGCACGTCGGTACTTTTTGGCATATGGAACGTTGAGATCACGCTTATGGTTGTGCATAAAACGCTCAGAAGCAGTAGATGTGTTGTAAACGAAATTAAGAAACGTCGTTTTTTCATTGCTTGGTGCACCGTCCTTCAAAATGCTTTGATCGCTCGTCGTGGGATGTATCATGTGCCCTTTGGCACCATCGGGATAAGTAAAAATATGCATAAAAAGTGAAGAATATTCATTTTTACTGTTGACATTTGTTAAAAAATATGTATAATATATATGATGGGTTATTATGCGGTCTTATGTCCGATCAGGGCGAAAAAACTTGCCGCAGAAAAGAAAGGATCTTGCAAGCATATGGCAGCAATGACAAGAAAAGAAGCCAGAGCAGAAGCATTTCGTCTGCTTTTTGAAACGGAGTTCCGTACCGATGCTTCCCCCGAGGAGGTCTACGCACTTTCCAAAGAGGAGCGTGAGTTTGCAGAGGACGATTACATCCGCACCGTATATTTCGGCGTGCGTGAGCATTTGGAAGAGATAGATGAGATCATCGTTCGGCATTCCAACGGTTGGAAACCGAGCCGCATCACTCCCATTTCTCGCAGTGCGATCCGCTTGTGCATTTACGAAATGAAATATATGGACGAGATACCAAATGCGGTTTCCATCAACGAGGCGATCGAATTGGTCAAAACCTTTGACGATTTGAAAATGCGCACCTTTGTCAACGGCGTTTTGCACGGAGCAAAGACCGAACTGGAAGAAGCAGGCGTATGACGAACTGCTTTGTGGGGATCGATACCAGCAACTACACCACCTCTGCGGCTGTTTGTACCGAGAAGGGGGATGTCGTTGCCAATTTTAAGATCCCTTTGCCGGTAAAGCCGGGCGAGTGTGGATTGCGGCAGAGCGACGCAGTGTTTGCTCACGTCAAAAATCTGCCCGTGATCATGCAACGGCTGAAATTCTTTTTGCACGAAGCATATCGCCCAGTGGCGATCGGTGTATCCGCGCGTCCGCGTGAAGTGGACGGCTCTTACATGCCATGCTTTTTGTCCGGTGTCGCCGCGGCTGAGGCGTTTGCCGCAGGCTTGGATATTCCGTTGTTGCAATTTTCGCACCAGGACGGGCATATCATGGCGGCGGCGTATTCCGCAGGGGTAGGCAAAGAGGTCCTCGGCTCCCGTTTTGCCGCGTTTCACGTTTCGGGCGGAACGACCGAGGTTTTGATCGCAGAGCCAAAAGCATGTGGCTTTTCGGCGACCTTAAAGGCGCAAACGCAGGATATCAACGCAGGACAAGCCATTGACCGTGTGGGTGTTATGCTGGGGTTGCAATTTCCTTGTGGAAAAGAGCTTGAGGCTTTAGCGTTGAAGAATATGAAAAAAATTCCAAAGCCGCGTATCTGTGTCAGGAATGGATGCTGTAATCTGTCGGGACTTCAGAACCTTGCGCAAAAGCTTTGGGAGGAGAGTGGGGATGCCCCTCTTGTTGCGGCATACACGTTGGAGTTCGTGGGGGCAACACTTTTGGAAATGACCGCACAGCTGGATCAGCAAATTCCGGGACTTCCGATCATATATGCCGGCGGAGTGATGAGCAACCGTCACCTGCAGGAGCTACTCTCACGTCGTAGCAATACCTATTTTGCCGAACCGCAGTTTTCCTCCGATAATGCTGCCGGGATCTCTCTGCTTTGCAGACGGCAAATGAGGGAAGATTAACAACAAAGAAAGGAGCGCATCATGCAGCAAGACAGAAGAACGTTGTCCGTAACGCAGTTGAATGAATACTTAAAAATGCTGCTGGACGGCGATCGTGTTCTTTCCAGCGTATGGGTGCGCGGTGAAATATCAAACTTTAAGCTGTATCCCTCGGGGCATGCGTATTTTACCTTAAAAGATCCAACGGGACAGCTGAAATCGGTCATGTTTCGCTCTCATGCTTCACGACTTGTGTTTTTGCCTACGGATGGAATGCGTGTGATTGCACATGGAAACGTGTCGGTTTACGAATCGAGCGGACAGTACCAGCTTTACGTGGACGAGCTTCAACCCGATGGGGCAGGCTCACTTGCCCTGCAATTTGAACAATTGAAGCAACGCCTGGCGGCGGAGGGGCTTTTTGACGAGGCTCGAAAAAAGCCGTTGCCCGCAATTCCGTGGCGTATAGGGGTAATCACGTCCCCCGCAGGTGCAGCTGTGCACGACATCAAAAATGTGTTGGGCAGACGCTTTCCGGCGGCAGAGATGATCTTATTTCCGTCGGCTGTGCAAGGTGCAGATGCACCAATGCAGCTGATTGCGGGAATTGAATTTTTCTCGATCACAAGGCTTGTCGACGTGATCATCATCGGTCGCGGCGGAGGCTCTGCCGAGGATCTTTGGGCATTCAATGACGAAGCACTTGCGCGTGCCGTTGCGGCGTGCCCGATCCCGGTGATTTCGGCGGTGGGGCACGAAAGTGATTTTACAATCTGCGATTTTGTTGCCGATCGGCGTGCTCCCACGCCAAGTGCAGCTGCAGAGCTGGCAGTTCCCGAGCATCTTGAGCTGTTGCATAGGTTAGCTGTCTCGGGTCAGCGTATGCAAACGTTGATGGAGAACAGATTGGCGCAAGAATCGCGCGTTCTGAGACAAATCGCGCAATCCCGTGTATTTACCTCAACAGATCGTCTTTTGGACAGTTACCGCATGCGCGTGGCAGAGGCTGATGCGAACCTTGAGCGCGCGAAGGAGCAATGGATGACCAAGCATCGTAACACACTTGCCTCTCTTGCGGGAAGGTTGGAGGCGTTGAATCCCTTGTCGGTGCTTGCTCGCGGATATGCCGCAGTCAGCATGGATGGGAAAACGGTTACGAGTGCAGATGAATTAAAGCCTTGCAATGTGATTGACGTCCGATTTGCGGATGGCGTTGTATATGCCTCGGTTTTGGATGAGAAGGAGAATTAGAATGGCAAAGAAAACGTTGACCTTTGAGGCTTCAATGGAGCGCTTGGAGGAAATTATGCATACCCTGGAGGGCGGAAAGGAAAGCCTTGATGATTCCTTGAAGCTTTATGAGGAGGGAATTGGATTGATTCGCGCTTGCACTGCACGTCTGGAAGCGGCAGAGCAGAAGGTGAAAATGCTGCAAATGAATGAGAGTGGAAACGCGGAGCTGATTGATCTTTCTTTGGAGGAGGAGAAATGACACCCGAGGTTTTAGAGCTTTTGATGCATCGAGACACGGTTATGGTGGAGGATGCGTTGAGAAAATATTACGTGGATGAGCCCGGTGTGCGCCGCTTGCTGGAGGCTGAGCAATACAGCCTTTTTGCGGGAGGAAAGCGCATTCGTCCCATGCTGACCCTAGAGTTTTGCCGTTTGTTTGGCGGTGATGAGGCTGCGGCACTTCCGTTTGCCTGCGCCGTGGAAATGATTCATACCTATTCTTTGATCCACGATGATCTTCCTTGCATGGATGACGACGATCTGCGTCGCGGAAAGCCGACCAACCACAAGGCTTTTGGTGAGGCAACGGCAGTATTGGCGGGAGATTCCTTGCTGACGGGCGCTTTTGAAGCTGCCGCCTCCAATACGGAGGTAGGAGCCGAGATCTCGGCTATGGCGGTTGCGTATCTTGCCAATTGTGCAGGACGCTACGGCATGATCGGTGGACAGATCATGGATCTGGAAGGGGAAGAAAAGCAATTGAGCCTGGACGAGCTGATACGCCTGCACTCTATGAAAACGGGAGCTTTGATCGGCGCTTCTGCAGTGCTGGGCGCTTTGGCGGCAGGTGTTTCTTTTCAAGATCCTTGCATGCAGGACGTTGTGACGTATTCGGAAAACATCGGTCTTGCATTTCAGATCGTAGACGATATTCTGGATGCCACCGGGGACGCCGACTCTCTTGGAAAAAATGTCGGTGTGGATTCCAAGCATCAGAAAAATACCTTCCTGAGCTTTTACTCGGTAGAGGAAGCACAGTTTTATGCGGACCGCTTGACGCAGGAGGCAATCACCGCTTTGCGGAAGTATCCGGAGTCGGATGCGCTTTGTTCCTTGGCGGAATGGCTCTCGACTCGCAAAAAATAATTTTTGAAAGGTGATTTTATGAAGCCCTTAGTTGACTTGTTTACAAATTACTATTTGATGTCTGCGGTCTGTGCGTGGCTGTTGGCACAAATCATCAAGGTATTTACCGGCTTTTTTAAGGATCAGAACTTTTCGCTTAAAACACTTTTCTTTGGAACCGGTGGCATGCCAAGCTCCCATACGGCGGCTGTGTGCGCGCTTTGCACTGCATGTGCCGTCAGTGATGGATTTGGCTCTCCCTTGTTTGCTATTTCGGGCGTCCTTTCAATGGTCGTTATGATTGATGCTACGGGAGTTCGTCTGGAAACGGGAAAGCAATCCAGAGCCCTGAATTTGATCGTTGAGGAACTGTTCAGCTCCGATCCCGAAAACTTTAATGTAAAATTCAAGGAGTTGATTGGACATACACCTTTACAGGTCGTATGCGGCATGCTGACCGGAATTTTGACGGCACTCTTGCTGACGCTTATCCCTGCATTTGGAGTCGTTATTGCATGAGAGCGGATCAGTATTTGACAGTGTTTGGTCACGTGCAAAGCAGAAAGCGTGCGCAAACGCTGATTGAAGAGGGTAACGTTACGATCGATGGCGTTGTGGTGAAAAAATCTTCTCAGCAAATAGCGGACGGCACGCACGAAGTACGTGTTGTGGATACGATGCGTTACGTCGGACGTGGCGGATATAAGCTGGAGGGGGCTTTGAAGGCGTTTGGTCTTGACGTCAAGAATGTTGTTGCGTTAGATATCGGCGCCTCGACGGGGGGATTTACCGATTGCTTGCTCCAACACGGAGCCAAACGCGTTTACGCGGTGGACGCAGGGGATGGGCAATTGGTGCCTTCCTTGCGTGAAAATCCGGCGGTTGTCTCCCTGGAGCGCCTCAATGCCCGTGAGCTGACACCGATGCATATTGGCAACGAGCTTGTGGATCTGATCGTGATGGACGTTTCCTTTATTTCGGCAACTTACATCATTCCGCAGTTTCCGGGGTTGCTTACAGAGGACGGACGTGCCGTTTGCCTGATCAAGCCGCAATTTGAGGTTGGAAAAGCGATGCTTGGTAAGGGTGGAATCGTCAAGGAGGCATCTGCGCACCGCTTTGCAATCGATCGTGTATGCGACTGTGTGCGTACGGTGGGCTTGAACCCCATCGATCTGATTTCTTCTCCCATTACGGGCGGTGACGGAAATCGTGAGTTTTTATTGTTGATACAAAGAAATCAAGTTGATACGGCTACGTTGACCGATGCACGCATTCGCGCGGTCTTAAATGGTGCCGGAAGTTGAGGAGGTGATGAAGGTGCTTAAAATTGCACTGATTACCAATTTTAATATTACGGAAAAGGCAAATGCCGCTGTGACGGTTGCGAATCGCCTTTTGCAGGAGAATTGTGAGATTCTGATTGCTGCATTCAACCGCGAAAAGCTGATGCGAATTCACAAGCATCGCGACGAATTTCGCTATTTGCCGCTGGATACGGTGTATGCGGAGAGCGATATTTTGATCGCTCTTGGCGGCGACGGAACGATTTTAGAGGTTGCAAGACGTGCGGCAAGTCGCGGAACACCCATTCTTGGAATCAATCTCGGACGTCTTGGTTACATGGCAGAGCTTGAGATCGGTGAGATCGAATCGCTCAAGGCACTTTTTGAAGGGAATTATACGCTGGAAAAAAGATCGATGCTTCGCGTGGAGTTGTTTTCCGGAAATGAACTACGCTCTTTCTGCTATGCCTTGAATGACGCCGTGATTTCCAACGGGTCTGTTTCTCGCATTGTTGATCTGGAGCTTTCCGAAGGGGAAAATCGTGTGGCGACCTATCGAGCCGATGGATTGATCATTGCAACCCCTACGGGATCTACTGCGTACTCAATGTCCGCAGGAGGTGCGATCGTCGATCCCAACGTTCCGTGCTTCTGCGTCACTCCCATTTGTCCCCATTCCTTTATGGCGCGTCCGCTGATCTTTTCCGATGCGGCAACCCTGGAGGTGCGCAACGTTTGTGCGCGAGAGAAAATGCTGTATTTGACCGTGGATGGACGCATGAATTTTGAGCTTTATCGAAATCAGACGGTTCGCATTACAAAATCGAATCTTCAAACAAATCTGATCCGCTTAAAGCCGTGCGGATTTTACAGCAAGCTGCGTTTGAAGATGAGCGCATCCCAAATGGATTGATGGAGGAGCGATGAGATGAAAAAAATTCGTCAGGAAAAAATGCTGGAGTTGATCTCCAAGTATGAAATAGATACGCAGGATGAGCTGATCGATCGCTTGCGCGAGAGTGGTTTTGCCGTAACGCAAGCTACCGTATCCCGTGATATTAGAGAATTGAAGATTTCCAAAATGACTACGGGCAAGGGGACGTATCGCTACGTGTTGCCAAAGCACACCTCGCAGAGCTCGGGTATGAAGTTCAATACCGCGTTGATCGATTCTATTATTACCGTGGATTACGCCTGCAACATTGTGGTTTTAAAAACCTATCCCGGCCTTGCAAATGCCGTTGCGGTTGGAATTGACTCCATGAACCTGGAGCAGATTCTTGGTTGTGTAGCCGGGGACGATACCATTATGATCGTTTCTCGAAATGAGGATTGCGCACAGACGATTGCCGATCGCTTCCACGACATGCTCAGAGTGAATCATTAAGCTATGCTTTCGTCATTACATATTGAAAACATTGCAGTGATCCGACGCGCCGACTTAGAGCTTGGCAGTGGTTTTTCTGCCTTGACGGGTGAAACGGGCGCTGGAAAATCAATGATCATCGACAGCATCAATCTGCTTCTCGGCAATCGTGTTTCCAAGGAGATCATTCGATCGGGTGAGCATACCGCAACGGTCAGTGCTGTGTTTGAGGGATTGTCTGCGCAGGTGATCGATACGCTGGAAGGTATGGGATTTTCTGTTGAGGACGGTGCATTGATGCTACAGCGTTCCATCAACACCGATGGTCGCTCGCAAACAAGGCTCAACGGGCAGGTCATTACGCAGAGTATGCAACGAGAGATCGCGCGACTGTTGGTGAGCATTCACGGACAGTCCGACAGTCAAAAGCTGTTGCAAAAGGCATCGCACCGCGAATTGTTGGATGCATATGCCGACGCTGACGAGGTGTTGGCGGATTACCGTAGAATTTATGGAGAACTCAAGGCTTGTCGCAAAAAAGCGGAAGCACTGTCGCGCGACAGTGCCGAAAAGCTTCGCCTTTGCGAAATGCTGAAATATCAAATTGAGGATATCGATGCTATGAAGCTGCGCGAGGGCGAGGAAGAAGCGCTGATCAAGGAGCGTGATCGACTTGCAAATCTGGAGCAGATCAATCGTCAGGTTCGCCTGATCTATCGTGCTCTGCGCGGTTCCGAAAAGGGAAGTGCGTACGATTTGACACGCCGCGCCCAAAACGCATTGGAGTCCTTGAACGGTTTGGTTGATGGAACAGATGCTATGAGCGACCGTTTGACATTTGTTGCTTCCGAGCTTGACGATATTGCCGAAACGGTGCTCGGTTATGCCGATGAGGACCATGAGGATCCCACCGCACGCATCGACCGCATTGAGGGACGCTTGGACGGTATTTCCAAACTCAAGCGGAAATACGGTGCCGACGTGTCTGCCGTTCTTGCTTTTCGCAACAACGCCGCGGTACAGCTGGAGGAGCTTGAATTGTCCGATGAAGCCCTTGCAGACCTTGAACACGAGATCAAACGTTTGACTGCAAAAGCTGAGCAAAGTGCGAAGTGCTTGCACGAGAAACGAGTACAGGCTGCGAAACGGATCGTCAAAGAGGTGACCGAATCTTTGGCATTTTTGGATATGCCAAAGGTGCGCTTTGAAATTTCCATCGTTTCCGCAGAGCTTTCCGAGCATGGTGCCGATGACGTGGAATTTTTGATTGCCACCAACCCCGGAGAGCCGCTGTTACCGATGATCAAGATCGCGTCGGGCGGTGAGCTTTCGCGTATCATGCTGGCGTTGCGCTCTGTTTTGAACGACCGTGAGGGTGCCGATACCGTGATTTTTGACGAGATCGACAGCGGCGTTTCAGGCAAGACGTCACGCAAGATCGGTATCAAACTGATGCAAACGGCGCAAAAGGGTGCGCAGGTCATTTGCGTAACGCATTCGGCGCAAATTGCCTCCTTGGCAGATGCACATTATCAGATCACCAAAAACGAGCGAAACGGACGCGCAGAAACTGACGTGACGCGTCTGGACGAATTGGAGCGCGTTGAGGAGATCGCGCGCATTCTCGGTGGTATTGAGATCACAAGTGCCCAGCGTGACGCCGCCCGTGAGATGATAGAAGAATATAGGTGAATTATGACAAAGACCAATGCCATGCGGCGCTTGGATGCCGCAAAAATACCGTATGAGATTTTGGAATATACCGTGGATGAGAACGATCTGTCGGGAATGCACATTGCCGAGCAGCTTGCATTTCCACCCGAAAAGATGTTCAAAACCCTGGTTGCAAAGGGAGACAAGACGGGACCTTTGGTCTTTTGTATTCCCGTAGCCGAGGAAATTGATCTTAAGCGCGCGGCTTCCATTACGGGGAACAAAAAAATCGAAATGATCCACGTCAAGGATCTCTTGGCTTTGACCGGATATATTCGTGGGGGCGTTTCGCCCATCGGGATGAAAAAGGCCTTTCCCACCTACGTGGATGAGAGCGCATTACAGTTTGAGCAAATTACGGTCAGTTCCGGCACACGCGGTGCACAGCTTTTATTGAACCGTGCGGCTTTGTTGCAATTTATACAAGCACAAACGGCTTCTTTGACCGTAAAATAATGAATTTTCTATCTTGAATTTATAAAAATTTTATAGTATAATATTAAAGTTGAGTATTTTTATTGAGAGGAACATGTATGCAAACCATTAAAAAACGCATTGCGGAAAAAATCGTTGACGCCGTTTTGCAGATCAACGCAGAGGCACAATTGAACGCGCAGGACGTTGCTGCGATGCTGGAGTATCCCCCCGATGCCAACCTTGGTGACCTGGCATTCCCGTGCTTTAAGCTTTCCAAGGTGCTCCGCCGCTCTCCCGTGCAGATTGCCGCGTCTCTTTGCAAAGCACTGGCACAGGACGAGGTCATCGGCAGCATCGAGGCGGTCAACGGATATTTGAATATCAAAATCTCCAATGTTTATCTCGGTTCCACCGTGATTCCCGATATCCTGGGACAGAATGAGCGTTACGGCTCGCAGACCTTTGGCTGCGGCAAAAAGGTCGTGCTTGACTATTCTTCTCCCAACGTGGCAAAGCCCTTCCACATTGGACACTTGGGCACTACGGTTATCGGTCACGCATTGCGCAAGCTGCATGAGTTTGCAGGCTACGAGTGCTACGGTATCAACTATCTTGGCGACTGGGGTACGCAATTCGGTAAGCTGATCGTTGCATACCGCAAGTGGGGAAGCCGTGAGGCAGTAGAAGAGGGCGGCATCGATAAGCTGGTAGAGCTTTACGTGCGCGTCAATAATGCCATCAAGGGAGATCCCGAAAACGGTATTCCTGCCGACGAGGCTTTGGCAGACCAGTCCCGTGCCGAGTTCCACAAGCTGGAGATGGGAGACGAGGAAAACCTTGCTCTTTGGAAATGGTTTGTTGAGATCAGCCTTGAGGAATATAACCGCACTTATAAGCAGCTCGGTATTACATTTGACTCCTACAAAGGGGAAAGCTTCTATACCGATAAAATGCCCGCGCAGGTGCAAAAGCTGCGCGATATGGATCTGCTCAAGATCGATGACGGCGCCTCTATCGTAGATCTTTCCGAATATAATATGCCGCCTTGCTTGATTTTGAAGCGCGACGGTTCCACGCTTTATCCCACGCGTGACATCGCCGCGGCAGTTTACCGTAAGGAAAACTATCATTTCGATAAAGCCGTTTACGTCACCAGCGCACAGCAGTGCCTGCACTTTGCACAGTGGTTCAAGGTTGTGGAAATGATGGGATACCCCTGGTACAACGAGCTGGTTCACGTTCCTTACGGAACGGTTTCCCTCAACGGTGAAAAGCTTGCAACCAGAACCGGCAACGTTGTGTTGCTCAAGGATCTGTTTGCGCTTGCCATCGAAAAGGTCAGTGGCATCATGGAGGAAAAGAACCCTAATCTTGAAAACAAGGCGGAGGTTGCAGAGGCGATCGGAGTCGGTGCCATCGTATTCTATTATCTGACCAACAACCGCATGAAGGATATCAATTTCGTCATGGAAGAGGCACTCAGCTTTGACGGCAATACCGGTCCTTACGTGCAGTACACCTATGCGCGTACCTGCTCGGTATTGAATCGTGCCGGTGAGGTTGCCGATGGCGAGATCCTGATCACCACCGACGAGGAAGCAACGCTTGTCAAAACGCTTTGCCGTTTTGGGGAGCGCGTATGCGCGGCGATTGCGGATTACGAGCCGAGCTATATCACGCGTTTTATCCTTGACGTTGCTGCGGCGTTCAACCGCTTCTATCACAATTGCACCATCCTCGGTGCCGACGATCCTGTTGTTCGTGCCTCTCGCATCAAGCTGACCGAGGCGACAAAGATCGTCCTTGGAAATGCGTTTGATCTGATCTGTCTGAAAAAGACGGAAAAGGTCTGATCGCACCCACGTTTATCATAGTGTAATAAATTTTGAAAGGAATATAAAAAACATGTCCGGACATAGCAAATGGGCGAATATCAAGCACAAGAAAGAAAAAACGGATGCCGCCAGAGGTAAGATTTTTACTAAGATCGGCAAAGAGATCACCATCGCAGTTAAGGAGGGCGGCGGTGAGCCTGCCTCCAACTCCAAGCTGCGTGACTTGATCCAAAAGGCAAAGGCGAACAACGTTCCCAATGATAACATCGAGCGTTGCATCAAAAAAGCACTCGGCTCTACGAGTGAGTCCTACGAGGAGGTTTCCTACGAGGGATACGGTCCTGCAGGCGTTGCCGTGATCGTAACCGCAACCACCGACAACCGCAACCGTACCGCAGGTAACGTGCGCGCGTATTTCTCCAAGTACCACGGCAACATGGGACAGACCGGTTGTGTGGGCTACCTCTTCACCGACGTTGGTGAGATTGTCATCAACAATGAGGACGGTGACGTGGATGAGGATAAGCTGATGGAGCAGGCACTTGAGGCAGGTGCTGCAGACTTTAAGGCAGAGGGTGACGTTTTTGTGATCACGACCGAGCCGGATGACGTTTACAGCATTCAGGAAGACCTCAAAAACGCAGGCTATGAGATCCTTTCCGCAGAAAAAACAAAGCAGGCGTCCACCTCCGTTACGCTTGAGAGCGAGGATGACATCAAATTTATGAACCTCTTGATCGAAAAGCTGGAAGAGGATGACGACGTTATGGACGTATAACATAAATGGGAAAACTGCGGAGATTGATCAAAATTTTTTTGAATTTTTTTAAAAAAGCTATTGACAAACAAAACTCGGTGTGCTATAATACGAGTAATTTAAAAAAGGCAATGACGAAGAAGGTCGAAATACGAAGCCTCCAGAGAGTCGGGTAAGGTGAGAACCGACGGTGAACTGTTTCAGGACCCATCACTTCCGAGCCGGAGGCTCCAAAGATTTTGATTGAGTAGAGTGCTCCCGTGATTGCTGCGTTAATGCATAGGAATTGTTGGATTCCGAGAGTGGCGACTCTGTCGCAATTTGAGTGGTACCGCGAGTGTATTTTCACACCCGTCTCAAAAAAGAGACGGGTGTTTTATTTTTTGCCAAGGAGGAAAATAGTTATGGCAAACTTATCATCTAATAAGCTGCAAGAGGTTGCTTTGCGTATTCGCGAAATGCGAGAGATCTTCGATTTGTCCGAAGAGACTATGGCGCAAAAGACCGAGGTCAGCGTAGAAGAGTATCGCAGATACGAAAGCGGAGAATTGGATTTTCCCTTTACGTTCATTCATAAGTGCTCTTTGGCGTTTGGCATTGGTATGACCGACCTTTTGGAAGGACGCAGTGCACACCTTTCGTCTTATACCGTCACCAGACGCGGACAGGGACAGCAAACCGCAAGGGAAGATGGTATTGAAATTTCCAACCTGGCACCTATGTTCCGCAAAAAGCTGGCTGAGCCTTATTGGGTTCGCTATGAATATAATCCTGATCTTCAAAGTCGCCCGATCCATTTGACTAAGCACTCCGGTCAGGAATTCGACTTGGTGATGAAGGGAAGACTCAAGGTACAGATCGGTGATAACGTCGAGTATCTCGGCGAGGGTGACAGCATCTATTATAACAGCTCAACCCCTCACGGTATGATCGCTGTGGACGGGGAGGATTGTCTCTTTGTTGCGGTTGTCCTTTCGGGTGAAGAAGAAAAGGAAAACGTGATCCGCGAGACGCTCTTTCCAAATCGTACCCCCAAAAAGGAATTGGTCTGCGATCACTTTATTTCTACCGTCGAGGACGAAAACGGATTGTTGCAATCCATTGACTTCCACAACGACGATCAATTTAATTTCGGCTTTGACGTGGTTGACGCAATTGCCAAAAAGGACCCCGACAAGCTGGCAATGATCCACGTGGATAAGAACAAGGTCGAGCGCCGCTTCACATTTAACGATATGAAGCGTAAATCGGCGCAATGTGCAAACTATTTCAAGTCTCTCGGCATCAAAAAGGGCGACCGCGTTATGTTGGTGCTCAAGCGTCACTATCAGTTCTGGTTTGCAATCGTTGCATTGCATAAGCTGGGCGCAATCGTCATTCCCGCAACCAATCAGCTGCAGGCACATGACTTCGAATATCGCTTCAATGCTGCCGAGGTCAATGCAATTATTTGTACTGCCGACGGTGACGTTGCGCATCAGGTTGACCTGGCACAACAAACCTGCCCGATGCTGACCACCAAGGTGTTGGTTGGTGGCAAGCTGGATGGCTGGAGATGCTTTGACGAAGAATTTGAGCTTTACAGCACACATTTCTATCGCACCGAGGAAACACCCTGCGGTGATGATCTGATGTTGATGTTCTTCACCTCGGGAACTACGGGTTATCCCAAGATCGCGGCACATACGTATAAGTATCCGCTCGGTCACTTTGTAACGGCAAAGCATTGGCACGGTGTCAGCGACGGCAGCCTCCACTTCACCATTTCCGAAACCGGTTGGGGTAAGGCTTTGTGGGGCAAGCTTTACGGTCAGTGGCTCTGCGAGGGATCGGTCTTTACCTATGATTTCGATCGCTTTGCCGCATCCGACATTCTCCCCATGTTTGCAAAATATAACATTACCACCTTCTGCGCACCTCCCACCATGCTGCGTATGATGATCAAGGAGGATATCTCCAAGTACGATCTTTCCTCCATCAAGCATATGACCACCGCGGGCGAGGCACTCAACCCCGAAGTTTACCGTCAATTTGAAAAGGCAACGGGCTTGCAGATCATGGAGGGCTTTGGACAGACCGAATTGACGCTGACCATTGCAAACCTCATCGGCGGTACGCATAAGCTTGGCTCTATGGGTAAGCCGATCCCGTTGTACGACGTTGACATTGTTGACTCCGACGGCAACCCCGTAGCAGACGGTGAAACCGGCGAAATCGTGGTACGTACCGACAAAAAGGTTCCTTGCGGACTCTTTGCAGGCTACTACCGCAATGAAGAAAAGACCGCCGAGGTATGGCATGACGGTATGTACCACACGGGAGATACCGCTTGGCGTGATGAGGATGGTTTTTATTGGTACGTGGGTCGCGTAGACGACGTGATCAAGTCCTCCGGTTACCGCATTGGTCCCTTTGAGATCGAAAGCGTCATCATGGAGCTGCCTTACGTGCTTGAATGCGGCGTTTCCGCTGTACCGGATGAAGTAAGAGGTCAAATCGTCAAAGCATCGATCGTCCTGACCAAGGGAACCGAGCCCACGGAGGAGCTCAAAAAAGAAATTCAGAATTACGTCAAGGAGCATACCGCACCCTACAAGTACCCACGTGTGGTCGTATTCCGCGATGAGCTTCCCAAGACTATCAGCGGTAAGATCCAAAGAAATAAGCTTTGATATTTGAGGAGAGGAAAAATGAAACGCAAGGTAGGAATTTCACTTTTTAATTTACAAACTATGTACGGTGACCGTCGCGCACTTGAAATTGCACATGAGATCGGTGCCGATGCGGTTGACTTTAATTTGTGTGATGCATATGATTACCGAAGAGCGGGAAATCTGTACGCAAAGAGTGAGGATGAGATCCGTGCATATTTTTCGGATCTGCGTCGCTATGCTGCTTCCATGGGGCTTGAGATCTATCAGACCCATGGGCGCGGCACGGGCTTTAAAAATATTCCGGACGAGGATAATGCCTTGGTGGAAAATGCACGTCTGGATTGTATTGCCACGGCGGCTCTTGGTGCACGCTATTGTGTTTTGCATACCTGTTCCACGATTTTTCTTGATCTATCGGTTGGCAGTGCATTGATGCATCAGCTTAACGATGACATGTTCTTGCGCATCCTTCCGTATGCAGTGGAAAACGACGTTGTCATTGCAACCGAGACCTTTGGTGATGCCATCGGAAAAGGCTGCTGTGAATTCTTTGGGAATATGTCAGAGTTCTTTCCTGCTTACGAGCGCATTGCAGCACATAAGGAATTTGCCGATCATTTTTGCGTTTGCATGGATGTCGGACATACCAATAAGGCAACGCGCTTTAACAACAATCCGCGTCCTGAGGATGCAATTCGCCTGTTAGGATCTCGTATTCGCGTTTTGCATCTCCACGATAACGATACCATGACAGATCAGCATAAGATCCCGATGACGGGGTGTATCAATTGGAATGCTGTGATGGATGCCTTGGATGAGATTGGATACGATGGAGTATATAATCTGGAGGTTGTCCTGACACATTTCGGTAAAGATTTTGCCATCGAAGAGGCGCGTTTTGCAGTACTTGTGATGAGGCAGATTCTAAAAACAAGATACGGTGCATAATTTGCACGAAAAAAATCGAAAAAAACCTATTGACAAAGTTCTAAAGATGTGATAAAATAGTACATATTCATAGAAAGGCGTTGACGAAAAGGATGCAAGCAGGCGAACCGTGCAGAGAGTTGGCGGTTGGTGCAAGCCAATGGGGAGCGTTTGTGTCTGTAGTTTCCGAGCCGAAGGGAAGAACAAGCTTGCGCTTCAGTAGACCCCTTCCGTGATTGCTGCGTTAATGCATAGGAGCTGTTTGGCTCCAAGAGAGGCGATTTAATTCGCAATTTGAGTGGTACCGCGGGTGTTTTCAATTGCACTCGTCTCAAGGTTATTTCACTTTGGGGCGAGTGCATTTTTCGTCCCGAGAAGAAACGGAGAGAAAAAAATGAAACAAATGAGCGGACTGGATTTTAAGATCCTGGAAATGGCGGAGCGTATTCGCGAGCTTCGTGAGATCACCCGTTACACCCCCGAGGAAATGGCCTCTAAAACCGACGTGTCGGTTGAGGAATATATGGCTTGTGAGAACGGGCAGAGTGATTTGAACTTTGCATTTATTTATCGTTGCGCGTTGGCGTTTGGCGTCAACGTTACCGATATTATCGACGGTGTCAGCCCGACCTTGAAATCTTATACCGTTACGCGCAGCGGCGCTGGACAGCGCATTGAGCAGGCACACGGTATGACCTATTACAACCTTGCGCACGCCTTTCAAAACCGTATTGCCGAGCCGTTGTACGTTCGTAGCGGATACAGTGAGGAGGCACAGCATAGGGATATTGAACTGACTACGCACGCAGGTCAGGAATGCGATATTGTTATTTCCGGACATCTGATGGTGCAGGTTGGCTCTCACAAGGAAGTCCTGCGTCCCGGCGACAGCATTTATTACGATAGTAGCACGCCTCACGGTATGATCGCGGTGGATGGGCAGGATTGTGAATTCTACGCAATCGTCCTCAATCCTACGGGTGAGCCGATTCCCGAATTGATGCCCACAAAGCTGGTGCAGGGAAGACCTACCCTACAAAAGGATACCAAGGAGCGCATTTACCAAAAGTTTATCGACGTTGAGGAAAACGAAAACGGCACTCCTACCTCCATTCAATTTAAAAATACCGAGCATTTCAACTTTGCTTTCGATCTTGTGGACGCACTTGCGGAAAAAGAACCGAACAAGCTTGCAATGCTTCACATTTCCAATGACAAAACCGAGCGTCGCTTTACCTTCAAGGATATCAAAAAGGCTTCCGCGCAATGCGCAAACTACTTCAAGTCTCTTGGAATCAAGAGAGGCGACCGTGTCATGCTGGTGCTTAAGCGCCACTATCAGTTCTGGTTTGCAATGCTGGGACTGAATAAGCTTGGTGCCATTGCAATTCCTGCACCTAATCAGCTCCAGGAGCACGATTTTGAGTATCGTTTTCAAGCGGCCGGGGTTAGTGCTATTCTTTGCACCGCAGATGGCGACACCGCACACCAGGTAGAGCTTGCGGCGAAAAAATGCCCTGAACTAAAGCACTTTATGCTGGTAGGCGGAGAGCGCGAGGGCTGGCGTAGCTTTAACGAAGAGTATACGCTTTACAGCTCTCATTACAATCGTACCGAGGATGCGCCCGGAGGAGATGACTTGATGCTGATGTTCTTTACGTCCGGCACTACGGGGTATCCAAAGATCGCTGCACATAATTACAAATATGCACTCGGTCATTTCCACACCGCAAAGTATTGGCACAGTGCCGATCCTAACGGCTTGCATTTTACCATTTCCGATACCGGTTGGGCTAAGGCGATGTGGGGCAAGCTCTATGGTCAATGGTTGTGTGAGGCGGCGACCTTCGTTTACGACTTCGATCGTTTTGACGCAGCGGAAATTCTTCCGATGTTTGCAAAATACAACATTACGACCTTCTGCGCACCTCCTACCATGCTGCGCATGATGATCAAGCAGGACATTTCCAAATACGATCTTTCTTCCGTCAAGCATATGACAACGGCAGGCGAAGCGCTCAACCCCGAGGTCTATCGTCAGTTTGAAAAGGCAACCGGCTTGCAGATTCTGGAAGGCTTTGGTCAGACTGAGAGCACCATGATCATCGGCAACATGATCGGTGCGTCGCATAAGATTGGATCCATGGGTAAGCCTGCACCAATTTACGACGTGTCTCTTGTTGACGCCAATGGGGATCCCGTCGACGTAGGTGAAACGGGCGAGATCGTGGTCAACGTTCAAAACGGTGCACCGTGCGGACTCTTTACCGGTTACTATCGCGACGCCGAAAAGACCGCAGAAGTATGGCACGACGGCTACTATCATACGGGTGACCTTGCATGGAAGGATGAGGATGGCTTCTATTGGTACGTGGGACGTGCCGACGACGTCATCAAGTCCTCCGGCTATCGCATCGGTCCCTTTGAGATCGAGAGTGTGATCATGGAGCTGCCTTACGTGCTGGAGTGTGGTGTATCCGCCGCTCCCGACGAGGTAAGAGGACAGATCGTCAAGGCATCCATCGTTCTGACCAAGGATACCGAGCCTACGGATGAGCTCAAAAAAGAAATTCAGAATTACGTCAAGGAGCATACCGCTCCCTACAAATATCCGCGTCTTGTGGTGTTCAGAGATGAGCTTCCCAAAACGACCAGCGGAAAAATTCAGAGGAATAAATTATGATAAACAAACGTGTTTTGTTGCTGTGCGGTCATTACGGAAGCGGCAAAACCAACATTGCGGTCAATCTTGCATTTCGGTTAAAGGAAGAATATCCAACCGTTACGATTGCTGACCTTGACATTGTCAATCCTTACTTTCGCAGTAAGGATAGTGCCAAGGAGCTTGAGGCAGCGGGAATTCGCTTGATCTGTTCCAATTACGCCAACAGCAACGTTGATATTCCCGCACTCCCACCCGATCTCTACGCCCTGACAGACGACCGCCGCATGCGTGCGGTGATCGACGTTGGCGGTGATGATCGCGGTGCGCTGGTGCTTGGTCGTATTGCTCCGGCTCTCCTGGAGGAGAACGACTACGAGATGCTGATGGTCATCAATTGCTACCGCCCCCTGACGCGTGATGCCGCATCCACCATTGAGGTGATGCGAGAGATTGAGGTCGCAGGCGGAGTGCGCTTTACGGGATTGGTTAACAACTCTAATCTTGGTACCGAAACAACGCCCGAGGACGTGCTTGCCTCCGTACCGTATGCCAATGAGGTTTCCGCGCTTTGCGGTTTGCCTCTTGTTATGACAACAGCAGAGAAGGAAATTGCGGCAAAGCTTGAAGGAAAGATATCCAACCTGCTTCCATTAGACCTGCAAAAGAAGATTCAATGATATTTCGCAGACCTCGTCTGCAGTAATAAAGGAGTACATAAACATGGCAAAATTAACATTTAAGACCGACAATTGTAAGGGTTGCGGACTGTGTGTGGACGCTTGCCCTAAAAAGGTGCTTCGTTTGGCACCTGATAAGATCAACAAAAAGGGACATCACCCCGTAGAGGCTGAAAAGCCCGAGGCTTGTATCGGTTGTGCATTCTGCGCAACCATGTGTCCCGATTGCATTATCACAGTGGAAAGGTGAGTAGAACAATGGCAGAGAAAGTATTGATGAAGGGTAATGAGGCGATCGCCGAGGCGGCGCTTCATGCCGGATGCAGACATTATTTTGGATATCCGATCACTCCCCAGACCGAAATTGCCGCTTACATGGCAAAAAGAATGCCCAAGATTGGTGGTACGTTCTTGCAGGCAGAGAGTGAGATCGCGGCAATCAATATGGTTTACGGTGTGGCTTCTGCCGGTTACCGTGTCATGACCTCCTCCTCCAGCCCCGGAATCTCGCTTAAGAGCGAGGGACTGTCTTATCTGGCAGGAGCGGATCTTCCGTCCCTCGTTGTCAACGTACAACGCGGAGGTCCCGGACTTGGCGGCATTCAGCCCAGCCAATCTGACTATTTCCAGGCTACCAAGGGTGGCGGACATGGTGACTTCCGTATGATCGTTCTTGCTCCCGCATCCGTGCAGGAAATGGCGGAATTGACCGTCAAGGGCTTTGAGCTTGCCGATACCTATCGCATGACTGCGATGATTTTGGCAGACGGTACCATGGGACAGATGATGGAGCCCGTATCTTTGGATGCACTTGAGGTCAAGCCCGCGCCCGAAAAGCCTTGGGCTACCACGGGCACGAAGCTGCAGCGTCCTCATAACATTGTAAACTCGCTCTCTCTTATTCCCGAGGAGCTGGAGAAATTCAACTTCGCACGCTATGAGCGCTATCGCACCATTGAGGAAAAGGAAGCCATGTGGGAGGAGTACATGATGGAGGATGCAGAGATCTGCATTGCCGCATTCGGTATTGCCGCTCGTGTTTCCAAGAATGCAATCAACGAAGCGAGAAAGCAGGGAATTAAGGTTGGTATGATCCGTCCCATCACGCTCTGGCCCTTCCCGAAGGATGCCTTCCGCCGTGCGGCAGATCAGGTCAATTCCTTCATTTCCGTGGAGCTTTCTATGGGTCAGATGATTGAGGACGTGCGCCTTGCTTCCGAGTGCCGCAAGCCCGTAACGCTTTGCAACCGCGCAGGTGGTATGATCCCGTCTCCGGATCAGGTATTGGAGGCAATCAAAAACGCAGCGAAAAACGGAGGTGCTAACTAATGGTAGTATTTGAAAAACCGCATGCATTGGCAGACGTGCCTCTGCATTATTGCCCCGGCTGTACCCACGGTATCGTTCACCGCTTGGTTGCCGAGGTCATTGACGAATTGGGCATCGAGGGAAGAACCATTGGCGTTGCTCCCGTTGGATGCTCGGTTATGGCTTACAATTATTTTAACTGTGATATGATCGAAGCGGCACACGGACGTGCTCCAGCCGTTGCAACCGGCGTTAAGCGCGCAAACCCCGAGGAGCACATCGTCTTTACCTACCAGGGTGACGGTGACCTTGCCTCCATCGGTATGGCAGAGACGGTACACGCTGCCGCAAGAAACGAAAATATCACCATTATCTTTATCAACAATGCGATCTACGGCATGACGGGCGGTCAGATGGCGCCCACGTCGCTCCCCGGACAGGTCACCCAAACCTCTCCTTACGGTCGTGACGTCAAGGCCTGCGGTTATCCGATCCGCGTTTGCGAAATGCTTTCTGAGCTGGAAGGCCCCGAGTACCTCGCACGCGTGACCGTGAATAACGTTAAGAACGTAAACAACGCGAAAAAGGCGATCAAAAAGGCGTTCCAAAATCAAATTGAGGGCAAGGGCTTTTCCTTGGTAGAGGTGCTTTCCACCTGTCCTACCAACTGGGGTATGACTCCGCAGAAGGCTCTGCAATGGATCGATGAAAAAATGATCCCGTATTATCCTTTGGGTGTTTATAAAGATAGAAGCGCAAAGGAGGAGTCGGCACAATGAGCACAAAGCAAATGTTATTTTCCGGCTTTGGCGGACAGGGAATTCTGTTTGCCGGAAAGTTTATCGCTTATAAGGGATTGATGGAGGAAAAGCAGGTCAGCTGGTTGCCTTCCTACGGTCCCGAGATGCGCGGCGGTACTGCAAGCTGCAGTATCATTGTCAGCGATGAGCCCGTAGGCTCTCCCATTGTTTCCAATCCCGACGTTCTGGTTGCTATGAACCTGCCTTCCTTGGATAAGTTTGAGGCTACCGTTGCACCGGGCGGCATGATCTTTGCAGATTCCACACTGATCGAGCGCAAGGTAGAGCGCACCGACCTCAAGGTGTTCTACATTCCCGCAACACAGCTTGCAAGTGAGAATGGAATGGCAACGCTCGCCAATATGATCATTGTAGGAAAGATCCTCAAGGAGCTTGGCGAATACGACGAAGAAAAGATCACAGATGCTTTGAAGAAGGTCATTTCCGCAAAGCGTGCCGATATGTTGGAAACAAATCTTAAGGCAATGCGCATTGGCGCAGAGAACTGATTTTTATCAGTAAAAAGGAGAAATACCATGTTGAATATTTCGATTACGAAAACCACCAGCCCGAAGGAAAAGCCCGACAGCGCAACCCTGGGCTTTGGTAAAAAGTTTACCGATCACATGCTGATCGTGGATTATTCTCACGAAAAGGGCTGGTACAATGCCAGAATTATTCCGTTTGCAAACCTTTCCTTGCATCCCGCGTCCACCGTATTGCACTATGGCTCCGAGATCTTTGAGGGTATGAAGGCATATCGCCGCGCCGACGGAAAGGTTCAGCTTTTCCGCCCTTTGGAGAACATTCGCCGCATGAACAACTCCGCAGAGCGCTTGTGCTTGCCGCAGATGCCCGAGGAGGATATGTTGCAGGCACTCCTGACCTTTGTGGAGTTGGAGCAGGATTGGACACCCTCCGCACCCGGAACCTCTCTTTATCTGCGTCCGTTCCTCTTTGGTAACGACGAAACGCTCGGCGTACACGCAGTACATAACGCAACCTTTGTCATTATTGCATCTCCCGTAGGAAGCTACTATGCAGAGGGCATCAATCCCGTTAAGATCATGATCGAGGACGAGGACGTTCGCGCGGTCAGAGGCGGTACGGGCTACGCAAAGTGCGGCGGTAACTATGCCGCAAGTAACCGCGCAGGGGAAAGAGCCGCGCAAAAGGGCTATTCTCAGGTTCTTTGGCTTGACGGCGTGGAGCGCAAATATATCGAAGAAGTTGGCGCTATGAACGTTATGTTCAAGATCAACGGAGAGATCATCACGCCTATGCTTTCCGGATCGATCCTTCCCGGTATCACGCGCAAATCCTGCATTGAGGTTCTCAAAGCAAAGGGCTACAACGTCACCGAGCGCTTGCTCAGCATCGACGAGCTTTCCAACGCGATGGAAAACGGAACCTTGGAGGAGGCTTGGGGTTGCGGAACCGCTGCCGTCATTTCTCCCATTGGCGAGTTCTGCTACAAGGACGTTCGCTATACCGTAAACAACGGTGAGATCGGAAAAGTATCCCAGGAGCTTTACGATACCTTGACAGGAATTCAATGGGGCAAGATCGAGGATACCTACGGCTGGACTTATCTGATTGAAAATAATTGAAAAAATTTTCAAAAGCTCTTGACAAATAAACAAACAAGTGGTATAATAAAGCATATTTTTTGAAATGCGTTGAGGGAATTATTTCTTTTTGACACTCTTTTCAGAGAAGCGGCGGTCGGTGCGAGCCGTAAAAGAGAAAAAGGAAAGTCTCATTCCGGAGCAGGATCGCAGAACCCAATCGGTAGTAAGCGGTCACGGCATGCACCGTTATCAGGGCAAGGGACTTGATGGAGTCCTATGAGGTGACCGATTTGATATCGGTAACCGGGGTGGTACCGCGAATGTTGTCATTCGTCCCCGAGGCAGAGTTTACACTGCCTCGGGGATTTTTGTATGTATACGAGGCAGAATTTTTTCAAATGAGGAGAACACTATCATGAAACGAATCAAAATTGCAGACGCTACACTTTGTTGTGCTGAGAGTTCTTTTTCCTTTAAGGAAAAGATCGAAATCGCACGTCAATTGGAAAAGCTGGATGCGGACATTATTGAAATGCCCGAAATTCAAAACGCGCGCATTGATACCTTACTGATCAAAACCGTTTCCACATTTGTTAAAAACAGCGTGATCTCGGTGGCGGCAGGCTCTACGGCTGAGAGTGTAGAGAATGCAATCGCGGCACTTTCCAATGCGGTGCATTCCCGTGTTCGTATCGAGTTGCCCGTTTCTCCCGTCAGCATGGAATACGTTTGCCACAAAAAGCCGGATAAGATGCTTACATGGATCGAAAAGGTTGTTGCCATGGCAAAGGGAAATTGCGAGGAATTGGAATTTTGTGCTTTGGATGCAACACGCGCCGAATCGGATTTTCTTATCAAAGCGCTCAACACCGCTGTTGCGGCAGGCGCCGATGAGGTGACCGTTTGTGAGGATGCGGGTGAGATGCTGCCCAATGATTTTGCAGCCTTTGTAAGGGGCATTACCGCAGCAGTCACCGTTCCCGTAAGCGTTCGTTGCAGCAACAAGAACGCAATGGCGTGCGCAAATGCCATTCTGGCAGTTGAGGCAGGCGCTGCAGGCGTTAAGACCGCTGTAGGAGATCAAACCGTTTCTTTGGAAAAATTTGCGGATATGATCAAAAATTGCGGCAATCATTACGGCTTTTCCTCCGACATCCGCTACACTGAGCTTCACCGCATCATCAAACAGATTGGCTGGGTTTTGAGCAATGCAAAGAACGCAAAGGGCACCGTAGGTACGGTGAGCGCGGATGCAGAGCCCGTACACCTGGACACCAATGACGATAAAGACACGGTTTCTGCCTCCGTTGCAAAGCTTGGATACGATCTGTCCGAGGAGGATAAAACGCGCGTTTATGAGGAGTTTTTGCGTGTCGCAGAAAAGAAAAAGGTTGGGGCAAAGGAGCTGGAGGCTATCGTTGCAAGCGTAGCATTGCAGGTTCCTCCCACGTATGAGCTGGTCAGCTACGTGGTCAACAGCGGAAACGTCATTTCCACAAGTGCCCAGATCACTCTGAAAAAGGACGGCGAGCAGATGCCCGGTATTTGCCTGGGTGACGGTCCTATTGACGCCGCATTCCGTGCCATCGAGCAGATCATCGGTCACCGCTATGAATTGGACGATTTCCAGATTCAGGCAGTTACCGAGGGCGCCGAGGCAATGGGCTCTGCGTTGGTCAAGCTTCGCTCTGATGGAAAGCTGTATTCCGGAAACGGTATTTCCACCGATATTATCGGTGCGGGCATTCGTGCCTACATCAACGCCGTCAATAAGATCGTTTACGAGGAGGCATCCGTATGAAATTCTCGTTTTCAACCAAGGGGTGGCATAACCACACGTTTGAGGAGTTTTGTGAGATCGCTTCCGCAATGAACTTTGAGGGAATTGAGCTTCACAACATTAATAACAGCATGTTTACCGATAAAGACGGCGCTTTTTACGATTACGCCGCCGCGGCGACTCTGCGTCGCATGTATGAGCGCAAGCTTTGCATTCCTTGCATCGACGCCATTTGCGATCCCGCGGATGCCGCCGCTAAGGAAACCAATATCACGGAGATACGCAAATGCATGCAGATCGCATCCAATTTGCACATTCCCAACATCCGTCTGCGCGCCAACGCCGCACAAGACGAGGACACCGCGGTAGAGAACACCGCCGCCGTAATTGCGGAGCTGCTTCCCGAGGCAGAGCGCATCGGCGTTACGCTTTTAATGGAAACCGCAGGGCTGTTTGTAAGAACCGAAAAGCTCAGAGCCTTGCTTGACCGCTTTGCAAGTGACTATTTTGCATCTCTTTGGAATTTCTCCGCCGCTTATTTTGACGGTGGCGAATCCCCCGAGCAGATCATCAAAAATTTGGGCGCGTACGTACGCCACGTACACATCAGCGATGCCAAAAAAACGGAGGAAGGCATGGAGCATTGCCTGATCGGCGAGGGTGACCTTCCCATCAAGGATATGATGCTGGCTCTGCGCTCCGTCAACTACGACGGCTTCCTCTCTTTGGTGTGGGATCCCGCATGGTGTGAGGAGCTTGACGATATGGAGATCATCTTCTCTCAGTTTGTCGGCTTTATGCGCCAATTCAACGATCCCGCAAGAAATGAAAAAACGCTCTACTACAACCGTGCACACACAGGTAAGTTCGTTTGGAAAAAGGATCTTTTGATCGATTTGACATTCTCCGAGGTACTGGATCGCATGGTAGAGGAGTTCCCGGACCAATACGCATTCAAGTATACAACGCTTGATTACACCCGTACCTATAGCGAGTTCCGCGATGACGTAGATGAATTTGCACGCTCCCTGGTTGCGCTGGGCGTAAAGGCAGGTTCACACGTTGCTGTTTGGGCTTCCAACGTACCGCAATGGTACATCGCCTTTTGGGCAACGGTAAAAATCGGCGCGGTTCTTGTCACCGTCAATACCGCATATAAGATTCACGAGGCAGAGTATCTTCTCAAGCAATCGGATACGCATACCCTGATTTTGACCGAGGGCTCCAAGGATACGCACTATGGCAAGATTATTGCCGAGCTTTGCCCCGAGCTCGCCTCTCTCAAGCCCGGTATGGCTCTGCACAGTAAACGCTTACCCTTCCTTCGCAATGTCATTACCGTTGGTTTCCGTCAAAAGGGCTGCATGGATTGGAACGATGCGCTGGAGCGCGCCCATCAAACTCCCGTCAGCGAGGTCTACCGTATGGCAGCGGCAGTTAACAAGGACGACGTCTGCAACATGCAATATACCTCCGGAACAACGGGATTCCCCAAGGGCGTTATGCTGACGCACTATAACGTCGTCAACAATGGTAAATACATTGGTGACCACATGGATCTTTCCACAGCTGACCGCATGATGATCCAGGTACCCATGTTCCACTGCTTTGGAATGGTGCTTTCCATGACCGCATCCATGACGCACGGTACCACTATGCTGCCGCTTCCGTATTTTTCACCCAAGCCGGCACTTGCGTGCGTGCACAATGAGCACATCACCGCATTCAACGGCGTTCCTACCATGTTTATTGCCATGATGGAGCACGAAGACTTTGCAAAGACCGATTTCTCCTATATGCGCATCGGTATTATGGCAGGCTCCAACTGTCCCGCCGACTTGATGAAAAAAGCAACGCAGGTAATGAACATGAAGGAGATCGTATCCGTTTACGGTCAGACCGAGGCGTCTCCCGGATGTACCATGAGCAGCTATTACGATACGCTTGAGGTACGTACGGAAACGGTTGGAAGTGCCTTTGCAAACGTCGAGTGCAAGATCATTGATCCCGAAACGGGCGAGGATTGCCCCGATGGTGTCAACGGCGAATTTGTGGCACGCGGCTACAATATTATGAAGGGCTACTACAAAATGCCCGAGGCAACCGCATCCGCAATCAATGCCGAGGGCTGGTTGCATACGGGTGACTTGGCTTGCCGCACTCCCGAGGGCAACTACCGTATTACTGGTCGCCTGAAGGATATGATCATTCGCGGCGGCGAGAACATTTATCCCAAAGAAATTGAAGAATTTATTTACACCTGTCCCAAGGTCAGTGACGTGCAGGTGATTGGTGTCCCCGACGAAAAGTACGGCGAGGAGATCATGGCATGCGTGATCCTCAAGGAGGGTGAGAGCATGACCGAGCAGGAAATGAAGGAGTTTGTTGCGGCAAGCATGGCGCGTCACAAGGTGCCGAGATACGTCGATTTTGTCGACGCGTTCCCGATGAATGCCGCAGGTAAGATCCTCAAGTACAAAATGCGTGAAAACGCAGTCGAAAAGCTCGGCTTGAAAAAAGGATGATAGAACATGATTCAAAATAAATACGAGGTCATTGACGCACACTGTCACATCTATCCCGAAAAGATCGTGGATCGCGCAGTTGCGGGTACGGATGCCTTTTACTCCACACGCGCCGCTTGTCGCGGCGTGGCGGGGGAGCTTTTGGAAATCGGTGAGCGCGTTGGAATTGACCGCTTTGTGGTGCAATCGGTTGCCACCACGCCAAAGCAAGTTTCCAGCATCAATCACTTTATCGCTGCCGAGGTCGAAAAAGCCCCTACGCGCTTTACGGGCTTGGGGGCGGCGCACCCCGACTGTGAGGATCAGGATGCGGTGATTGAAGAGATCAAATCTCTGCATTTGCACGGTATCAAGATCCACCCCGACATTCAGGGCTTTGCCATTGACGACGCGCGCATGATGCGTGTATACGAACGGTGCGAGGAGGAGGGCTTGGTTGTGCTGATGCACACGGGCGATCATCGCTACGATTTTTCCAATCCCAACCGCTTGTTGCCGGTGCTCAAGGCGTTTCCGCGCTTAACGGTAATCGGCGCGCATTTTGGCGGTTGGTCGGTATGGGACGATGCCTCGCGTAAGCTGTGCGATTTTCCCAATCTGTATGTAGATTGCTCCTCTACGTTTCCGTTTGCCAATCAGGATCTCTCGCTTGGCGAAACACTGATCCACCGTTACGGAGCGGATCGCGTTATGTTTGGCAGTGATTTTCCCATGTGGTCACCCAAGGATGAGCTGGAGACCTTTATGAAGCTTCGTTTAACCGACGAAGAACGCCGCATGATCCTATCCGAAAACGCAAAGCGCGTTTACAAAATCTAAAACAAACAGCATCAAAGAGAGCGAATTGCCTTTTTTGATGCTGTTTTTGAATACAAAACGAAGTATGGAAATGTCATTTTTCTGCGCTTTTACAATGTGAAGCAGACAATAAAACGGGGCCATCTGCTTTTTATCAAAAAAGTATTGTATTTTGTTTTACAATATGTTATAATAATAAAGTTAACGTTAATTTTGAAGATTGTCAGAGAGGTTTATAGCACGATGAGTAAGCTGCAACAGGAAATCAACCGACGCAGAACGTTTGCGATCATTTCGCACCCCGACGCAGGTAAAACGACGCTGACCGAAAAGTTTTTGCTTTACGGTGGCGCAATTCAGACCGCGGGATCGGTCAAGGGAAAGGCATCCGACCGTCACGCCGTTTCCGACTGGATGGAAATGGAGAAGAAAAGAGGTATTTCCATTACCTCGTCCGTGATGCAATTTGAGTACGAGGGTTATTGCATCAATATCCTTGATACCCCGGGTCACCAGGATTTCTCGGAGGACACCTACCGCACCCTGATGGCGGCAGACAGCGCCGTTATGGTCATTGACGCCGCAAAGGGAATTGAGCCGCAAACGCGTAAGCTGTTTAAGGTTTGCGCCATGCGTCATATCCCGATCTTTACCTTTATCAACAAGCTGGACCACGAGGCGCGCGATCCGTTTGATCTGATTGACGAATTGGAAAAGGAATTTGGTATTGGCACCTATCCCATGAACTGGCCCATTGGTTGCGGCGTCGGCTTTAAGGGTGTATATGACCGCGACGGGCACAGAATTCTTGCATTTGGCGATTCTCACCGTGGGCGTGACCGCTTGTCTTCCATTCCTTGCGACATCAACGATACTGCACGCATGGACGAGCTGATCGGCTCCTACGCGCGAGAGGAGCTTGTCGAGCAAGTGGAGCTTTTGGACGGTGCATGCTTTGATTTTGACATTGATGCCGTACGTTGCGGCAAGCTCAGCCCGGTGTTCTTTGGCTCGGCGCTCAACAATTTTGGTGTGGAGTTTTTCTTAGAGCACTTCCTCAAAATGACCACAGCGCCGCTTTCGCGCAAGGCAGGGGATGTTGAGGTGACACCTTTTGAAGAGACCTTCTCCGCTTTTGTGTTCAAGATCCAGGCAAATATGAACAAGGCGCACCGCGACCGTATTGCCTTCATGCGCATTGTTTCGGGTAAGTTCGAGTCCGAAAAGGAATATTTCCACGTGCAGGGCGGCAAGGCGTTGCGACTTTCTCAGCCCCAGCAAATGATGGCGCAGGAGCGCTCCGTAATTGAGGAGGCGTATGCAGGAGATATCATCGGTGTATTTGACCCCGGTATCTTTTCTATCGGAGATACCATTTGCGATAAAACAACCAAGGTACAATTTGAAGGCATTCCCACCTTTGCACCCGAGTGCTTTGCTATGGTCGAGCAGATCGACAGTATGAAGCGTAAGCAGTTTGCAAAGGGGATGAACCAGATCGCGCAAGAAGGTGCCATCCAGATCTTTATCGAGCCGGGTGGAGGTCTTGAGCGCGTGTACGTCGGCGTTGTAGGCATGCTGCAATACGACGTGCTGGAATCCCGTATGAAGGCGGAGTACGGTGTAACGTATCGCCAATATCCGCAATCCTATCAGTATATTCGCCGTATTGCCAACGGCGCAGACCCGAAAAAGCTGCACTTGTTTGACGTCAAGTGGGTGCAGGATTTCCGAGGGAACGATTTCTTACTCTTCAACAGCGAGTGGCACATCCGTCACACATTGGATAATAACGAGGGGCTGGAGCTTGTGGAGTTTGGCAGTTAATCAAAAGGAGGACTTATGCGCAACCGATTTTTAGCTTTTTTATTTGTAATTTTATTTGTTGTTTTTCCCCTGACGGGATGTGGTCTTGACGGCTCGCAGGATACACCGCGCGAGACGACGCGGGATGACACGACGAAGGAGCAGGGAAGTTCAAATCCGCTTCCTACAAACTCTTCTTTTGCAGTGCATTTTATTGACGTTGGTCAAGCGGACGCGGCACTGGTCATTTGCGATGACAAAACCATGCTCATCGACGGAGGAAACGTGGGCGACAGTGACCTGATCTATTCCTATCTCAAAAAACTGAATATTAGCTATCTTGACTACGTAATCTGTACACATCCGCATGAGGATCACGTGGGCGGGCTTTCGGGTGCGCTTTCCTATGCAACGGTTGGTGTGGCGTATTCACCTGTATTGACCTATACCACAAAGGCATTTGAAAATTTCTTAGACAAGGTTATTTCGCAGGGAAAAAATTTAACTGTCCCGACTCCCGGTGAGTCGTTTTTCCTGGGAAGCGCAAAGGTGACGATTTTAGGTCCCTTACACACGGATTATGACGAAACCAATGACCTTTCCATCGTTTTGCGCATTGAATACGACGAAGTCTCCTTCCTCTTTACAGGAGATATGGAGCGCAAGGCAGAATCAGATCTTTTGGAGGCAGGTTACGATCTGCGATCCACCGTGATCAAGGTTGGACATCACGGAAGCGAGACCTCCAGCTCGTATGCATTTTTGCGTGAGGTATCTCCGACTTACGGTGTGATTTCGGTTGGAGTTGATAATGACTATGGGCATCCCGACGAGGATGTTCTCTCACGCTACCGTGACGCCGAGGTAAAGCTGTATCGTACCGATCTGCAGGGAGATATTATTTGTACCTGCGAAGATGGCAAGACCTTGCGCTTTACCACTGCCAAGAATAGTGATGCAATCACCAATCCCACCGAGGGAAATTCATCCGGCTCGGGAAACAACGGCGTGACGGAATATGCCTACGTAGGCAATCTTTCCAGCAAAAAGTATCACCGTACCACCTGCGGCTCCTTGCCCGCAGAGGATAACCGCATTTACTTTACCACAAAGGAAGAAGCCGAAAATGCAGGATATCTCCCGTGTGGCAACTGTGATCCGTAAATTTTAAATATGTGCAGAACAAATGTATCTGTATTATGATGCCAATGGCGAAGGCGAGGATACTTGGTTCAAAAATGGCATTAACATAAAAATTTCCGTAACAAAAAAATAAATGAAGCACGAGAGGAATGCAAAGCTTACGTTCCTCTCGTGCTTTTAGTTTGTATTTGTTTATCTCTGCTCCAGCATGTGGGCCAACGCCTCGGCGCATTCCTTGACAGAAACGGCAGAGGTATTGACACAAAGGTCGTAATTGGAGCGGTCACCCCATTTTTTACCTGTATAATACTCGTAGTATTTTGCGCGATTTTTGTTGATCTTGATGATCTTTTTACGCAATTGAGTGTCAGTCAGATTTTCATCCTTTTCTGCCTTCAGCTTGCAACGTTCGATTTTAGAATCCATATCTGCGTAAACAAAGATGCGCAAGGGCTTGTGGCTTTTTAAGATATAGTCTGCACAACGACCAACGATGATGCAGTCGGATTTTTCAGCCATTTCGCGCAGAACGTTGGCTTGCTCGGTATAAACGGAGGTATATTGCTTGAGCATATAGTCGGTACCAACCGTATGATGTACGTGGTGCAGGGTGCGTCCAATGGTAATGGGGAAGAATACGCCCGTTCGTTGCTCTACAATTTGCTGTACGTAGCTTTCGGCAAGCTGTGTGCGCTTTGCAATCTCCTCGATAATTTCTTTGTCGTAATAAGCGCATCCCAAAAGATCGGAAAGTCGCTTTCCAAGCTCGCGTCCGCCGCTTCCAAATTCACGTCCTATGGTGATAATTCGATTCATGTAACAGCCTCCTGTCCATAATTTTCCATATCCATACTTTTATTATACACCGTGTTTTGGATTTTGTCAAGAGAAAAATGTGTAACCGTAAAAAAAACGACTTGTAATTTGTGCAATTATCTGCTATAATAAAACCAAGACCTTGAAAGGAGCAAAGACGTGAGCACCTATCTTTTGTATGCTTATTTGATCATTGGAATATTGGCGTTTTGGGTTTACGGCGCAGATAAGCAAAAGGCAAAGAGAAAACGTCGCCGCATTCCCGAATCCGCATTGCTCGGTTTGGGCTTTTTCGGGGGTGCAATCGGTGCACTTCTGGGAATGAATCTCTTTCGGCACAAAACCCGTCATTGGTATTTTTGGACGGTCAATTTGCTCGGATTGATATGGCAGGTGGCTCTTTTTCTCTTATTGCGGAAAAACGGATTTTAAAAAAACTGTAACCAAATCTGTTTTTTGACGACTTTAACTATGAAACAGTAAGGGAGGTGTCGTTTTGAAGAAAGGTTTGATTTTTTTGCTGATTTGTACTCTGCTGCTTTCGGCATCGGTGTTGCCGTGCTTTGCCAACTCGGCGGTGCGCGATTGGGAGGGAGCAACAGGACTTGGTGTGGTCAGCGGTGACGGGGAATGTCCGATTGAAGTTTTGCACGAGACCTTGACCTTTGATATCCCACATTTTCCCGATTCTGCCGACGCTTACCGTGCAAGCGTCAGCGCCGAATACACACTTTTCAATCCTACGGATCATGAGATTACCGTCAACCTGGCATTCCCATTCGGGGAGTATCCGCGTTATCCCTTTGAGGCAGATTTCGACGAGATTGGAGCGAATATTTACGATATCACGCTGGATGGAAAACAGATTGAAAAGACCTTGCGGCACACCTATTCCTCGGGTGTGTTTGAGGTAGCAGAGGATCTTGACAAGCTGCATGATGGTATTATGGAGCACTTCTTTTATTCTCCCGAATTGCCCGTAACCAAATATACCTACGTTGTTTCCACTATCTCGCGAGAGAATTACATTCTTGCACGCGTGAAGATTGAGAACCAGGATGAAGAAAGAAGAATTTTCGTACCAAACAGCTCTTCTCCTTATGAGGAGGGAGAAGTACATTTGCAAACCCAGGTGCACAATCAATCCTTCTTTTCCGTCTACGTGATTGGAAAAGATCTGGAATCGCCGCTTGAATGGGAGCTTTATGCGCAAAGTTATTACTCCGGTACCTCTCAAAAGGTGGATGGTACCGTGGAGCTGATCGGTACGACGCCAATGACGTATTACGAGCTTGCCATGAGCGAATATCACGAAGACGCAGATATATTGGAGGCGGACTGGTATAATGCGGTCACCGACGTTCTTTCCTCCTACGAAAGCTATTACGGCATTACGCACAGCGATGGAGATCTTGACGTTTATTCGCATTTGCTTCGCTGGTATGAATACGAGATCACGATTCCCGCAAACGGAACGGTCGTCAATCGGGTAACGGCACCGATCTATCCCGACATCGACGAATATTACAATCCTTCGGTTTATACCTATCGCTACCTCTTGTCACCCGCATCCACGTGGGCAGACTTTGGAACGCTAGAGATCGTGATCAATACGCCTTATTTTATCTTGGAGGAAGAAGGCGCGCAATATCAAAAAACGGAAACGGGATATCGCAGAACCCTCAAAGGACTTCCGGATGAGGAGCTTCGCTTTTTACTGTGTTCTTCCGAAAATCCAAAGGGTAGTGGCTCTGCATGGGGAATTGCCGCTGTCGTTACGATTTTGGGACTGTTTGTTTTTTATGCACTCATCGCCGGGACGTTTGTTCTATTTATCGTTGGAATCGTCTTTCTCATTCGCGCCTTGATCCGTCATCAAAAATTAAAATAACACACAAGGGCTGTTTCAAACGTGAATTTGAGACAGCCCCCGATTTTATTTCAGTGCATCACGCAGAGTGATCAACGCCGCTTTTTCAATTCGGGAAACGTAGGAGCGCGAAATGCCGAGTGTGGCGGCGATTTCACGTTGCGTTTGTGCTTTGATGCCGCCCAAGCCGTAGCGCATCATGATGATTTGTCGTTCACGTGGAGAGAGAAGAGTTTCTACGTAGAACATCATTTTATCGGTGGTGATCTTTTTATCCACCTCTTCGGCAATATCCTCCTCACAGCAAACAACGTCGATGTAGGTCAAAGGGTTTCCGTCGCGGTCGATATCAATGGTCTCATTGATGGAAACCTCGGCGGCAAGCTTTTTTTGTGAACGGAAATGCATGAGTATTTCATTCGCTATCCTCACCTAACGGCTCGTAAAAATCCTCTAAAATTTCATCGGGATTTTTGTCGGAATTGCCGTTATTTCCGCTATTTCCGTCGGGTGGAGTGGGAAATTCATAGTCTCCATCGTTGTGGAAGAGGTA
>JAFTKJ010000018.1 GCA_017453305.1 Clostridia bacterium
ATACAAAGGCGAAACTGGCGAAAAACAGAAATAGATTTTTGTGGAGGTATTATGGATAAAAATATTTTAACTCCGTTAGGCAAAATAGTAGTTTATGTGAATGACACACCATCGGTGTATGATTTTTCACCATATGATTGCAAGGCAAAAGCTGTTTTGGAGAGTCCTATATCCGCTTGCTATATAATCTCTGTTCCATCCGCAAATGCCAAAACCGTACGGTGTGTTATAGAATTTAATTGTGAAAACATATTAACTAATTGGGATTCCGACGAGCGATATTTGGGAACGGATTTTATAAAAGGCAGTACGATCGTTACCATTGGTGCAGAAGCAGACAATCCTGAATTCGATGCGAAACTAATCGATGGCGGTATACAATATTTATTGAAATCTCCACCTGAAATTTTGTATTTTAGTGTTGCATGGGCAACCGATTATAAAGACCAGTTTGATATAAGAACAAACTTGGCCACCGATATATTTTGCTCTTTATAGAGAATACCCCGACAGACCTTGAAATCTGTCGGGGTTAATCTTTGCTTTCTGCATATCAAATTTCGCTTATCCGTAGGGGCGTTCTGTGAACGCCCGCGGGCGAACGCAGTTCGCCCCTACCGTGTATTAGTGAAAGATTTTGCGATTTCCCCGCTAATTTTGCACGCCTTTCGACAGCCCCTTTTGGTGTACAAGGTATTATTTTTTTACTTGATAGGTTAAATGGTTGAATTTTGTCACGCCCATTTTGGATAATATGTCCCGACTTCGTGCGCAGTCTGCCTCGGTATTAAAGTCGGGGATGAGTGGCAGACGGACGGTGACACGATCCGGTGGTACCAGCTCCAGCAGGAGCGCGAGGTTTTCGCGCAGGAGATTGTTTTTCTTTCCCGTATAGCGTTCGTAAATATCGGGATTCATATCCTTGCAATCCACGTAAAAGTGATCGATACAGCTTGCAGCTGTTTTGACTGCATCTTGGGGAACTGCGAGTGAGGTTTCAACGCAAAAATGCCACTCGTTTTTGCAAATCTGACGAAATTCCTGTATAAAATCGGCGTGTAAAAGAGGCTCGCCACCGCCAAAGGTCACGCCACCGTTTGTTGCGAGAAAATACAATTCGTCGATCTTGACCTTGTCATACAGCTCAGCGGGTGTCATTTCCGTAAAACGGGTGTCCGGAGCAAAGGAGTATGGATTGATGCAATATTTGCAACGCAGGGGGCAACCGTGAAAAATGACCAACGAGGTCACGCCCTGTCCATCGGTTTGAAGGCGGTGGCGTGCAATTGTGATAACGGGTGCTGTGGTCATTGCGGATCAAGAACGAAAGGGATCCCCCATGATAGGAGGCTCTGTTTCAAGGGGAGCTCCCATGATAGGAGGCTCTGTTTCCGGATCGGCTGACGTGGGGACGTCCCCCATGGGTTCGAGCTCCCAAACAGGGTCTCCGCCCAATTCACCATAGTCGGTGGTAGTATTTGCGACGGTCGTGTCTTGCGCTGCGTCGTCGCTCGGTACGCAGGAGGCGGTTGCCGCAGTTACCGTTAAAGCAAGACCTGTCAGGGCAATGGCATATCCTGCGCGACGGCGTGCCTCGATCTGTTCCTCCAAATAACGCACCTCCGCCTCGCATTTGGGGCAAGTTCCAAGGCAGTTGCCTTGATGCTTGCATTCGGAGGTCACAAATGCAATGTCATTTTCTTCGGCAATGCGGCGGCGGATTTCTTTTAAAATTTTACATTTCTTTTTTCCGTTCATGTGGATCTCCTTTCAAAATTCGGATTTTTTATTTGGGAACAATTGCATTATAGCATATGACCGAATAAATGTCAAGTATTTTAAGCATTTTCCCGATATCGCACAAAGCTCCAAGTGGGACCGTCAGTCAGCAGGCGGTAGAGGCGGACGTTGGTGGCTTGTTCGCCCGTATCGGGGGAACGAAATTCTTCTGATGCGTAGAATCTGCCGTCGCCAAATGCGTAAAATCCGGTACTCCCATGGGGAAAATCCATACCGTGTATGCCGTTTTGCGAAAGCCCCGTCTCCTGCAGCGTGAGCACAAGCCCTTTGGTTTCGGTGTCAAAGCCGCGTAGCTCCTCCCGTCTTGGTGCGATGCTTCCGTTGATGACAAACATGGGATAGTTTGGAAACTCTTGCTTTTTTCCCGGATAAACGCAAAGAAAATAATTACCCGTCCATGCGTCGTATTCCATATTTTGTACCCCGTAGGTCGTGTTTCCGGTGTATAAAAAATACTTGTTTCGCGCCTCTTTTGGGCCGTTTTTGTGCATACGGTCTTGAAAAAGCGGCTGTGCGATGCCCTCCCACCAATCCTCAAACTCGAATTGAAGAATGACCTGATAATCGTTGTCGGTGCGTTCAGTGTCGGAGTACACACCGTAGCAAACGTGCAAATACTGCTGCGTGCCGTGCGGATTACCAAAATCCGGACCAATTGCCAAACCGTCGATGCCGGAGCAACCGTAAAGGTGATCACATACGCGACCGCCGTTGACGGTCTTGCCGCTGTAATCGTCCACCACCGTTTTTAAATAGACGGTGCGCATGACACCGTCGCGCTCGGCATCCATGTCGGGACGATTGATGCGATCCACGTCAAAGATCGCAACGTAAAAGCCGTCCTCCACGCTCCGATCCTTTGCATCAAGCGCACGTAAAATTCCTTTTCCAATGGCATCGTTTTTGTATTCCAAGGATGCGTACAGCTTTCCGTCACGGTCGCAAAAATCGATGCACCCGAGGTGACCGATGATATGATCGACGGATCCGATGATATTCCCGTTAAGATCGCTTTTGATCAGCTTGGTGGTAAAGGAGTAATAGAGATAGCCCTTGACGGGATCAACGGCAATTCCTTGGCAATGACACTTGCCAAAATAGCCCGAAAAGATATTTGTTTGCATAAAAAACTCCCTTTCATAGACGTCGTTCAGGATTTTCCAAAACGATCAAATTGCCCGATTAACACAATACGTGTTGCGTTTGGCGCCATTTCAGGGGCTTTTTTGCAACACGTACGTGCTTTTTGATATTATTTTACGATGGGGAGCTCCACAACGTCCTTCGGCTTGCGCACCGTCCAGAGTCCGCTTGTAAAGTCGGGAATTGCCTGGGGGGCACTGCCTTGCGCGATGGAAGCCTCGGAGAGTGCGGTGATCGCCATCCATGCGGCGCCGTCGTAAACGTCGATGGGCATCTCCTCATTTCTCTTGAGCGCGTTGACGAATGCACGGAATTCCAAGCCGTCCATGCCGCCGTGCCCCGCGTCCAGATCCTCTTTGGTAATGCTCTTCCAGATATCGGGCAGGTAATCGTTTTCCAGCTTTGCGGCATTTCCTGCATAGTCGCGGTGGAAATGCTCGGGCTCCCAATACTCCTTGTCACCGTAGCGGAACAGCACGTTGCTGTCCTGCTTGTAAAGTCCGCCCGTACCGCGCAGGGTAAAGTCACGCGAGTAGGAGCGCGGCAGAGTAGTGTCAAGGCAGAGGGAAATGGTGGAGCCGTCGGCGCATGTGATCAGCGTGTTGACGATATCTCCTTGGCGGAAGGTCTTTCCAACCAGATCGGGATATTTTTCGGCATTTTGATTGATATAATTCTGCATGCCTGCCGCACGGGAGGACATGGAAACCAGCGAGAGCATTTGGTTACCGCGGTTGATGTTGAGCACCTTTGCAATCGGTCCCAGCTCGTGCGTGGGGTAGTTGTCGCAGTTGCGTGTGAGGTAATTGCGCAAGCGATAGTGGCGGTTGATGTATCCACCTGCAATCTCGGCGCAAAGGTCGTGGCCGTACATGCCGCTGGCGTGCACGATCTCACCAAGGAGTCCGTTGCGTGCAAAGGAAGTGCCAAGCAGCTCTGTTTTACCAAAGCAACAGTTTTCCATGAACATAAAGGGCGTGCCCGTTTGCTCCTGCGTGCGCACAAGCTCCCATAAGGACTCGATGCTGTAAGCGCCGCAGACCTCCATGGCGACGGGGATGCCTTTTTTCAATGCGTCAATGGCAAAGGGAACGTGCGTTTCCCACGAGGTGGAGATCAAAACCGCATCCAGCGCCTCCATATTCAAAATATCCATATAGTTGGTGGAGCCAAAGGGGCGCTTGCCACACGCCTTTTCCACGGTGTCCTGCGCTTTTTGCACGCGATCCTCGTAATAATCGCATACGCCGATGACCTCTACGTCGCTCATGCGCAACAAAATGTCACGCGTCAAGCCGGAGCCGCGATTCCCGTAACCGATGACACCAAATTTTACCTTATCCATACTTTTGTCCTCCTAAAAGAGAATATTCTCATGTTTATTATACACAAAACAAGCAAGACTGTCAATAGAAAAACAGTCCCAAATTCTTTTTATTTGGATTTTTTGATATGCTGAAAGCAAAGAAAAGCCCCGCGCGAGGCGGGGCGAGGATTACTTGATATATTCTGCGAGATCATACTTGTTCAGATACTTATAGAAATACTCCATGTAATATTCTTTGTTCTCCTCAAAGTCCTTCCATACAACAGATATAAGGTGATATGCTTCCGCAATATATTTTTCACATTCCTCAGCATTACCAAGCTTTTTATAGCAAGCGGCAATGCACTGAAGAAAACTCCAATGGAATGTTTGCATACCTCCCCAAAGATATTGTTCTGCGGGATTATCATAGTAGTCTGTCAAAAGGAATGTCGTAAGCACACGAAGTCCTTTCTGATAGCATTTCAAAGCTTCGGGAATATAATCATCGGATGTGTAATCGCGGAACTTAACATCGGGATGCTGATCCATAAAGAACCAAGCATCACCTTCCTTCATACACGAACTGTACAATCCCTCCAAATGATGATTCCGAGAAAATATAGAAGCGTTCAACTTATCTTTTCCGGAAAGTCTAAATGAAATCGTATCATTGCGAATGTTAAAGTCGCACGGAAGTGTCTCCAAAACATCTTTTGCTTTTTGATATTCGCCTTTCTTTAGATATGCCGCCGATTGACAATCTTTCGCATTACATATTCGAAGAAAGTCCGAACTCTCGGTAATAATTTTTTGAGAAAGCTCAATCAATTCGTCAAGATGTGAGGTATCATCATGATCGCGCAAAGCGTATTCGTAGGCATCTAACAGACAGCAAAGCAGAAATTCATTTTCCGGATATTCCTGCAAGGCGGCTTTTATAGTGTCTATATATCTCGGAGTGTCATCAAAAAAATACTTTCTCGCTTCATTAGTAATCTTTGTGATTTTCGCTTTCATTTCACGAACATCGTAATCAAACAGAATATCCATGGAAACCTCAAAATATCCTGCGATAACCGGTATCATTTCCATATCGGGATACGTCAGACCACTCTCCCATTTACTTACCGCTTGCGGAGAAACAGAAAGAACGGAGGCAAGAGCTTCTTGAGTAATACCTTTCTTTTTTCTGAGTTCCCGTATCTTGTTGCCTATATTGATATTGGTCATAAGAAACCTCCAATTTTTATTGTGATGCGCTTCACTGGTATAAGTATAGCACACAAACAAAGATAATTCAACAACGCTATATTAGAATAAATTCAACTTATAGTTAAGTCGATTGAATGACACACATATCCATTGACAGCACATATTTTCCGCTTTCCCTACGCTTGCTTCTGGGACAAGCATAGCGCGTGAAAATGCACTGTCACGCTGTTACGCGGTTCAAAATCTGCATCAGAGGAAATAAAGAAAAGCCCCGCGCGAGGCGGGGCGAGGGTGGAATTATTACTGTAATTTGGACACCCATTCATTCCATCGGGGATCTGCTTGGATTTCGGGTTTCACAATCTCATATTCGGAAACACTCCACCAAGGCCAATCTTCCGCAAGGCTCATGTGAGATGTTTCAATCGGCAAGTCAACATCCGAATTGTTTTTACACGTTTCATGCTGAACTAATTTAATAAGCGGTGCAGTATAGTATCCTGTCTGCTTGGTACGGCACTTATCAAAGCGTTTGAAGTGCAGAAGTGCAGCGTCCAAAGCCATAAATGCATCGTCCTTTTTACCGTCCAACCACAGATACAGGGAAAGCAAAGTGTAGACACGCGCAATATAGGAATGGTGCAAGCCGCAATTGCCGTCGGTGCAAATAGTATTAAATATTTCGATAGCATTTCGCAGGCTTTGCACTTTTTCCGCTACGGACATATTTTTTTCATTGGTGAGCACTCCGCTGACCATAAGCTCAGAACAAGCTCTGACTGTTTTCAGCAATGCCTCACCGTAAGCCTTGGCACGTTTCTTTCCGTCTACTGCCTTGGCTTTGAGAAATTCCCTTGTCCCGTAAATATTTGGGGCAGATTCGATCACTTCAAGTGCTCGTGTGTGTTCGCCGGTATTCAAGTACAACTGAGTGAGCTCGCGAATTACACGATGGCGAGGTTCTCCGTTTTCCATGGTTTTTAACAATTTCTCATAAAGAGATATTGCTTCTTTCCATTCGGAGTAGGTACGATGTTTTTCAATATCCAAAACGTCATAGCCTTCATCATCGGATAAATGACATTCACCATAACGAACATATCCGGCATTGTACAATACCGAAGCAAGGCACAGCATGATTTTTTCATTCCCCGGAAATTCGATTAACGCATTCCTTGCGAGCGAAATACATTCATTGATGTTAATATCTACTCCGTTGTTTTGAGAATTCATTTGATCGATCTTTGCAGCTAACTCGTCAATCTTCTTTGAACGCTCATTGTTGTAGCCGAAAAGTTCATCGATTGAAATGCCGAAATAATTTGCGATAGGCGGAATCATTTCCATGTCGGGGTAACCACCATTGGCTTCCCAGCGAGAAACCGCCTGCGATGTCACTCCGATCGCCTTGGCAAATGCTTCTTGTGTGCGTCCATCGCGCCGACGCAGTTCTCGTATTTTTTGTCCTAAATCAAGTTGCATATAAGCACCTCCAAAAAAATTTATCACCGGTGTGATTACAGTATAGCACATATTTGTGAAAAAACAATTATCAATTCATTGTTTTAAATCCAAGCAATCCTTGAATTGCGTATTTCCGGACGCTTGCCTCCGAGGTAATTATAGCGTGTAGATGTCCGCGCACAGTCGGGCGAAGCCCGAACCCACTATCCGCAGAGGTATGACGTACAAAGGCTCCCTCCGGGAGGGAGGCTGTCAAATGTCGCAAGCGACAAAGGACTGAGGGAGAGCGCGTTACAATAAAGCTTATCAAAACCCCAAAGTCACGCAGGCTCCTTCCACCGCTATCGCGGTCCCCCTCCCTCTCGGAGGGAGGCTTTGGAAAGCTACCGCCAATAGAAAAACACCACCAAAGTAATCCTTGGTGGTGTTCGTGCTTTCTTCGCTAAGAATGCGGAACGATGTGGTTTATCTTTTTTGCAATGCGCGATCCGCTAAGAGGTTGGGAATTGTCAGATCCATCACGCCGCGTTCTTGTGTCTTGCGCGCCTCTTGCAGGCGGTCCAAGGTGGTGCTCGCCTGCTCCAAAAGGATGGCGGCGTTCTTGTCTGAGGAGGCTTTTTCTTCTAACAAATCCTCCAGACGTACCAGTGCAGGAATTGCAGAGTCGCCTAAGCTCTCCAGGGCTTCCACGTCTACGGTGGAAAGCTTGCCTTTTTGGTAGGCATCTACGTTGTAATTGGCGACCGTAGTACCGAAATTGACCAAAAAGAGCACACTGAGTGAAAGCACGGTTGCCGCAAATGCGCATTTGAAGAACGGAAACTTGCGCCAGCAGGAGGAGATTACCGTCAGTAAAAACACCAGCGCCAAAAACAGGATCATCCACGTGGCGTAAACGCGCTTTAAGGTCATGCCGTAGGCGTCCATATAGAGCACCATTTTGGAGAGCGCGGTTGCGATGAGGACGAGGGTAAAGAGAGATATGATCGCCGTATAGACGCGGCGCACAAGCTCGCGCTCACCGTCGCGACGGCGCATCATGGTTTGGAAGATGACAAGAATCAGGGCATTGATCACGCACACGGTGCAAAGCTGAAAGAAGCCTTCGCGCGCGTATTCTGCATAGGTCAGGTCCTGGGGGAGCGTATTGGTAAAGGCAGAGACGTAGTAGTTCCATTGCGAGATGAAAAAGAGCACGTAAAGCAAAAGGATCGGCGTGACAAAGGCGCAAAGCAGAGGTTTTGGAAGAATGTGCATGCGGTCCGATGCAATCTCTGTCTTGGCGGTGTTCGTATTCTGCTTTGTGCGTTGCAAATTGCCGAACAGCGCGCCAAAGAGGGGAATAGAGAGCGCACATGCGAGAATGATATCGCGCAGATTTTCAAACACGTGATCAAAGGAAAAATCAAAAATGCGATCCAAAAGGGCTGTGAATTGCGTATCGTAGGAGAGGAGAAGTCCGATGATGAGCGTTGGGAAAATGGCAACGAACAAGCCCAGTGCACACCAACCCAGGATCGACAAGGCGCGTGACGGTTTGTCACCTTTTTTGAAAAGGAAGCAGGGGAAGCTGATCTTGATGGAGTCAAACGGTATGCGGAAGCTGTGTGCCGCGTGTCCCCAAAAAGCGCGCAGAAGTGAATTTTCACGCTTTGTGCAGCACGTATAGATAAAAAACGGCAGCAAGACGCACAGAACCAAGAACAAAAGACCGCGCAGAAAAGCGTTATCGTTGGTCAACGAGCCGAAGGAAAAAAGAGCAAGCAAAATGCCGGTTACATAAGCGCGTACCGTTAGGCGAACGCCCGACAAGCGCAGATACAAAGCAGAAAAGGCGAGCGCAAGCAGGATTGCAAGCGTTGCGCCCAAGCCGCGCTCCGTTGCAAGCAAGACCTTGACAAGCAAGAAGCAGACGGGTATCGTAAGATAGGCGAATACAGTGTCACGCATGTGGCGCTCGGGTTCGAGGCTCACGGGCGGTGCTGTTGGGGCTGAAAACGACGGTTGAAATTGGTCCATAAAGGTCTCCTTTCTTAAGACGTGGGATGTGGGTTATTCTTCGTTGGGGGCAGAGGGGGCGTATTCCAGAATGTCGGAGGGCTGGCAGTCCAGGGCGCGGCAAATTGCATCCAGAGTGGAGAAACGTACGGCTTTTGCTTTGTTGTTTTTCAAAATTGATAAATTGGCAAGCGTAATGCCCACCTTTTCCGATAACTCGTTCAGGGACATTTTGCGTTTTGCCATCATAACGTCAAGATTGATGATAATCATGCTTACCTCCCGTCAGATCGTCAGATCATTCTCGGATTTGTACCGCATCGCCTCTGCGATGACGTTTTTGACTACGCGCAAGGAGACGCCGAGACAAAGGGCTGCAAGGGCGACGCAAAAGGCAAGCTGAAAGTAAATGCCCACGTAGCCAAAAAGTGCGGCAATGACAAAGCAACAGATGGAGAGGCAAAGCAGTACGGTCAGCGTCTTTTGTGAAAAGACGGCTTCCGACAATGTCAGGCGAAGAAGGAAGATCAAGAAGCCGACCGTTACAAAGGCGACGGCAACGATCAGATAAGCCGCCACAAGAACGGCAGTGCGCTCCCAATCCTGCATGTTAGCACGGTCGCCCAGGTGGTCGGGCGTGTCCAGCATAGCACCCACAACATCGGGCAGCCACCACAGCACAAACAGCAGTGCCGGGATAAGCAGGATCGCCAGGATCAAAGAGATGATGCTTGATGTTCGATTTGAGACAGTCATTTTTTTCATATTGGTTTAAAACGCCTCCGTTTGATATTGTTGATTTGATTATAGCATACAAATTTCTGTTTGTCAATATATTTTTATCGAAAAACAATAAATTTGCATCAAAAAAGTAAAATATTAGAATAAGAATTAAAATCGTTATAAAAATAAAAAATGGAATTGGAAAAATATGGGTAAAAAACGGATTGGGAAGTCGAATCTGCCATATATAAAATACAATTTAAGAAGAAAAACGGAAAAAAGTGTGGAAATTCTATTGACAAATCGCTCAAAAAGTGGTATGATATTGATAATATAGGGAAACCCTATAAACTTCTGCCTCGCAAATGACGTGCGCAGAGGGAAACAAGACTAATTTGACCGCCGTTATTCAGGAAGCGGCGGAATCTGAGACAAAGTGAGGTTTTGTGTATGAAACTGTTCAACAGAATTCTTGCAATGCTTCTGACAATCGTTATGGTGCTGGCAATTGCCCCCATCAGTGCGTTTGCAGATGCATGGCTTGGCGTGAATTCGGACAAAACGCAAAACGGCAACGTAACGTCTACTGACCTGACGTTTACTGTTGATCCGTCCGCGCTCTTGTCCTACCTCAAAAAGGGCAGTATCAAGGAGCTGCTCAAGGGCATCTCTTTGGATGGCCGTATTGGGGACTTTATCACGGTGGATGAGTTCTTCGAAGTCATCCCCAAGGACAAAGTTAATGACATCATTGATGCGATCATCGCTGATATCGATACCGACGTGCTTCTGTCCTACGTTGACGTTGATAAGCTCCTGGGTCAGGTGAACAAGGCTGACTTGATCGATCTGATCAAGGACATCCCCAACCTGCAGGACTACGTCAAGGATTACGACGCTTTGATGAACCACATCGGCGAGGATAACATCGCAGGTGCGGTTGGTTACATCAAGACCGATCTCCTGATCGAAAATTATGCAGATAAGCTGATGAATCTGGCTCTGGGCCTTGACGATTCCAAGCTGTTGTCCATCGTAAACGTGGATGCGGCTATGGATCTGCCCTGCGTTGATTTCTCGGCAGCCGTTAAGCTGAGCTATTTCCAGAACACCATTGGTTATGGCACTTTGGCAGATCGCTACATCAGCAATGCGGCACTTGATGCATTTGTAGACGCAAACTACAGCCGTTTCGCAAATTCTTTGCCCGATTACGCAGACACCAATGCTTTGGCAGGTCTGTTTGCAGGCTTCGAGTATGCAGACGTTGAGCCTCACCTCGATCTCGATGCCACCCAGGCAATCCTCCAGGATACTTTCACCGTAGACGAACTGCTCGGCTACTGGAATGGCTCCACTCTTTTGATCGAAGATATGTTCAACGACGGTATGTTTACCGTTGATATCTACAAAAAGCTTCTCAATGGCGACGGCACCAACCCCGCAGCTCTGAATTTGGATTCTCTGCTGTTCGGTGATACCGCAAACGACGTTGAAGCTTTGTTTGAGGATCTGACCGTTCTGATCACCAACAACGTCATCGACGTTGAAGAAATGCTCAACGGTAAGGCTCCCCTGGCTCCTTTGTTTACCGTTAAGGAGCTGATTTCTGCAGACGTTATCCTGCTTGACAAGATCGAGGATGACAATCACAAATATGAGGATATGGTTGAAATCTCCGTCCTCAAGACCCAATTGCAGAACGCACTGAACGCAAATACGATCACCGCTGACGACGTGATCGACTGCATCAAGAAGGATGCAAGCGGCAAGCCCGACTACACCGCAGCCGTTAAGGCGATCGGCGTTGACGTTGCCGTTACCCAAACTTGTGGCTACGAAGTTCTCCTGAAAAACTACGTAACCGACTTCAACGGACTTTTGACCTCCATTGGAATCGATGCAATCATCGACGATATCCTTGCAGCAGGCACCCTTTCCACGATCTTTGACGTGAACGGTCTGGTGAATGCAATCGGTCTGCCCACGCTTGCAGGCTTGGTTGATCTGCCCCAGCTCGCAAAGGATCTCTATGCCGCAGGCGCTCACAAGGCTGTCATCGACATGCTCGACTTCCAATCCTATCTCCCTCTGTTCAGTTCTTTGCTCAATGCAGTAGAGACCAACGTTCAGGAGATCAAGATCAATGATACCGCGCTGACCGAAAAGGACGGCGACCTTCTGTACTTCAATCCCGCGGCTGTGCTCGAGGTTCTTGAAAATCTCCTGCCCACCCTGGATGATCTGAGCAAGCTTGGCGATGACGGTGTATTGATGTCCACCAGCTTCTCTATCACCTATCAGTCCGAAGCAACCGACGACGTTGCAAAGACCAAGGTCTACACCGTGAAGTTTGCAGTCACCGAGGGCATCGGCACCATCCGTGCAGCTGCCTCCAAGCTCCAGACTTTGATCAACAAGGTCGGTACTATTGCACTCGAGGACGGCATCCTGGTGGTTGACGTTAAGATTCCCGATGAGTTTGCAAGCGTCGTTCGCGTAGCCCTCGAAAAGCTGGGCAACGCTTCCGATCCCGCATGGAACACTCTGAAGGATAAGATCCTGGCAATTTACGAGTCCAGCCCCTCCGATGCAGTTGCTTTCTTTGAAAAGCTGACCATCGAGGATATCGTGGCTGTTCTGGATGCGGTTGATCCCGAAATCTTCGGCAACGCATACGAAAGAGCAATGGCTTCCCGTTATGCAAACGTACTGTTGCAATATATTAAGGAAGCAACCGGTTATGATTTCACTCACTTGACCGCAAACGATCTGATGCTCAAGGCAACCGAAATTCCCACCTTCGAGGTATTCCTGAACAAGCTCGAGGCTGTGACCAAGGTTGATATCTCCTCTAAGCTTCCCGCAAGAATCAACGGCATCTGGGACGAGACGGTTTACACCGCTTTGGAAAAGGTTGCCGATAAGGCTGGCGTGGAGTTTGATCTGAAGAGCATTCTCGAAAATGCAGCAGCATCCGAGGATCCCTTCGCATACCTTTATAATAATGTAGTTGAAAAGGTTGAAAACAGCGGCGCAATTTACAATGCAGTAAAGACTCGCGTGCTGAAGGTTGCAGATCGCGTTCTGGCTTCCAGAATCGGTGCGAAGTTTGCAAACCTTACCATTAGCGACTTCTACGCAGGCAATGCTGCCTTCCACTATGAGAAGACGCTGACCTTTACTCCCAAGGCACTGATTGAAAAGGCTGTTAACAAGCTGGCAAACGTTGTATCCTCCAGATTCTCTGTAAATCTGGACGACGTGAAGTCCCTCTTCCTGGGTTACTTCACCAATGATACCGCACAGCTGGGCGTTGATCTGACTCTGCGTGTGACCAACCTGTATGAGATCACCTTCTACGATGAGGCGCACAACGAGATCCTGACCACCTTGGTTCCTGCAGGCGCAGATCTTGCAACCATTAAGGATTACATTCCTGCAGATGCAAAGCTTGATTTCCTTGGTTGGCAGAATGCTACAACCGGCGAGCTTTTGACCAAGATGCCTCGCGCTGACGTTGCAGTACTCCCCGATATCGAGGGTATGCACTACGTAACTGTTGTTGATCCTGCCGATACCTCCGTCATCGTAGGTGGCGTAGCCATTTACGACGGTGAGTTGGTAGACCGTGCCGAGCTGGATGCAATTGCAGAGGATTATTTGAAGGCAACTCTTCCCGAAGGTACCGTTTGGACTGACCTTGACGGAAACGAGTATGATTTCGCTACTCCCGTAGTTGATGATATCACTCTGACCTGGGATTCTCCCGTACCCGTTATTTCCTGGAACGTAACCGTTGTTGATCCCGAAACGCAGGAGCCCGTTGAAGGCCTGCAGTTCGTAGTGGTTGACGGCGAGACGCTGACCGAGGATCAGATCGCCGCTATGAACGCATACGTAGAGGCACTGATGGAGGAAGGCGACACCCTGAAGTGGATCAACGTTGCAACCGGCGCCGCATTCGATCTGAACGGCGCAATCACCGCTGACGTGACCCTGACTTGGGAGATCGTTGAGTACGTTGCAGAGTATACCATGACCGTAATTCCCACCGTTGACGGCGAGGAGCTTGCTGAAGACAAGTGGATCACCGTTACCGTATACGAGGGTACTCTCCTGAGCTCCTATCGCGATGCTTTGGATGCACAGATCAAGACGCTGTATCCCGCACTTGGCGAAAACGAGGCTCACGTTTATGCCTACACGCACACCTGGGCACTTGCAAACGGTGCAATGGATTGGACCGTTGAGCCCACCGCAGATATTACCGTATACGCAAACATCGCTTACGATTACGACAACGCAGGTCTGCAGATCCCCGGCTACGTCAACGGCGTAGACTTCGAGATCAGATTTGAGGACGGCGTATGCTACGTAACCTGGCTGGGGAACGATTGGGCTGCCAAAATGGACTTCCATATGGGCGCCGCATTCCTCAGAAGCTGGAGCAATGCGAACGGCAAGCTGGTATTGGATTCCAAGAACAGCGCGCACAAGGTTGCTCTGAGCAACGCAATGCTCAAGAAACTGGCTGATAAGGCTGAGGCTCTCGGCGCATCCGACGTTGATTTCTCCTACGATCAGGCAGCAGCAACCGACGTGGTTGAGGCATTGCAATTCAATGCAAAGAGCGGCGCAGCATACTATGCAATGGGCTTCCTCTTTGATGACGTAGCAGTTTCTCTTGGCGATTTCGCCAATGGCGAGGTTGTCATCACCCTGCCCTTCGCCGGTGCGGCAAATACCACCGATAAGAAGACCTTCATCTACGTATCCGGTGATGCCAACACCGAGCTCGTTGCAGGTCAGGACTTTACGGTTGTCAATGACACCGTTACCTTCAACGCACCTCACTTCTCCGACATCGTTCTTGTTAACAAGTATAACCTCTCTATCCTTGACACATACGATATGGATCTGGATCCTTCCGCGTACGACGCATCCAAGCTTCCCGCAGGTCCCATCGCTGACGTTGCAGGTATGAGCGGAAACTACTACGAGGCTGGCTACGTATTCACGAACGTGAAGTTCACCGGCAAGACCACTCTTACCGGTATCGAGTACGTAAAGACCTTGATCAACGGCACCGCATTCAGCGGCACCACTTTCGAGATGCCTGCAGAGGCTGTTACCGTTAAGCACGTGGCAACTGCACGTACTTACTACGTTTACTACTATGTAAACGGTCAGCTCCAGACCTCTTTGACCAAGAGCTACACCATTTTCGCAGCAACCCTTCCTACCGCGGCAGACGTTAAGGCTGTTCTGCCCGGCGGCGTAACTGCTGCAAACGGTTGGTATTGGTTCGGCTTGGCTGATAACTTTGAGACCAGCCAGCGCGGCGTGAATGACGTACACCTGTTCTGGGTAAACGACACCGAAACCACCATCACCGTTAACTTCTATCTCAACAAGACCGACGCTACTGCAAAGGCTACCTACACGTACACCATTGCACAGTGGAAGACCGAGCTCGCTACTTTGGCAAGTAAGGTTGCCGCAGCAGTTGCCAACGTTGATAACAGCAAGGCAATTATTTGGAAGGATGCAAACGGCAAGGCACTCTCTGCTTACACCGTTGCAGACCTGATCACCGCAGGTGCTGCTGTAAACTTCTATGCAGAGTACGATCTGCGTGATTACAACGTATTCACCGATGGCAACGCAACCGTCGATAAGTCCACCGCTTCCGCAGGAACCGTTGTAACGGTAACCCCTGCAAACAAGACCGGCATGGATGCTTCCATCAAGGTCATCAACAAGGCAACCGGTGTTGAGATCACCGTAACCGACAACAAGTTCGAAATGCCCGCAGCTGACGTTCTTGTATCTGTTACCTACGCTCCCAAGAACATCAATTACGTTGATGCAACCGGTGCAAACAAGACCGGAAAGTACGGCGACGTATTGACCATTGTTGTTACCATTCCCGCAGGTTCCAAGCTCCTCACCAATGATCTGACCACCCTGGATAAGGCTCCTGCAGATCTGGTACTCGTTTCTGCTGCACGCGGAACCAACAACGAGCTGATCCTGACCTACCGTTACACTCTGACCGAAGAGGGTACCAACGAGAAGGAATTCCTGGATGCTGTTAAGGCTTTGATCACCGACGCAGACTTCACCGCAGTTTACATGGTGAACGGCGTTGCATACAAGACCGCACAAGAAGCAATCAGCGCACTTCCCGAGGGCGTTACCATCACCAAGTGGAACGAGGTTTCCGAAAACGTATTCGTTGCATCTCTCGAGTATGCAGCACCCGCAGGCACTTCCGCATGGATGATCGTCAGCATCATTCTCATCGTTCTGCTTGTTCTCCTGATCATTGTTCTGTGCTACGTACTGCACGTCACGGGCAAGATTGGAACCAACTGGTTTATCAAGTTCTGCGTAGCAGTTGTATCCGTATTCTTCGCATTCTGCATGCTGGTTGCACGCGTTGCATTGAAGGTACTGCATCTGTTCGGCGTTAAGGACGAGGATGTGATCGAGGACATTCCCGCTGAGCCTGTAGAGGATATTCCCGCACAGTACGTTGACCCGAACACGGTTGGCGCAACTGCCGAGGAAGAGGCTGCTCCTGCAGAGGAGACTCCCGTTGAGGAAGCTCCCGCAGAAGAGGTTGAAGTAGAAGCTACCGTAGAGGTAACCGAAGAGGCTACCGAAGAGGTTGCTGAAGAGGCTACCGAAGAGCCTACCGAAGAGGTTGCTGAAGAGGCTACCGAAGAGGCTACCGAAGAGGTTGCCGAAGAGGCTACCGAAGAGGTCGCTGAAGAGGCTACTGAAGAGGCTGCTGAAGAGGTTGCTGAAGAGGCTACCGAAGAGGCTACCGAAGAGGCTACCGAAGAGGCTGCTGAGAAAACTACTAAAACCGAAAACAAAGGCGAATAATTCGCACGAATCATTCGTACCGTAACAAACAAAGCATCGGGGAAAACTTCAATTGAGGTTTTCCCCATTTGCTTGACAATTTGTAAAAATCGAGGAAAAAATGAAATTCAGTCAACACTATACTGTAAAATGGCACGATACCGATGCCAATCGACAGGCGCGCCCGTCGCAGATTCTGATGTACATGCAGGAGACGGCAAACGAGCATTTGCGCCACGCCGCAATCTCTCTGGATGAGTTGCGGGATCGGCAGGGCTTGGCGTTTTTGCTGAGCAGTATCTCCATCTGCGTATATGAGCCGCTTTACACCGGTGAGGATATTGAAGTGCAGACCTGGATCTGCGAGGGCAGGGGCTTGAGCCATAACCGTTGCTTCTGCATTCTCAAAAATGGGAAACCGGTGGTAGAGGCATTTTCAGTGTGGGCTTTGATGGATCTTCGCGCACACAAGCTGCTCAAATCCGACGAGGTTCCATACCACCTGGAGCCGGACGAGGCTTTACAGCTTGCGGTGCTTCCGCGTCGCTTGCGCGTGCCCACGGTGGAGCACATGGAGCTTGTTGGAGAGCGGAAGATCGTCTATTCCGACATTGATTATAATCGCCACATGAACAACACGCACTATCCCGATATGTTCTGCGATTTTACGCCGAACGTATGCGAAAATCACGTCACGGGTATGATGTTTTCGTTTTTGCATGAGGCAGCGTATGGGCATACGCTCAAGGTCTACCGCGCAAAAACCGAGGAGGGGTATCTCTTCCGCACCGTGGACGAAAACGGTACCGTTTGCACCGATGCATTGTTGCGTTTGGAGCCCATAGCCAATCTGCAAACACACGCTACGGAGTTGTAAAAGCTCCGCATTTGAACGCTTAGAAGGAGAAACGTATGAAAACGGACATCAAGGTTAAAAATTGGCAATTACGAAAGGTCAAGTGCACGGACGCATCCGTTGATCTCTCCCAAAAGGAATTTGTTGCAGTTGAAAAGCGCGCATTTTCCAACCGTGGAAATCGCAAATACACCGAGCAAGTCATTCTCCCCAAGGGCGTTTCCGTCCTGAAGGCGGAGGCGTTTTCGGCGTGTACACGGTTGAAGCAGATCACGCTTCCGGCAGACAATAACGTTGGCATTTCGGGTGGGGTTTTTCAAAACTGTTGCCGTTTGCGTACGGTGAACAACTCGGGCGTGATCCAATCCATTGGTGCGCGCGCGTTCCTTCATTGTGATATGCTGCAAGAAATCGAGCTTGGAAGCGATCTCCGCCGCATCGGCGAAGAGGCGTTCCGTGGGTGCCGTTCCTTGCGCCGTATCGATCTGCCGCCTTCGTTGCGCGAGATCGGCAAGGGAGCTTTCCGCGATTGCACCGAGCTGGAATTTTTCAGCGCATCGGAGGATCTGCCGCAATTGGCACCCGAGCTTTTCCGCGATTGTATTTCTTTGCGCGAGGTCACGCTTTCAAAAGCGGTACAGGTTGTGCCGAGCCGCGCGTTTGAGGGGTGTAGCGCGTTGCGTGAGGTTGCCATTCCTTCCAATGTACAAACAATCGAAACGCGTGCATTTGCCGATTGTCGCCGCTTGAAAAAAGCAACGATGGAGCTTGGCGTGCAACGTATTGGCGCAAAGGCGTTTTTGGGCGCTGAGCAATTGCGAGAGGTCGTCGTTCCGCACACACTCAAAAAGCTGGGACGCGGTGCGTTTGGACTTGGAAAAAGAAAAGACGGTGAAAAGATCACCGTCTGTGTCGAAAACGAATATATGGTGCGCCGCATGAAGCGACTGCTGTTTTGGTGTGGCAGTGGCGGATGCACCACCGTCAAGCTTGTTGGCAAGAGCATCGAGGAGCGCAAGCGCGAACGCCGCCGCTCTGACTTGAACGCCAAGGGAGCACATTTGGTATAATGCTTTTACGTGGGGACCTTTTTGAGGCAAAAGGTTCTCACGTTTCTTTTTTAACTTCGTAACGGATGAATTAGCTATTAAAAAATCGGCTCCGAATTGTATTCGTTGATCTTTCTAAGGCAGTTTTTGCAAAGGCAAAGATTTTGATAGCCCTTCGCATTTTTCATTTTGTACGGACGTATTGTTTGGGGCTTTTGATTGCACATGGCGCACTCGCCAATCAATTCCTCTCCCATAGGCGTCAAGGTTTCGCAAAAGAATTTTTCGGCGTCACCCTCAACCTTGCTCGGTTCATCAAAACGAGGCATCTGCTCAATTTGTTTTTTGGGTTCGGAATGCTCTGCTTTCAGCAGATCAATGATCGTGTCCAGCCGTTTGCGTTGCTCCAAATCGGGCAATGCCATCACGTACAAGTATCCGCCAAAGCCAAGAAAAAGGCAAATTGCAAAGCAGTGCGCCTCCTTTTCGTAGCCTTTCTTTTGTGCAACACGCGCCATCAGCACGGAAAGCACCACGTTGGCAAGCACCAATAAAACAATTCCCGCAATCATGAAAGCGATCATACGGTCTTTCCTCCAAAAACAAAAAGGTGTGCACAACCGAAGTTATACACACCGAAAAACGCAAACTCCGATTGTTGTCACACAAACTGATCGGAATAGGAGCACTTGTTAGGAACTCGATATCATCAGGGGAGCTTGCATTTTTACCAAGCTTATGATAATATCGTGCGCCAAAAAAAGGCATAGTACTCCTGACAAAAAGTTCCTATCCCGTAATATTCAGTTTGTGTGACAAATTGATTATAACACAGATGCTTGTATTTGTCAATGCATTTTGCAAAATTTTGTCTTGCACAAGTCATAACCACCGACTTAGTCGGTGGCTTGCTCAGCCCTATAAGGGCATATTACCGGCAGGGCTGAAAGCCCACCGAAATATTTGACACCTGCAAACTCGCCCCACCGCCACAGATGTGGCAATCGTACAAAGCCTTCCCCTCGAGGGGAAGGCTTACTAAATTCCGCACTTTGAGTGGAATAAATTTTAAAATGCTTTCTTTGGTAAGAGAAAAATAAGAGTTCGATAATCGAGAGTAGCGCATCCGTTGCCTCCCCTGTGCAAGGGGAGGTGGCGTGCGTTAGCACGACGGAAGGGTTGTCGTTGCGAGAGAAACGAGCCGGATGAGGGGTAGCCATCCGCGAGGGCGTTCCCATTTTCACATGTTCGCACCGTATTACCTCCTGTGCGTCATCCTGAGCGAAGGGCGAAGCCCGAAGTCGAACCCGATTGAAATGAGCGGAGCGAATGCAATGAGGGCAAGGAGCGTAGCGACGCAGGGATCTCGTAAGGAGTCTGATTGAACCTACCAAACAAA
>JAFTKJ010000019.1 GCA_017453305.1 Clostridia bacterium
AAACCACTTACATTATACTTGGAGGTTTAACTCTTTTCAACCCTTTTTCGTTTCGGGCTTGCTTATAGCTCGCCCTCTTTGTCGTCGCTCCGCTCGTTTACCGCTCCCCCAGTAGAACTGGGGGTTTATTTGGATAACCAAGATAAAAAAGCTGCCTTGTAATCAAGACAGCTTTTTTGAAATTAGATTTTCAAGGTGTTGATAATGATAACCAATGCAACGGTAACCAGGAACGCCAATACAGCAAACACAATGGTCAGCTTGGAAAGGAGCTTGTCGCGGTCGCCGGTTTTGGACTTGCCAAAAAAGGTATCTGCAGCACCGGTAATGGTACCGGAAAGGCTCTTATCCTTTGCGGATTGGAACAAAATCAAAACCATAAGAACCAAAGATACGAAAATCAAAATACCACCCAGAACATACTGCAGGGTGCCCGTTAAAGTAGCGGCAAAAAGCATTACATTATACCTCCAAATGCTATTTCGTAACCGACGCAAAATCGGTTTTATCATCACTTTGTATATTATAGCATATTTCTTTCCAAATTGCAATACTTTTTTTTATTTTTTTAGGTTCTTTTTTCTTTTTTTGCCGCTTTTTTTGCGTTGTTTTCATCAAAAAGGTGAAAAGTTTTCGATTCTTTCAAAAGCTCTTGACCAAAATTCATTTTTATGGTATCATTATAGAAATGAGCTTGATAGGAGAAAAGGTATGGATTTTCAAAACCCGGATATTTCCATTTTAAAGAATAAAGATCTGTTCGTTTTTGACATGGACGGCACGATTTATCTTGGGGAGCAAGTGTTCCCTTATGCGGTACGCTTTATTCACAATTTGCGCGCCGCCGGAAAAAGAGTGCTCTTTTTTACGAATAATGCTTCACACTCCCCTCTTTTTTATCTGTCGCGCCTGACGCGCATGGGATTTGATCCGCGGCAGAGTGAGATCATGACGGCGGGGGACGTAACGGCGGAATTTTTGATCCGTCACCGCCCCAATCAAAGCGTGTATCTGCTTGGAACCGAGGATTTGGTACAGAATTTTCAAAGCCGCGGCATTCCATTGGTGGCGGGCGAGAGCGAGCGTGCCGACGTTGTTGTGACGAGCTTTGACACGAGCTTGACCTACCAAAAGCTTTCGGACGCCTGCCGTTTGATCCGCGGCGGTGCGGAGTATCTTTGCACGCATCCCGACTTCAACTGCCCCACCGAGCACGGCCCCATTCCCGACAGTGGCGCGATTGCGGCGTTTGTAACCGCTTCTACGGGTGTTTCCCCCACCTATTTTGGCAAGCCCTACCGTCACACGGTGGAAATGATTTGCGAGGCAACCGAGGTGGCAAAGGAGAAAATGTGCATTTTTGGCGACCGACTTTACACCGATATTGCGGTTGGAAAGCGCCACGGGATTACAGCCGTGCTGGTCTATTCGGGCGAAACGCAACCCGAGGACGTGGAAAAAGCCGAGGAAAAGGATCGCCCCGATTTTATTTTCAATTCCCTTGACGACGTGGATCAGGCATTTTTTGCTTGACTTCCCCACTCCCCCAACGCAAAAAAGCAGAAGCGAGATCATGCACATGATCTCGCTTCTGTTTATTTATCTTACTGTTCTTTTTTTCTTGGGGGATTTAATAATTCGACCACAATAAGGAAGAATGTATTCAAATGAAAATGAACAGCTACCAATATATTTTGTCTTTCACCCATTTGCAATGAGTCGAACACGATTGCGAGAATCAGTAAACAAATAAATGAGATAAAATTCAAATAATATTGGACCAAGAATACTTTTTTCACAAATGAACTTACATGTCTTTGCAAAAAACGTTCCCAACTCGTATAATTTTGCATTATTTCACGCTGTTCTTCTAAATCCGGAACAGCATCTCGAAATTCAATTTTTAACCTTCTTACACTCAAGACAAAGAACAATAAAAAGCATAAACTCAATAAAATATAATTCATGTTCAAATGTCTACCTTTCTTTTCCTTTCAAGCGCAAAAGGTCATTATTTACACCATCAATATCCAACGGATTATCTGCGAACCCAATATACAAAATCGAGACCTCATCGCTATTTAATATTTCGCGAAGATCGGTTTTGAACTTTGCGAAATCCGTGTATTCGACATCCTCTATATGATAATATACGGTATAGGTATGACTCTCATAAAATTTATAGTGCGTACGTTCGTCAGATGATATTTTAATGTGCAAATGGTCACCATTGTCAATTACAATATCGAGCATATCTTCATGCGCAAGATAGAGGCAAAAATCATCAAAAGTCCATTTTGCCAGAATTTTCGAGCCAATCTCTTCCTTTGTCAAAAGTTTCTTTTTTTCGGGAGCTATTCCCTGTAATAAAAAATATACCCCTGCCAATACACAAACAATAGATATAAAAAGCCCCGAAACATCATTCTTTGGAAAAACAAATCGGTTAAGAAGAAATACAAGTACAAATAAAACAACACTAAGCACTATTTTTATTACTTTTTTACTGGGAGCTTTTTCGTTCATTTCTAATACCTCTTTCATTATTTGGTTTTTTCATTCCAATTCGATCTTATATGGTTTGTCTTTTAAGATCGAATTGGTGGCTGGGGCTCATCGATTATTTGTGTTGAGGATATAAATTCTGTCACATCACTTACAATCATAATGTGATACAATTTCCCAAGTATCTTCACTTGTTCTTTTCAAATGAATTTCCCGTTGTTCTAACCTAGTTCTAAGCACCTCAAAATACCTGGGCAAATACTCATGTATCTGCAAGGGTAATAAAGCATCCTTTATCTCTTCGTATTTTTTGCGTGATACACGAATGACGATTTGTTTTTTAATTTTATAAGTCAGTGCAATGTTTTTGCCACCGATTGGTTCTTTTGAACAAACAACATATATCGGCGAAAGATCCCTTCCATAATTGTAAGAAAGCATGAGTGAAACATATTGAACTTCTGCAAAACCAAGTTGACAACAAGTTTTCGTAAACAAGACACTCTTAAGCATTTCTTGATCAATGTTTGTAACAACTGCTCCGCGATGTGTGAGAATCATTATAGGAATAACTCCAACAGAATACAAGCCCCAACCCAAATACGGATATATCACATCATCAAACTCTAATATGATATGCGCAATGGTAATTGCGATTAAGGAGCTCATAATTATTATCGTGATACCTATCGTATCAATAAAATGGGGAGGCGAGACAGGAATTTTTTTCATTTTTGTGCTCCTTTCTAAAATTAAAGTAGAAAATTTGGGTTATCGACACGGTTCGTCGCCGCACAATAGACGGCTGGGGCGGTACCTATTCTCATTTTGCTTTCAATCTCAATATTATACGCGATAAATATCGAAGGAAGGGTGCAGATCATACATCGCATATTGAGTCCAAATCAGGGTTAAATAATCCATATACTCCAAAAAAGTTGTTTTGGGTTCGAAAGTTTGGGAAATATCAGTTTCTGCAAAATAGTAATTCTGTGGAAAACGTGGATCTCTCGTACCGCCATAGCCAATGGAAGACATTTTAGAAATATGAACCCTATCCCACCAACGGATTTCAGAAATGTAACAATTATTTTTGATTACTGTTTTTACCAGTTGTTCAGGGTTATCTAATATGACCTCAACGGCAACACATTCATCAGTGATAGGCTTTCCAACCGAAATAATCGTGTGCTCTTTTAAAAAACATAGTAAATCCATTGTTATTCCTCTACAAGAGAATGCCTTACAATAGAAAGTTCACCATTCTCATTTTTTTCAAAAAACACAATCCATTTTTCTCCATCCATACCGCTCGTTTTAAAATACAATTCCACTTTGGCGTACGGATACACGAACGAATCATCATCTGCTCGATTATTTTCTTGTTCGATGTCAGAATTCTTTTCTTCTGCCATCAAACCAGCAAAATTCCAATCGGCTTTGTCAAAATTCTCTACATTCCGTTCCAAATACTGTAGCGCAGTTTCCTGCAACCGACTTTCGTATTGTCTGAGCCTATCCTGATTTTTTACAACAGAAATTGCGTATGGGGCTAATAAAGCAAGCAACAAGATTACAATACCTGCTAAAATACACGCTCCAAGAACTAATTTTTTAGTCTTCATCCGTTTAACCTCTCTTTAATGTAATCACCAAATGCATTCTTTTCAAAGAAATACAAGGTGTAGTATTCCGCTGCCTGTTGACTGGTACGATACTTCATACCGATTGGCGAACCACTCTCGTCATACACGTATCGCAACATGTATTCGATGCCGTTTTGCGTCCACGGTTCGGCTATGATCTGACTACCATTCAACACATATTCGTGCTTTATACCGTCTACCGTTTTGCTGGTACGGATACCGCTTTATTCAGCCGCCCAGCCGCCGTTTCAACCCGACGGCTGGGGAGAAACAAATTAAAAATGATTCGTCTGCTTCTTCTCCATCAACAGTTTGCATGCTTGCTGATATAGGCAGTCATGCCCTTCGAAAAGGTGTGGAGAATTCTCTAAAACAACGTGATATTCCTTCTCTTTATTTGTGACAAAGTAAATATTGAAATAATGTTTTGGTAAGCCTGATTTGGTTTTGGATTCCTGATAGGAAAAATGATGTATTTCCCGATAATTCAAAACAGCACCTAACTTGGTAAGTAAAACAAACTCCTCTAAGAAAACAGCTTCTCCTATAGTAATATATTTTCCGTTCTTTTCGCTTTCCTCTGACAGTTCAAGGCGTTCCTCCCAAGAATGCGAGCGGGCATACTTTTTAAAATAATCTTCTTTTGAAAAAAAGTAATTGCGCTCCCAAGCAGTAATAAAACGGAGAAATACGGAAGCAGTAAGCACAAGAACTCCCAAAATCCAATGATACCAAAACATGAAGACATAGCATAGAATCCACCATAGCCAAAAAAGGAGTATTTTTGCTCTTGACCATAAAATACGCTTTTCTAACGGTGTGCATTTTTGCATCTTACGTTCCTCCTTTAGACAGCGGCGATTTTTTGTAAAAGAATCCCCCACTATTGTTTCAGACTTTCATGATCATTCTGATTTTTAAATTCACTTTCAAATTGTTTTTTAAATTCATGAATAACATCTTGGCTTTGCAAAGGATTTTCCAATTTTTCGCACTTGACGATTTCGCTGTTAACATAAGCCATCAAATAAAGCTCTCGTGACTCATTTTCACTCGATTGTACTGAAACGGTCAGTATCTCGCGATTATTTTCAAAGCAATAATATAGAACCGAATTCTCTGCATCTATGGACAAGTATGCTCTAATAGCAGCTTCTGTTTCTGCACTTGGAAAATAATCATCAACGGAAATCGTGTAGGACGACGAGGACATTTTGGTTTCTTCTAACGGTTTTCCCCAATCATTGCGTTGCTTAAATGTTTCGATCTCTTCATCGGTAAAATCATTTGCGGACTCCGCTCGCAGAATATAGCAATAATCTTCGTAATAATACGCCACCTCGTCTTTTGCTTTTTGGCAGATGACAAGGCAAACATATTCTTCTCCTCCCAGCATGAAATAGCTTGACACATATTGATACAACGCGCGACCGTATTGATCTTTTTCCAATTGTTTTACAAGATCTAATCGATGGCAGGATTCCAGATCATACAAGTTGTAGTACGGTACGTTCGATCTTACAATAGCAAACGCTTCGTCATGCCCGGAAATGCCAACACGCAACAACCCATTCGGCATGCAAGATGCTAACATTGCACATAAAAGGCACATTACAGCTACACCTTTCAATTTATGGAACATAATTATACCTCACCAATTATTTTCCTATATAAGTATACGTCTTACTCAGTCCCCAGCCGCAAAAAGGGCGGCTAGGCGCTCAATACAAAATGGGAAGAATTTTTTAGAATAAAAAAATTACGATCATCACAACGAGCGCAAAAGCACAACAAGCTCCAAATATAAACCACATTCTGTTCATGATTTTTTTTCTATCCGCATCCGAATAAATATACTTTCCAACTCGATTCCTTAAATGTCCCACATATTGATTACACAAACATATCATTTGTGGGGTTGCAACAAATGAAAGCACTGATTTGTTTTTAAACATAAGGAATGACAATTGGGGATAATGTAACTCGACTGCCGCTATAGAGTCATCTGTAGATATGCAAATATAATTTGTTGCATTAGGCATTATAGAGACATTGTATATTTTTACATCCTGCCACAACAATTTTCTCTTCACTCTTCCAAACTTTGTAACAAGAGATATGCCCTCATCCGAAATTGCAATATTGCAAAATGCAGGTGAAAACATTTTCATCATAAACAAAACCAATACCGAAACAGGTAAGCCGCAAAGAAGTAAGAAGTATGGAATAGAACTTCCTTGTCCAGCCAAATACATCAAAAGAGGTATGCCAAACAAAAATTCTAATAATCCAAATACTGCAATATAAAGAGGAAATTTTTGACTAGATGAAAAGTGATTCATAAGTGAACCTCCATTAAGCTAATTAAAATACAAACTTTATTTCCGAAACCACCTTTAGAACCTCTATAGCAAACCATATAAATGCCGCAGCACACGAGAGAATTACAAAAATAACCAAAATGTGATACCAAAACGGTTCTACAACCACAGAGTATTCTGTTTGCTCGACTGTAATGTTCATTTTGCTATTGATGATGGAACAACTCACTCACCGCCGCGGCGATGTGGCGGACGGTATCCGACGCGACCATGCTGATCGCGTTTTGCGATTGCTCGGCAAGCTCCCCTGCTCTCCCTGCAAGGTACGCTCCCGCCGCAACGGTCAGTGCATTTGGGGGGAGATAGCCGCACAGCCCTGCCAAAATTCCCGACAGAACGTCGCCGCTCCCTGCCGTTGCCATGCCGGCACATCCGCGATTGCACAAATAAGTCACGTTGCCGTCGGTCACGACCGTGCAACAACCCTTTAACAAGAGGCACACGCCGTATTCTTTTGCAAACGCCTCGGCGTGCGCAACGGGATCCTTTTGGATCTCCCCGATCGGCAATCCGCAAAGGCGCTCGAACTCCTTGAGATGCGGCGTGAGAATGATCTTGCACGTACTGCTTTTCAAGAGATCCAAATTCATGTTTGCCAGGGTGTTAAGCCCGTCTGCATCGATGATCAGGGGGCTTTTTCCGTTTTGCAGAAGATAGGCGAGGATCTCGGCGTTTGCCGCTCCGCTCCCCCACCCCATTCCAACGGCAATGGCGGCGTAACGCGACAGCAAGGAATCCAAAACTTCGGGGCAAAATTGCATATGTCCCGTTTCGTCCGACGGAATGGGCAACAGCGTGCTCTCTAACAGATATGGAGAAACGCTCTCTGCAATGGCGCGCGGCACGGCAAGCGTAACGACGCCGCATCCCGCACGCAAGGCGGAGGCACTCATATTAGCCAGCTTTGCAGCACCCGAATACTCGACGCAACCGCCCATGACCGCAACGTAGCCGTAGTTCCCTTTGTGGGAATTTTGCGCGCGCGGCGCAAACAGCGGTGCGAGATCCTCTTGTTCAGGCACGAGGATGTGCTCTTGCGGCACCTTGATTCCAATATCCACGCAGGTCAACCGCCCAATGACGTCCTTTGCCTGCCCGATAAAATGTCCCGTTTTGTAGCTCCCGATGGCAACGGTAAGCTCAGAGCGCACACAGCACTCTCCCATGCCGCTATCGCCATGCAGTCCGCTGTTGATGTCGGCGCTGATGACGGGCTTGCCGCTTTGGTTGATCTGCTCAATCACCTTGGCAATCTCTTGGGAAATCACCCCCGAAAAGCCCGTGCCAAAGATGCAATCAACGATCTGACCGTATTTTGAAAAATCGATCCCCTCTCCCATGTTCAAAACGGGCACGTTCAGGTCACGGCATTTCTCAAAATAATATTTTCCGTCCTCGGAAAAACGATTGGAGAGCAGAATGATCTCGCAGCTCATATCGCGCTCTGCCATCAGCATGGCAAGGACGAAACCGTCCCCTGCGTTGTTGCCGCTCCCACATACGATGGCGGTGCAGCCCTGCCACAGGTAGCTTTGTAAAATTCCGTTGCCCGCGCGCAGCATCAGCTCACGCCCCGACGTGCCCCTCTTGATGGTGGCAAGATCACTCGCTCTCATGGTTGCAACGTCCACGACAGGTATCATTTGATCTCCTCCCTTCTGTTCCTTTTCTATATTCTATCACATTTTCGTCGCGCTGTCAACAAATTACCATATTTTTAGGGGTTCCATTTTGTTGGCTTTGGGATTATAATATAGTAATAAGAACACCGAAGGGAGTGATTCTGCATGGAACTGATTCGCATCAGTGACCGCAAAATGAAAATTATGTTGACCCCAACGGATATGCACCATTTTGAATTGAACGCCGACAGCTTTGGCGAGGACAGTATACAAATGCACCGTGCCTTTCGACTGCTTTTGGAGGAGGTGAAGCGACGAACGGGATTTGAAGCCGACGATCACCGTATCTCGGTGCAATATTTCCCCTCCCGCGAGGGTGGATGTGAAATGTTTATCAGCAACGTTTCGTCGAATTCTGCGGACGATGAAGAAAGTGGCTCTTGCCCTCTTGAAAAAGGGAAAGCACTTCAGCTTCGACGCCAATCGCACAACAGCTTTCATCGCGAATGCGCCTACCGCTTTTTCAGCCTATCGGATCTGCTTGCAGTTTGTTGCCGTTTACTGAAAAACGGCTACATAGGAAGCAGCAGTGCACATCGCGATGAAAAGGATTGCTATTATCTGATTTTAAACGTGCTATCTCCTTCTCCGTTTTCGATTCCCGAGGATCTGCAATTTATTGTGGAGTACGGAAGCATCGAAAACGCCGCCGCGCTCAAGCTGTATCTTTTGGAGCACGGAAGCATGATCTGCAATGAAAATGCTGTGCATCAGCTTGGAAGCCTAAATGCATAACAAAACGGGCAGTCTCAAATGTAACATTGAGACTGCCCGTTTTGTTATTTTTAAAAGCTCATGGTTAATTGATCGGTTTCGCTGATGTTATCCAGCACGCCGTTGGTACGGAGCATTTCGATCACGGATTTGGAGATCTTGGCACGAATCTGCAGATCCTCCACCGAGAAAAACGGCTCCTCCTCACGTGCGGAAATGATATTCTGTGCAGCGTTCTCTCCAAGTCCCGGCAAGGAGGAGAACGGCATACGGATGGCTCCGTTTTCGGGTTGGAAGATAAACGAGTGCGATTTTTGCAGATCGACCGGCAAAAATTTGATACCTCTTGCCATTGCCTCGTTGATCAACTGCAGCACCGTGATGCTTGCCTGCTCCTTCGGCGAAGCTTCCTTGCCTCGCTTTTGGATATCGCGCATGACTGCAACCACCTTCCCCTTGCCTCCGCCGACGATCTCGGCGTCAAAGCCGTTGGGCGCAACCGTAAACATGGTGCAATAGAACGCCACGGGCTGATGCACCTTGTACCACGCCAAGCGGATTGCCGACATGACGTACGCCGCCGCATGCGCCTTTGGGAACAGATATTTGATCTTTTTACAAGAAAGGATATACCACTCGGGAACGTTATGCTCACGCATGGCTTCCTCCCACTCGGGTGTCAGTCCCTTGCCCTTACGTACCGCCTCCATGATCTTGAATGCCATCGCATTTTCAAGTCCGTAGCGGATCATATCCAACATGATACCGTCACGGGTACCAATGACGCGGGAAATGTCACAAATCCCCTCTTTGATCAAATCCTGCGCATTTCCAAGCCACACGTTGGTACCGTGCGTCAATCCCGAAATCTGTAAAAGGTCGGCAAAGTTGCGCGGCTTTGCATCCAATAGCACCTGCTGGATAAAGGGGGTGCCAAGCTCGGGAAGTCCATACGTACCAATGGTACAACCTTCAATGTCCTCCGGAGCGATGCCAAGCGGTTTGGTAGATTCAAAGAGCTCGTACACCGAGCGGTCATTCATAGCAACATCCATGACCGAGGTGTCGGTGAAGCGTTCAAGATACTTATACTTGGTAGGAATATCGTGTCCAAGCTCATCCAGCTTCAAAATGGTATCGTGCAGATACGAGAACGCAAAGTGCGTGGTGATGATATCCGAGTTGGGGTCATCCGCAGGGTGTTGCACGGGAGTAAAATCATACACGTCGTATTTTTGAGGTACGACGATGATACCGCCGGGGTGCTGTCCCGTCGTTTTTTTGACACCTACGCAGTTCATGACCAAGCGGTTCATTTCGGCACGTGGCAGGCTGATGCCCTTTTGCTCCACGTATTTGGCAACGTAGCCGTACGCGGTCTTGTCCGCTAAGGTGCCAAGCGTTCCTGCACGGAACACGTGCCCTTCACCAAAGAGCTCCTCGGTGTATTTATGGACTCTTCCCTGCACGTCACCCGAAAAGTTCAGGTCAATATCGGGAGATTTATCGCCGTAGAAGCCGAGGAAGGTCTCAAACATAATGTCGTGACCGTCTGCCATGTACTTTGTTCCGCATTTGGGACAATTTTTATCGGGAAGGTCAAAGCCCGAGCCGACCGACCCATCGGTAAAGAATTCGTTGTGCTTGCACGCGGGGTTGGGACAGTAATAGTGCGGCGGCAGAGGATTGACCTCCGAAATACCCGCCATGGTTGCAACAAAGGAGGATCCGACCGAGCCACGCGAGCCGACCAGATACCCTTGCTCCTCGCTGTAGTGCACCAAGCGTTGTGCGATCAGATACAGCACGGCAAAGCCGTTTTTGATGATGGAGGTCAACTCCTTTTCCAATCGCTTGGAAACCAGCTCCGGAAGTGGATCGCCGTACATGCGCTTGGCTCTTTCCCAGCACATATCCTGCAGCTCCTGCTCCGCCCCCTCCATTTCGGGGGTATAGTTGCCCTTGGGGATCGGGCGCACGGGCTCGATCATGTCTGCGATCAGGTTGGTATTCGTCACAACTACCTCGTACGCCTTCTCTTCTCCAAGGTAAGAGAATTCCTCCAGCATTTCGTCGGTGGTACGGAAGTAGATGCCTACGTCCTTGTCAAAATCCTTAAACTTCATGCCTGCCAAAAGAATCTTGCGGTAAAGCTCGTCCTCGCGATTCATAAAGTGTGCGTCGCAGGTAGCACACACGGGCTTGTTGTATTTTTCGCCCAGCGCGACGATCTTTCGGTTCAATTCCCTCAAGCCCTCGTCGTCTGCCACGCTTCCCTCGGCAACCAAAAAGCGGTTGTTGCAAATGGGTTGGATCTCCAGATAATCGTAAAAATTGACGATCTCCTCGATCTCGCCCTCCGGGCGGTTTTCCAAAATCGCCCGGAACAATTCACCGGCCTCGCAGGCAGATCCGATGATCAAGCCCTCACGGTGCTTTTCCAATGCAGTCTTGGGAATGCGCGGATTGCGGCGGAAATAATCGAGATAGCTCATGGAGATCAGCTTGTAGAGATTTTTCAGTCCCGTCTGATTTTTGACCAGAATGATCTGATGATACGGTTTGAGCTTTAAGGGGTCTGCCTTTTCACTCATTTCCTGCTGTAAAGCACGCAGATCACGCAGGTCGGATTTTTCCATGATGTCGATCATGCGGAAGTAAATATTGGCAAGCATCTCGGCATCATCACAGGCGCGGTGGTGATTGAAATTGCCCAAATTGTAGGCATTTGCAATGGCATCCAGAGTGTGCTTGTTCAATTCGGGGTTGATGTAGCGCGACAGTGCCACCGTATCCAAATACGGATTGTCGAACGGTAAGCCCGCCTCCTTGGCAAAGTGGCGGATAAAGCCGATGTCAAAGTTTGCGTTATGCGCAATCAGGAGCGGTTGCCTCTCTCTTGTTGGATCGTTGCCGATAAAATCGAAAAAAGCCTTGAGCGCCTCGGCATACTTGGGAGCACCCTTGACCATTTCGTCGGTGATGCCCGTCAGCTTGACGATGTCGTCCGGAATGGGCACCTCGGGATCGACAAAGGTATTGAAGCGATCCAGCACCTCTCCGTTTTTGATCTTGACGGCACCGATCTCCGTAATTTTACAATTCTGCACGGAAAGACCGGTGGTCTCAATGTCAAATACGACGCATTCGGCATGGAAATCGGGATCGTACTTTCCCGTGATTGCGCCTGCGGTATTATTGACAAAGTACGCCTCCATACCGTAGATAACCTTGAAGCCGTTTTCGGGTGCGGCTTTTTCCAATGCGAGCATTGCATCCGGAAAGGCTTGCACGTTACCGTGGTCGGTAATGGCTACGGCAGGCATGCCCCATTTGAGTGCCGTTTTGACAGCAACGTCGGGCGGAATCAACGCATCCATGGTGGACATGGTGGTATGCAGATGAAGCTCTACTCTCTTCTTTTCTGCCTTATCCTTACGCTTGAACTTAGAAATTTTTGCAATATCGGTATAGTAGAAGGTAAAATCGGTATCTGCCTTGCCCTTGCGCGTCACCTTTTTGGCATATCCGCGCATTGCCACCACATCTCCGTTTCTGATCAACGAGCACAGTGTGTCGGCATCCTCAGGCTCCATACCAAAGGTGCGGTGCTCGATGGAGGCAAAGCCATCGAAAATATCAAACGTGATATCAAATTTTTCTCCGCCGCGACCTTCCTCGCGCGTAAAGCCGAAAATCTCACCCACAATGACAAGATTTTTTTGAGGCTTATCGATGGCGGCAATGGAAATGGGTCGAATTTCAAACGGTTCACCGTAAATGTATTCGGGCGCGGAAAGATCGTAAACGCATTGACCGATCTTGCAAGTACCGTCTCCGTATTCGGGATAATACTCCCCTTCGTAGATCGATGCTGCGCGCGGAAGCATCTCTTTTTCCTCTTCCTGCGGCGTCGAAAAATCCTGCTCCGCCTGTGTACGTTGCATATTTTGGTACTGCACCTCTGCCTTTGCAGCCTCACGGCTCATTTCCTGCATACGACTTTGCACCGAGCTTTGATATTCCAGGGGATCAAAATCCTTCATTTGATGGATTTGCACCTGCAAATGCACACCGTAGATCTCTTGTGCCAGCTTTTCCATCAATTTTGGAGTTTCGGCATCGTAGATCAGCTTTACACCGCTATTGGTAAACGGAATCTCAATATCCAGCTGATTTCCCGAAAGGCGATATTCGCAGTGGTTGAAAAAACCGTTTGCAACAATGCCCTGCCGATTGGTTTCGGTTAACAGATCGGGAATCTGCGACACGTCAAAAAGTGCCGCATCATAACGAGGACAAATGCGGACCATGTTCAATTCGTACGCTTGTCGGATCTCCTCCTCGATGCGGTACAATTCAGTTTTTGGAACGATGCGAGGAAACGGCACCGTTACTTCAATCATTCGCTGTTCCTTATCTGCGCGCAAAGAAATGCCGGAGGCAGTTGCTGAGAGTAAGATCTCTGCAGTTGCCGCATCCGGCTGATAACGGTTAAAAATTTCAAGAAAATTTTTACTCATAACGTTACCGATCCTTTATGGCGCGAATCTCGCGCAAAAGTCTATCTATAATATCGTCTTCTTTGATTTTTTCTACAATCTCGCCGTGGCGGAACAGAACCGCTTCTCCAATACCGCCCGCAATACCTACGTCTGCCTCTCTTGCTTCCCCGGGACCGTTGACCACGCATCCCATCAAAGCAACCTTTACGGGCACGTCCTCAAGCCCCTCCGCACGCACCGCCTGCTCAAAGCGCTTGACCAATGGGATCAGGTCGATCTTTGTGCGCGCACACGTGGGACAACTGACAATATCCATACCGCACTGTCCCTCTACGCCAACGGCGCGCAGGATCTGCTTTGCCGCATCGATCTCCTCAATGGGATCATCGGTCAAAGAAACGCGGATGGTATCGCCAATGCCGTCACAAAGCAAGGCGCCGATACCAACGGCGCTTTTGATCAAGCCGCGATTGCCGCCACCTGCCTCGGTAACCCCCAAGTGCAAAGGGTAATCACACTTTTGTGCAAGAAGGCGGTTTGCCTCGATCATATCCGACACGGTGGATGCCTTAATGGAGATCAGCGTGTCGTAAAAACCGAATTTTTCAAGCAGAGAGATATGGTACAACGCGCTTTCGCAAAGAGCCCCGGGGGTGGGAGAACCGTATTTTGCAAGAATGTGCTTTTCCAGTGAGCCGCTATTGACACCGATACGAATGGGAATGCGCCTTTCCCTGCAGGCATCGCATACTGCCTTGACGCGATCATCGTCGCCGATATTACCGGGATTGATGCGGATCTTATCGAATCCCAGCTCGGCACAGCGCAAAGCGATGCGATAATCAAAATGAATATCGGCAACGATGGGAATTTTGATACCCGCTTCCTTGATCTTCCAAACGGTATACGCCGCCTCCTCGGTGGGAACCGAAATGCGCACGATATCACACCCTGCATGCTCCAGGCGGCGAATCTGGTCCACCGTCTGCTCGGCGTTTAAGGTATCGGTATTGGTCATGGATTGAATCGCTATCGGGGCACTTCCGCCAAGAATGCGATCCCCAACCGTGACCGGGCGCGTTTTTCTTCTGATGTCGTTGTATTTCATAATGCGATAATATCCTTTATTGCAACGAGTACTGCCAAGGAGAGCAGCAGGATCAATCCCACGAAATTGATGACTGCCTCCAGCTCCTTTTTCATGGGCTTGCGACGAACGACCTCGATCAGATAGATCAGAATGTGGCAACCGTCAAGCGCCGGAATGGGCAACAGATTCATCACACCAAGGTTGATGGAAATGAGCGTAACGAAAGACAGAATGCCCGCAATTCCAAACTGCACGACGTCCTTCATCTGCGAGGTGATTCCAATAGGACCAGAAATTGCCTCCATACCAAAGCGTTTGGTAAACAGACCGAAAATGGAATCGTACACCGATTTTACGGTGGCAATGGAACGGCTCCAGGTGTGCTTTAATACGGTTCCAAAATCAAATTTTTCTTCTGCGTATACGCGGAAATCTACGTTGCCGACCACAACGCCACTCTCGCTGACGTTCGGGAATCTGACATCGGGCAAAACCACGCGTTCCCCATTGCGAATCACCGTCAGATCCACGGGGCGATAGCCCTGGAACATGATCTCCTGCGACATGTGGTATTGGGTGGATACGGGAACGGAATTGACCTTAACGATCACATCCCCGATCTGTAAGCCGGATTGCTCGCTGGCAGAACCGATGAAAAGATCCAGATCCTCTTCGGTGAGAATAACGTCCAGCTCGATGAACTCACTGTCGGTTCCTGCCTCGTTGATGCGTTGAATTACAATTTGAAAGGGGGCGCCCTGTGACTTCAAAATCTGCTCGCGCAGACGATTGTAGGAAACGTTTTGCCCCTCGATGGAATACAAATAGTCGCCCTTCTGCATGCCCTGTACGCTTTCTTCTGCATTGTAAACAACGTGAAAGCCGCCGACGTGGGTGGTCAAGAGCGAATGATGACCTCCCATGAGAACCAAAACGAGCATCAAAATGAAGCCAACGAAGATGTTCATTGCAGGACCTGCAACCGAAATGGCAATACGCTTCCACACGTTTTGATTACAGTACGCCTGCTTTGCGAGCTCGGGATCCATTTCGATGGGAGCCTCCTCATCGGCGGTCGTCTCATCGTCTGCCGCTTTTTCGGCATCCTCCATCCCGTTGTCGCCCTGTACTCCCTCCATGCCGTTTTCTCCCAGCATGTTGACAAATCCGCCAATGGGAAACAGACGCAGTGCATACACCGTGCCGCTCTTTTTGCCCGTCCATGAGATCAGCTTTGGACCCATGCCGATGGCGAACTCCAAAACCTTGACACCGCACAAACGCGCTACGATGAAATGGGCAAACTCATGAATGAAAATAAGAAATCCAAAAATCAGGATTGCGTAAAGAATATACAAAAAATTCAAGATCTTCCTCCGTGTTTATCAGCAAGCAGTACCGCGCTTTGCCAAAAATTCATTGGCAAGCGATCTTGCCGCGCCGTCAAAGGCATAGATATCGTCTAATGAAAAGATTCTTGACGCATCCGGGAGCGCGTGAACGGTTTGCTCCACTACGTCAAAAATCCCCGTAAAGCTAAGCTTCTTCTCCAAAAAGGCGGCAACAGCCACCTCATTTGCAGCATTTAAAACAGCGGGAAATGCCCCACCGTTTTGGATGGCCTCAATTGCAAGAGGCAACAGAACAAACGTTTGCATATCGGGCTTTGCAAACGTCATCGCACCTACTCGGGTCAAATCCAGGGACGGAATGACCGCGTCGGTACGTGCGGGGTGCGTCAAGGCATACTGCACGCACAAGCGCATATCGGGAACCGACATCTGCGCGATCACGCTGTTATCAATATATTCGATTGCTGAATGCATTATGCTCTCGCGATGTACCAGAACCTCGATCTGCTCAGGCTTGACACCAAACAAATGTACCGCCTCGATGACCTCAAAGCCCTTGTTCATCAACGTTGCGCTGTCAATTGTGATCTTGGCACCCATATTCCACGTGGGATGCGCCAAGGCGCGTTCGGGTGTAATGTCACCAAGCTCTTCCCTCTTCATTCCGTAAAAGGGTCCGCCGGAAGCGGTAAGCAGAATGCGCTTGATTTCGGTTTGTGCCCCGGATCGCAGTGCTTGAAAAATGGCGCTGTGCTCGCTATCCACGGGCAAAATTTCGATGTTTTTGGCTTTTGCAAGTCTCATGACAAATTCGCCTGCACAAACCAAGGATTCTTTATTGGCAAGCGCCAATTTCTTACCGGCACTCAAAACGGCGATTGTGGGACGCAAGCCCGCCTCACCAATGATGGAATTGAGCACGACCTCGCCGTCCTCATACGTCTCCGACGCCATTTCGCAAATGCCGTCGCTGCCTGCATAAACTTTGATATCGGTATCAGACAAGCGAGTGCGCAGATCTCTTGCGGCATCGCGGTCTGCCATGGCGCACGCACGCACGCGCAGGAATCGAGCCTGCTCCTCAATGCGCTTGACATTGCCATTTGCGGAAATTGCATTGACCCTGATTCCGTTTTGTCTTGCTACGTCGATTGCCTGCTCGCCCACGGAGCCCGTTGAGCCAAGGATGGAAATGGACGGATAATTTGGATTTTTGATCATAGATCACCTCAGAAAAAATCAAAGAAGGAGCTGAAGGATACCATTGCAATGGCAACCGCCAGGATGGAATCAAAGCGATCCAGCACACCGCCGTGCCCCGGGAAGAGCGAGCCGAAATCCTTGATACCGTAGGTGCGCTTGATATAAGACATCAAAAGATCACCGATCTGAGCAACAATTGCCGCCAGGAGACCACCAATGCCGAAAATCAGCAAATTTGCGCTGTACTCGGTAAAGTGGTGGCAAACCACACCGAACAAAACCATGACGATAACGCAGAAAATCGTACCGCCGATGCTTCCCTCTACGGTCTTTTTTGGAGAAACGTCCGGAATCAGCTTGTGCTTGCCGCCGCGTCCAAACAGAACGCCGCAAAAATACGCGAATACGTCGGTGATCCACGCGCCGATAAAGATGGCAAGGAATACGATTCTTCCGCCCGTTTCGTTGTCGTGCATAATAACGATCGAATTAAAGCCCATCAGGATGTAAAACGCAGTTGCAAAGAGCACGCATACGTCATTGAGCTTATATTTTCCGCGCGAGAAGGTCATGACCGTGAAAAAGTAGAGCAGGATCGCAATCATCAAAATACAGCCGTACTGTGCCAGGTGCTTTGCAGATGCGGGGGGTTCCCCATGCGCAAACAAGCTGCCGTGCGCCAAGAAGCGCGTAATAAACGGCAACGTTCCTGCTAATGCGTACAAGGGTGCACCCAGCACAATCGACTTTTGCAAACCGATGCACCGCATCATTTCAAAAATCGCGACCACAGAGCACGCCGCGATGACCGCAGGCAACAACGGTGTCCACGAAAAAATCAAAACAGGAATCAGAACGACCAAAACGATGGCTCCGGTGATGATCCGTTGTTTCATAGTCTCCTCCTTGTCACACGCCACCGTAGCGGCGCTTTCTGGAATAAAAGGCATCTACTGCCAAATCGACGTCCGCCGGCGAGAAATCGGGCCAAAGCACGTCGGTAAAATAGTATTCTGCATACGCAGATTGCCAAAGTAAAAAGTTGGAGGTGCGCAGATCTCCGCCCGTTCTTACAATCAGATCGGGATCGGGGCACTCCTTGGTGTAAAGATGCGCGGAGATATCCGCTTCACAGATCTCGTTTTTTCCTTCATGCAAAAGCGCCTTGCATGCGTGCACGATCTCTTCCCTACCCCCGTAGTTGATGGCAACGTTGAGTAAAAACGGCTTGTGCGCGGTCTCGCGCTCGATGCGTTCCATTTTTTCACGCAACGATTGCGGAAAAACGTCCAGGTTTCCAATAAAGCGGACGTGTACGTTATCGTCCTTCATTTCCGCAAAGCAATCCCCGATATAATCGTCAAAAAGCTTCATAATAGCGTCCACTTCATTTTGAGGTCGCTTCCAATTCTCGGTTGAAAAAGCATAGACCGTCATATATTTAATTCCGATGCTTTCACAATAGCGACCGATCTTTTTAAAGGTTGCCGCCCCGTGCGTATGACCAAACTCGCGCGGCATTCCACGCTTTTGCGCCCACCTGCCGTTACCGTCCATGATAAAGGCAATATGCTGCAGTCGCTCGTCCACGCATACCTTTTTTTCAGCTTTTTGAGATTTTTTAAAAAACATTACACGCTCCATTGATGAACATCAAGGGGTGCTTGAAGGCAATTACCCTGCCACACCCCTTGTCCATGCTCAAATTTGCATAATTTCCTTTTCTTTCTTGGAAGTGATATCGTCAACCAGCTTGATGTAGCGGTCGGTCAGATCCTGTACCGACTTCTCGCCTGCCTTTTGCTCGTCCTCGGTCATGGTGCCGTCCTTCTTCTGCTTTTTGATATCGTCGTTTGCATCTCTGCGGATGTTACGGATGGCAACGCGTGCCTCCTCACCCATCTTCTGGATCTGCTTTGCCAGAGTCCTACGGTGTTCCTCGGTCAAAGGCGGAAAAACAAGACGGATCACAGAACCGTCATCGACGGGGTTGATACCGATGTCGGATGCCTGGATCGCTTTTACCATTGCCTTGAGAGTGGAACGGTCGTAAGGAGTAATAGTGAGAGTCTTAGGATCGGAAACAGATACAGCCGCCATATCGGTCAGCTTGGTCTGAGAGCCGTAGTAATCAAAGGTCACCTTAGAAACGATCGCGCCGTTTGCCTGGCTTGCGCGAATGGTGGAGATATTGTTTTCATAAGCTGCAATGCTCTTTTGCATTTTCTCTTCTGCGGGTTTTGTGTTGAATTTCATAATTTTCAAAATCCTTTCTATGTAAGTTTTAAAGTAAGACGTCTCAGTTATGAATCGCGGTTCCTACCGCCTCGCCCATGACGACGCGATAGATATTTTCGGGATCGGCAAGACCGAATGCATATCCGTTGATATTATTGTCCATGCAGAAGGTTGCGGAGGACATATCCAAAGCGCGAAGGTTTTGCTCGATGATTTGAAGATAGGTCAGATCGCTGTAACGGACGGCGTTAGGATCCAGCTTAGGATCTGCGCTGTAAATAGCATCGATATTCTTTGCCATAAGGATGCAGTCTGCCTTGATTTCTGCCGCGCGAAGTGCCGCAGCAGTATCGGTGGAAAAGAACGGAATGCCAAGTCCGCCGCCAAAAATCACGACCTTACCGCTCTCCAGTGCTTCGATGGCGTCACGCGCCGTATAAACGTCGGCAAATGCCTTCATTTCTACTGCGGTCATGACCTTGGCTTGCATTCCAACACGCAAAAAGACATCTTGTAATGCCAAAGAATTGATAATTGTTGCAAGCATGCCCATGTGGTCGGCACGGCAATGATCCATACCGGTTCCCTGTCTGCCGCGCCAGATGTTTCCGGCTCCGACAATGATGGCAACCTGCACGCCGGCATCAACGCAACGCTTGATCTGTTTGGCAACCTGCTCGATAAAATCGAAATTGAGGATGCCACCCTTTTCCGCCGCCAATGCCTCGCCCGAAAGCTTGAGTAAAATGCGGTGATATTTCGGCTGATTCATAATTTTAGACTCCTTGAAACATAAAATATGTATATTCCTTTATATTGTACTACATATTTTTGGTTTTGTAAACACCTTTTTTGTAAACAAATCATTTTTTTGCCGTTTTTTTCACATGTTTTTTAATTTTTTTGCTTGACTTTAAACTGATTTTATGGTAGCATAATAATTGACCGGTTGGTCCAATCATTCATTCTATAAAGGAGAGTAAGTTCATGAAAAAAGTCATTGTATGTATTTTGGCACTGTTTTTTACGCTTGGCTTGTTTGGATGCGACAAAAATGATCTTCCCGATTCTCCGACAATGAATGAATTGGAAAAATGGGTTTGTGAAGAATGGACGGAAATAACAGAGTTTAAGGTTTTATACGTCAAAATCTTGTATATGCAATCGGACACCAAGGATACTTTAGAGCACAAGCCTAACAGCATCCTGCTAAAGGCTTCCTACACAGCAGTCGGAGAAGAACAGGCAAAAGAATTCACCTTCAATATTCGGACGTATGCTGAATGCATGACGCTTTACAACAGCAATAACGACTACGTTGTTTACAACATCGAAACGGAAAACGGAGCTCTTGTGACCGATATCACGCAGGGGGCATTTGACGTAATCAAGACTGCCATCCAACAGGCTTGGCAGTGTTATTAGACCATACAGAATAGAATGGGGCTGTCTTGAAAACGGTATTTTCAAGACAGCCCCATAGATTTGATTATTCAACGTACAGCTTTGCGATCAATTGGTCGTTATTGAGCATATAGCTCTCGCGCATGCGCGCCTCCGCTTCCTCACGGTTTCCAAGATAGCTTTCGCACAGTCCCGTCAGATAGAGCCAACGTGCGCGGCGGAGCTTTTTGGGATCGTCTACAAAGGACATAAAGAAGGGGGTGGTGGCAAAGAAGCCGTTATCCTTGACGTCGATCATTGCCTCCCAGCGGCGGCGGTACTCGGTGATCAGCTTACGGCTGTGAAGCGGCATACCGAGGCGATCAAAGGAAAGCGCCTGATAATACGGCAATTCACCAAGGTGCATATTGCTGAAATACTCGATCTCCGTCTCACTGATATAGCGATAGATCGCCTCTGCTTCTTCCTTGTTACCCAGCTTTTCGTGACAGATTGCCGCATAGTAGCGTAGAGGAATGCGCTTGCAATGATTCCAGATTCCTGCTCCCAAGCTTTGCGGAAGAATCTGACCGCATCGCAAAAGCTCCAGCGCCTTGGCAAAGTCCCCTGCCTTCATTGCTTGAATTCCCATAGCAAGATATGCAAACATATATTGGTCGGCAATGGCGTGCTCGCCACCCTCGCAGGGAACGAAAGCGTGGGAGAGGAGCGTGTCGATCGCTTTTTGATACTCCCCTGCCTGGTTATAGGATTTTGCAAGCTCGGTCAACACGTCGTCGCGCGTGACGGAATGCGATTGGATCAAGTCGATCTTCTCCTTTGGATTGCATCCGAGCTTGTTCATCAGGACCACAGTTTCGTACAAAAGTGCCTCGTCCTCGGGGCGTGTCTGTAAAAGGTTGCGCATGATCTCCAACGCCTCGTTTTCTTTTCCGAGGTGACTGAAATAGGCAACGGCAAGATTGCGCTTGGCGATATAGGAATGCGTGCACGTCTGCCACAGCTCTGCCGCGCGGCGGTACTCACGTTGGTGGTACAACATGCAACCCAAGAGCATCCTGCATTCCTCGTTTCCACTTTGCTCCATGCCCCACGCAAGAGCCTCTGCCTCAATACGGCGAACGGGATACGTGGGACCGATCTCGGCACTGTCAAGCAGGTCGAGATCCCCCGTCGCCTCTCCACACATGGCTCCGTAATAGGCACGCATGCAACAAACGATAAAATACGCAAACTGCGGACGCTGTGCGATCAAGTCGTCAAGGAGTGCTTTGGCATCGGCGTAGCGTCCCATAGCGTCAAAGTCCGAGGCGAGATCGAGACATGTCTGCGCAGGATCGCTTTGCATAGCGGAATAGAAATCTGCCTTTTTTGCAAGATAGCGCATCATCTGATCCAGGGGATCGGACGCCAAAACCGCGTCGCAAATGCGGTCTGCGGCATCATTTTCGCCCAATTCGCGGTGCGAAATAACCAAAACAGCATGCGCCAGGGAGTTTTTGTTGCCGTACTCCAGCGCCCACTCCGCATGGCGGATCGCCTCGCGATAGTCGCGCTTGCGAACGTCCAGAACAGCGACACGCGTCATTGCCTTTGCCACACAATCGGCTGCAAACGCCGCTTTGTAATAATGGTCGTACGCACGCTTAAAGTCTTTCATTGCCTCCAAGATCTGCGCATGTACATAGTACACCTCGCCGCTGATCGGGTGGGCGTTATACTGACAGGTTGCCGCCAATGCGCGCTTGGAATATTCAAGCGCATCCTGCAGATGATTGAGGCTGTACTCGTAACGTGCCATGGCGATCAAGGAAGGAATATGATTGATCTCGCGCTTGAGCGCTTCCTTCCAATACGCATCGGGCTTGGTGGCGGGATCGCGGTACTGATCTACGTGAACGCCTGCCAGATACAACTCCTGCGCAGAGGTCATTTTTGCCGCCTCGGGCATATCGGTAATCACATCGGGCATGTTGTATTCGTCAAAGCTTTGTTCCGTATATGCGGCGATTTCAGCACCGTTTTCGTCGGTGATCTCCACGGAGACAAATACAGGGATCTTGCCGATACTCCACTTGTAGGCACGATCCGGAGTGAGAGCTTCTGTCACGTCCAGATAGATGCTTTCCCCATCAAATACCCTGACGTGTGCGTTTGGATACGCCTTGCAGACCTGCAAATGCAGCTTTGCGAGAGAGCTTTGACGATCGATGCGAAACGCCGCGTTCAGGTTTGCAAAGGTGGGAGTACCGATTTCAAAAATAGGATACCAATATTGCGAAAATTGCTTTGTCTCATAGGGGGCAAGCCAAGAAAAATCGGGCTGATTGTCCGAATATGAGCCTGCCATCAGCTCGGCATACTGCCCGTCGGTATCGGTCAGGGCATTCTCCCAGGACTTGGAGAGCTGACCGTACGCCCACGTAAACATCTTTTTTCCGGGGGATACGTGATGGTCACCGATGTGGACGACACCGCAACGCTTGCCGTGGTCGTATCCGCCAAAGAAATCGTAGTCGGAAGCTGATGCAAAATAGGACGTTGCCTCACGCGTGTTTTTGTGGAAGGAGATATCGCGAGCCTCCTTCATCGGGATGCCGTTGTAAACACCGTTGCCCGCAATGGGGTATGTGGTACGCGACTTGAGATAATGGAAGTTGACGTATTTGACGTCCTGCGGAAAGAAGATCTGATACTCCTCGTTGACGGGAACCGCCGCGTTCTCCCACCACAAAAAGGAATGCGGAAGATTCGTGCGGTTATAAAGACGCATTCTCGTTTCAAAAAAGCGCTCGCCCGGGCGCAGAACGATACTGAAGGCGCCCTTCATGCGGTCGATGGGATCATGCTCGGAAAGATGGCAGATTGCACTGCCATCCTCGCATTCCTCTATGTGAAAATCACACGCCATGTAGCCCGATGCACGGTGATGAAAGGGCCAGTTGAACTCTACGCCGCCCGAGATCCAGGAGCCAAGGACACCGATAAGTGCAGGCTTAATGACATGCTGCTTGTAAAAGAAGTCGTAGCCCGTGATCTTATCGGTCGCGCTGTAAATTCTGCCGCCGATCTCGGGCAGGATCACCACGCTGACGTATTCGTTTTCCAAACGGACGGCGATATATTCCTTGTCGACACGGTGCTCGCGGTCTACCCTTGCCACAATCTTGTTGGGGTACGGATTTCCGGAACTGCGCTGGTGTACGCGGTTCTCGGCAAACATTGGGAGCTCCTCGCGCGGCGGCTCCTCATACGTTGGCAGGATCAGCTTTTCGATTTTTGCGACTACTTTCATTTTTTTCTTCCTTTCGGTTGACATTTGGATGTAAATCTGTTATGATATAATTATAAGCAAAAAAGGCTTTGGAATCTATATGCAATCGTATTGAATTTTTACGAAATCTTACTGTATCGGAGATGTAAAATTGAATTTGGAACACTCACTCCCCAAAAACGTAGTGTGCGGATATTTTGATTGTTCGGAATTTGCCAATTTAACGCTTTCCCCTCGCCGTCAACGCACGCGCTTTGAAATTGAATTTTACCTTTGCGACGGAAAAGGACTTTATTCCAATGAAAACGTATGGTCCATCCGAAAAAATCACATTTTGATCGGCAAGCCGGGAGACGTTTGCAACCACGATTTGCCCTTTCGAACAAAGTTTTTAAAATTTGAGGCGGATGGAGCACTTGCCGATCGTTTGATGGAAGCCACCCCCTATTTTTGCCCTTCGCATCCGTTTGAGACCGAAGAGCTGCTGGACGCCCTGATCGCCATGCACTCCTCCCCCGAGCTTGATATGTATGCGTTTTACGGAAAATTACTTTCTTTGCTGGCTCTCGTCCTGCAGGATTCCAAAGCGAGCAGCAACGCGCAAACACCCTATGACGAGGTGATTTTGCGTGCAAAGGGGTATATGGAGCAAAACCTTTCCAAGCAGATTCGATTGAGCGATATCGCAAGCTCTGCTTCGCTCAGCCCAAGCTATTTTCACAGTATGTTTACCGCCGCCTGCGGTATAACACCGCACGATTATCTTTTGGGATGCCGCATCCGTGCCGCTAAGCATTTGCTTGCCGTCACCTCCCTTTCCATTGGTGAAATTGCCGAGCAATGCGGATTTGGAACACAGCAGTACATGAATTACATCTTTCGAGAAAAGGTTGGAGAGTCGCCGGGGCGCTGTCGCCGCGCGTTCCGACAAGATTATTTGAAATAAAAAAGGATTTGAGATCTGCTTGGATCTCAAATCCTTTTTCGTATCATTTTATTTTTTCATTACTGCAAGACCGCACCAGCCGTTTTCCTCCAGGCGCTCCACAATGCGGAATCCGTTTTGTTCAAAGCATTCCACAACGTCATCACTGCGCTCCATAATGATACCGGAAGCAAGCAGAACCGTGTTCTCATGCATCAATTCTCCCACGTCGGGCGTCATACGAATGATGATATCCGCCACGATGTTGGCACAAATGAGATCGTACGGACGGCTCTTATCCACCTGGCGCAAAAGGTCAGACACCTCGCAGGTGATGTTTTTCAGTCCGCTGTCCTTAATGTTCTCATTTGCAACACGCACCGCCATGGGATCGATGTCGTACGCGCGACACTCTCCTGCCCCCAGCTTGGAGGCGCAAATGGCAAGAATTCCGCTTCCCGTTCCAACGTCCAGCATGCGACATCCGGGCTTGGTGTAGGATTCCAAAAGCTTGATGACAAGTCTTGTCGTTTCGTGCGTTCCCGTTCCAAACGCCATACCGGGATCCATGCGAACGATCAGCTCTCCCTCGGAGGGCGTGTACTTTTCCCACGCGGGGACGATGACAAGGCGCTCCCCGATCTTGATCGGCTTATAATACGCCTTCCAGGAGTTTGCCCAATCCTCCTCGTTGACACCAACGGTCTCAATCTTTGCATCCTCCAAATCGGACTGTGCAAATCTCTCCTTCAGGAACGCAAGGCACTCGGGCACACTGCGCTCTGCCGGCAAGTAGACCGACACCGACGCGATCGTCTTATCGGCATTGAGAATGCTTTCGTCGATCAAGTCACCGTAACAGGTTTTGAGATCGATATCGCTGTAATCTTCAATTTGCAGGTTGTTGGAGACCATGCTCATAATGGCAACAAGGTCATCCAAACGCTCCAATTTAACGGTAACGCGAATTTGGGTCCACTGCGTTTCTGTGCCGTAGTCACCGCATACGTAATCCTGATCTATCATTGCTTATTTATCCTTTTGTCCGAAAATCTTTTTGAAAAACTGCTTATGTTTTGCGTAGTTGCTCTCCCCACAGCTGTCGGCAAACGCCTTCATTGCCGACTTTTGCTTATCGTTGAGCCCCTTGGGGATCTCGACAATGGTACGGAACACAAGGTCGCCGCGCCTGCCATTTCCGTTGACATACGGCACTCCCTTGCCACGCATGGTAAATTTGGTGCCGGGCTGTGTTCCCTCGGGAATGGTGTACTTGGTGTTTCCTTCCAGGGTAGGAACGTCGATCTCAGCCCCCAGCGTCGCCTCTGCCACCGTCAAGGGAACCTCGCAGTAAACGTTGTACCCGTCACGCTCAAATACGCTGTGAGAACGAACGGAGACCGTGATGATGAGATCTCCTGCAGGACCGCCGTTTCTGCCGTCGTTACCCTGTCCGCGCAGAGCGATGCGCTCGCCGTTATCAATGCCCGCAGGGATAGAAACGCTCAAGCGCTTATTTTCTCTGGACATACCGGAGCCACGACACTTGCTACAAGGATTTTTGATGATCTTTCCGCTTCCGCGACATGCATCACACGGAGCCGTGGACTGGAAGGACATACCGCCCATGCGCTGTACGCGGCTGACCTGACCTCTACCGTGACAGACCGAGCAGGTCTCCACTCCGCTTCCTCCGGCAGCACCCGTACCTTGACAATCGGAGCAACGGCAAATGCGATTGTAGGAAATATCCTTTTTGACGCCGAAAACAGCTTCTTCAAATTCAATACTGACAGATGCGCCGATGTCGTCGCCCTGGACGGGTCCGTTACGTCTGCGCGCATTACCTCCGCCAAAGCCACCGCCAAACATACTGCCAAGGATATCACCGAGATCTCCAAAATCCGAAAATCCGCCGCCAAAACCACCAAAACCGCCAAAACCGTCGGCACCGCCACCCATGGAAGGGTCAAACGCTGCGTGACCAAACTGATCGTACTTGGCTTTTTTATCGGCGTCGGAGAGAACCTCATACGCCTCGTTTGCTTCTTTGAATTTCTCCTCGGCAACCTTATCCCCGGGATTTGCATCCGGGTGATACTGCTTTGCCAGCTTGTAATATGCTTTTTTGATGGTACTTGCGTCTGCATTTTTGTCGACGCCAAGCACCTCGTAGTAATCTCTCTTGTCTGCCATGTCTACCCTTTCCTTGTTTGTATCCTGCTGATCCATACACACTTTGTACAAATACGCATGGATCAGCAAAATAGACCTGACGGGAAAGGCGCTTGGCGCCTTTCCCGATAAAAGCTTTATTATTACTGATTGTTGGAGTTATCCTCGTAGTTGGCGTTGTAGTAGGTGCCATCCTGACCCTGTGCACCTGCACCTGCGTTGGGATCTGCCCCCTCTTGTGCACCAGCCTGTGCGTACAGCTTTTCAGAGATCTTGTAGAAGGACTTTTCAACAGCCTCGGTGTCAGCCTTGATCGCATCCACGTCGCTACCCTTCAGGGTCTCCTTCAGCTTTTCGATGGCAGCCTTGACCTCGTCAGCATCTGCGGAATCAACCTTATCGCCAAGCTCGGTGAGTGTCTTTTCACTCTGGAAGATAATGCTCTCGGCACGGTTCTTGACCTCAACGGCCTCCTTTGCCTTTTTATCCTCCTCGGCATACTTCTCGGCATCCTTCACAGCGCGATCAATGTCCTCCTTGCTCATATTGGTGGAGGAGGTGATGGTAATGTGCTGCTCCTTGCCCGTGCCCTTATCCTTTGCGGTAACGTTTACAATACCGTTGGCGTCGATGTCAAAGGTAACCTCGATCTGCGGTACTCCACGGGGTGCGGGAGTGATACCGTCGAGAATGAAGCGACCGAGCGTGGTGTTGTTTGCAGCCATTTCGCGCTCACCCTGCAGGACGTGGATCTCAACGGAGGTCTGACCGTCTGCCGCGGTGGAATATACCTGGCTCTTCTTTACGGGGATGGTAGTGTTGCGGTCGATGATACGGTTGAACACGCCGCCCAGGGTCTCAATACCGAGGGACAGAGGCGTTACGTCCAACAGAAGCAGATCCTTGACCTCGCCGCCAAGAACGCCTCCCTGAATTGCCGCGCCGATTGCAACGCACTCATCGGGGTTGATGCCCTTGAAGGGTTCCTTGCCGATGAACTTCTTAACTGCCTCCTGCACTGCGGGAATTCTGGTAGAACCGCCGACGAGCAGGACCTTATCGATCTGATTTACGGAGAGACCTGCATCTGCAAGCGCCTTCTTGGTGGGAACCATAGTTCTCTCAACCAGGTCGGCGGTGATGCGGTCGAATTCTGCACGGGTCAAGGTTGCCTCAAAGTGCAAGGGACCTGCCGCGGTTGCGGTAATAAAGGGCAGATTGATGGAAGTGGAAGCCATGCCGGAGAGCTCGATCTTTGCCTTTTCTGCGGCGTCACGCAATCTCTGCAGAACCATTTTGTCCTTGCGAAGGTCTACGCCGTTCTCTCTTTGGAACTGATCTGCCATCCAATCGATGATGCGCTGGTCAAAGTCGTCACCGCCAAGGCGCGTGTCGCCGTTGGTTGCGAGAACCTCAAACACACCGTCGGAGATCTCAAGCAAGGAAACGTCAAAGGTACCGCCGCCAAGGTCGAATACCATGATCTTTTGGTTTGCTTCCTTATCCATACCGTAAGCCAGAGCTGCGGCGGTAGGCTCGTTGATGATACGCAGAACCTCAAGACCTGCGATCTTTCCTGCATCCTTGGTTGCCTGACGCTGTGCGTCGGAGAAGTATGCGGGAACGGTGATGACCGCTTGGTTTACGCTCGTTCCAAGGTAGCTCTCTGCGTCTGCCTTCAGCTTTTGCAGGATCATTGCGGAAAACTCCTGAGGAGTATAGTTCTTGTCATCAATGTTCTTCTTATAGCCCGTACCCATCTCACGCTTGATGGAGATGATGGTGCGGTCGGGGTTGGTGATCGCCTGTCTTTTTGCGACCTGACCTACCATTCTTTCACCCGTCTTGGAAAATGCCACAACCGAAGGAGTGGTGCGCGCGCCTTCGGGATTGGGGATCACGATGGGCTCGGAGCCCTCGTATACTGCCACGCAAGAGTTTGTGGTACCCAAGTCAATACCGATAATTTTTCCCATAATTCATTTCCTCCAAAATTATATAATCAATTTTTTCAAACAATTGGATCAGCGGCCAAGCTCAGTTTGCGACCTTGACCATGGCGTAGCGGATGACCTTGTCACCCTTGCAGTATCCCTTTTGGAATACCTCGACGATCTCGCCCTCGCCGAATTGCTCATCCTCCACGTGCATGACCGCGTTGTGGAGATTGGGATCGAACACCTTGCATTCGATTTCGGTAACTCCCATTTTTTCCATTGCGTCGTCAAACGCCTTGACCGTCATTTCCAAGCCCTTGGTAACAGCCTCTACGTTATCGGATTTGCTTGCGCGCTCCAGATTATCCAGAATGGGCAACAGATTTGCTATGCAATCGCTGTACGCGTCGGCGTACACGCCCTCCTTCTCTTTTACGCTTCTTTTACGGAAGTTATCGTATTCCGCCATCATGCGCATGTACTTATCGTTGCAAGCCTCGCACTCGGCGCTCTTCTCTTCCAGCTTTTTTTGCAGCTCCGCAATTTCGGTGTCCTGCTTTTTGGCTTTTTTCTTATCCGCCTTTGGAGTCTCCTTTTGAGCCTCTTCCTTCATCACTTCCTCGGCGCCTGCCGCGGTTTTAGTTTCCTCCATCGGGTTCTCCTCCGTTTAGTTGTTTGTTTGCATGAATGATATTGGATATGTTTCCGCTCAGCCCCTCCAGGGTTGCAAGCACCTTGGCGTAGTCCATGCGTCGCGGTCCCAAAACTCCGATGGCTCCAAGCGTTTTACCGTCCTTGACGATGGGCTTGAACACCAATGCGGAATTGTTCATGACCTTGACTTGGCTCTCAGAGCCGATCAGGACGCTGATGTCCTCGTTTTCGCTTTGCGAAACCAGATTTAAGATATCCTCTTTCTTTTCCAGAGTTCCAAGAAGACCTTGGAGCTGAGTAACGTCGCTGTACTCGGGATATTGCAGGAGTCGATCAATGCCGCTGACACGCATCTCTCCTCTATCGGACTCGTTGAGAAGATCATAGACGACCTTGATCGCATTGTTGACAATGCCGCCATCGCTTCCCATTTCCGCCTCGACACGCATCATGATCGGAAGCGTGATCTGCTCGGCGCAAAGACCCGTGAGGCAGGTGTTGAGCACGCGTGCAAGCTTGGAAACCGCAACCTGCGTGAAATCCTGCAGGTCGGAATGCAGATGCTTGCTTTTCACGTTCCCCTCCGAATCGACTGCCACCAGAATGAAATGGTCGGGAGAGAGGTAGATCGTCTCGAACTTTTCAATGGTGATAGAGTGGAGCTTGGGTTTGATGGCAATGCCCGTATAGTTGGTCATAGAGGATGCAAGGTTGGACGCCGCCAAAAGGATTTGGTCCAGCTCCCCCATTTTTGCCTTGAGAAGCGCGTTGATCTGTGCGATCTCGTTGGTGGTCATTGCATATCGTTCAATGAGCGAATCGACGTAAAAGCGATATCCCAATTCACTCGGGACGCGCCCTGCCGATGCATGCGGCTGCTCCAGATACCCCATCTCCTCAAGCTCTGCCATTTCATTACGAATGGTTGCCGAGGAGCAATTGAGCTGTCTGTTTTGCAAAATATATTTGGAGCCCACCGGCTCGCCGCCCTCAATGTGCGCATCAACGATCGCTTTTAATATTTGCTTTTTTCGCTCTGTTAATCCACGATTTTCGGAACCCATTGCCGATTTGCTCCTTTCTTGTTCTTTTTTGTGCAGGTTTTAGCACTCTTTTTGTTCGAGTGCTAATCCACGATACAAATTTACCACTTTTTTTGCCATTTGTCAATAGTTTTTTCTGATTTTGTTGTAAACAAATTGTTAACAAACAGATAGAGTGCTAAAAAAATGTGCAAAAATGAAAAAACAGATCTCAAAACTGACGCTCTTCCTAACAATATTATTGATGAAGCTTTTTATTTTTTAAAAGCAAAGTGCGAATCCCGAAAACGAGATCCGCACTCTTGGCGACACATTCAATTTTCTTCAAAGTCCGCACGACTCTTTACCTCTGCAGTATAAAGCGTTTGGACAAGGAACTGCACAACAAAATATCCGATCATGAAGCAGGCGAGGTCTCCAATATAATAGGTAAGGACAAGGATCCATTCCGACGGCTTTTGCGGAAGTCCGTAGAAAAAGATATCGTAATACAAGCGGGAAAGCAGCTGCAAAGCCGATGGAACCAGTGAGCACAGCATGCACATTTGGGGTAATGGACTTTTGAAATCCACCAAACGCTCAAATGGCAAGGAGCGCTCCATGATCTGTGCCCCGCTCACTCCATCAAAAGAACGCGACAGACGGACCTGACACAAAACAACGATGACAGCCATTTGCAACGCATCCAGAAGAATGCTGAACAAAACGCCGGGAAGCTCGTATTTGAAAAGATCGTTCCATCCCGGGAAGGACATGATACAAAAGCTGACCACCATGGGAAAGAGATAGCGCGCCACAACAGCTACGCCGTAATAAACGAAAAAGCGTTTGGCATTCCCGGTTGAAAAGCGAACACAGGCATAGACGGTGTAAGCAAACGAGCCCCAATAAAAAGCAAAATTCATCAGCGGCTCAAGCAGCTCCATCCACAGTAGTAAAAATATGGAATTACTCCAAAGCACGTTGCTGGAAAGCAACAGATATACCGGTGTATAAACGGCGGCAATAAACACGACGCACGCGATCAGAAAGATCAAGAATTGCCGCTTCAAGCGCTTCAGACGCGCCTGATCAAACAATGCGTTCTCCACAAGATACCTCCCATCGAAAAAACTACCCTATTATACCACAACACCGATGCATTTGTCAACTTATTTGTAAATATTTCGTTTTTTTCACATAATCTGTTAGAAAGACCACATCAGGAGGCAGAGCTATGAAAAAAACGCAGATACAGCTTTCCGCGCCCTTTGATTATGATGAGATGATGCAATGCTTACACACTTTAAGCGAAGAATTCCCTTTTTTGGAGCTTCGTTATCTCGGTCTTTCCATTGCAGACCGCGCCATTCCTCTTTTGAAGCTTGGAAAGGGAGAAAAACGCATTTTATACGTCGGTGCGCACCACGGTATGGAGTGGATCACATCCGCTGTTTTGTGCACTTTTTTGAGGGAGATATGTCAAGGCATCTGCGATGGCATGCGTATTTCCCGCATTTCTGTCGTTGAGCTTTTGAAAGCGCATTGTCTTTACGTCGTTCCCATGCTCAACCCCGACGGAGTGGAATATCAAATTCATGGAATAGCCCCCGAGAACCCATTGTATACTCGCGTTCTGGAAATGAACGACGGCAGTGAGGATTTGGGACATTGGCAAGCGAATGCACGCGGCGTGGACCTGAACCACAACTATGACGCAGGGTTTGCGGAATACAAGGCTTTGGAAGCGGCAAGCGGCATTTTGGGAGGTGCTCCCACACGCTACAGCGGCGAATTCCCGGAATCCGAACCGGAGGTAAAGCTACTGTGTGACATGATACGCTTTCTCTCCCCTTGGAAAGGAGTATTGACACTTCACACGCAAGGAGAGGAGATCTTTGTTCCCTCTCCTCAAAGCACACATTCCAAAATAACCGCAAAACGCTTGTCCGAACTGACAGGATACCGCTTAAATCGCGCCGACGGTATGGCGGCTTTTGGCGGCTTGAGTGATTGGTGCGCGCAGAAGCAAGGAATTCCCGCCTTTACCATGGAATGCGGAAGGGGGAGAAATCCTCTCCCCAAAAATTCACTATTTTCCATTTATGCCGCTGTACGCACTTCCCTTTTTTTATTCCCCACACTTTTATAAGGCTCGATTTTTTCGAAAAAGCGATTGAAAAAAGGATAAAAGTATGGTATGATATAAAGGATAGATTAAATCTTTGAGGTGCCACATGTTTTACAAGGTCGATTGGAACTGCAAAATGCTGCCGATCCCTTGCGATCCGACAAGCGATGCACAAAGCATTTGTCGGGAGCTTGCAAGTCTTCACGAGCGATTTGGATTTTCGAAATTTCTCATGACGCCCACTTATCTTTGTGAGCGCGAATCCGTTCAAGCGTTTTGCATTCGCAAGGATGCTATGAGAAGAGAGATCCTCTCGTATCTTTCAAAGAGCTTACACCTCAAATTTGCGTCGTCCGTACAATTATCTCGCGGCATTTCCCTTGAAAAGGGGCTCGAGCACCTTACACTGACTGCCAACCATTATCTGCCGATCACGCTTCCCATGGAGGCATACGGTGATTGGATCGATTTTGAGCTCAACCGACTGCTTTACAAACGACACTTGCGTTTGATACTGCAATCCTTTGAATACGCAATGATCCTCTACCCTAAGGATATTTTGGAAAAGCTGTTGCGCATTCCAAACGCCATATATCAGTTCAATTACAAAGGATTGTTGATTCCGGAGGTATGCGATACGGTACGCACAATGCTACGAAAGAATGCGCCGATTCTTTTGGGAAGTGGGATCGATCATCCGCAAAAGGTCGCGTCCTATGATTTGGAAGATTTTCAGGCCTTCGCTTTGCAAAATCTCTCGGAATCGGAATTTCAAACGCTTTTGCGCAACGGACGCAATCTCTGGTCGTCTATTTGATGCGCGGCTTCGTGCTCAGATCGTAATACTTCTGGCGCGTTGCCTCACCGCCGCGCAAATGACGCTCCTGCTTATTTTTAAGCAAAAGACGACGCACCTGCAAATACAATGCTTTATTGACGATGCGCAACCGCTGTGTGACGTCCTTATGTACCGTGCTCTTGCTGATGCCAAAAACCTGCGCGGCAGAGCGCACCGTGGCACCGTTTTCCACCAAATACTCGCCGAGAACGACGCATCTTTCCTTTTGGTTCCAATCCGCAATCATTTTCCTTACCTCCTCGCGTAAAAGGTCTTCTGATCCAATTGTATGCGGGAGAACCCGATTTTAGAAGTCTGAAGTTTCAAAAAGGAGCTTTTCATGCAAAAAGAAGAACAACGCTTTGCCGATTCCGATATTCTGGAGGGGATGACCTCCATTTCCGCCTTGCTCTCCGCGACGCAGGCAAACGACCGAAAAATTGAAAAGATATGGATCGATCGCACCAAGCGCCGCTCCAAAGCCGCAGAGATTGGCTTTTTGACCGCAAAATCGCATGAAAGAGGCTTTTCTATTGAGTTCACAAGCGCCGAAGAGATTGCAAAGTGCGCCATCGGCAACACACACGGCGGTATTCTTGCCTTTTGCACTCCGCGCACCATACCATACCTGCAAGTTGCCGACATTCTCCCAAACCGCTTTTACGTGTATCTGGAAGGAGTCGAAGACCCCTACAACTTTGGCTATGCCTTGCGCTCATTGTATGCCGCAGGCGTCAGCGGAGTGGTTCTGCCTCCGCGCAACTGGATGAGTGCTTCCGGCGTTGTGGCGCGTGCATCGGCAGGCGCATCGGAGCTGATGCCGATGTTTCAGGCAGAAGGAGAAGACGCGGTAGCGCTCTTCCGAGAGGCGGGATATTCGATCCTTTGCGCAGGTATCCGCGATTCGGTATCGGTGTTTGAAGAAGAATTCCCCTATCCTGTTCTTTTGGTAATCGGCGGCGAGAAAAGAGGCATTTCCCGTTCGCTTTTGGAAAAAGCCGACCACATCGTGCGCATCGATTATGGGCGGGAGTTTCGCGGATCTCTTTCTGCCGCATCCGCCGCTACGGTTCTGGCGTTTGAGATCTTCCGCCAAAATAAAAAAAGCACGCTTTCAGCGCGCTGATGTGGATTTTTTTCAAAAAATCCGTAGACAAAACAAGAAAGATATGTTATAATATAAGGTAAGCGTATTTTCGGGAGGGGCAAAGCATGGAGATTTACAATCTGTTTCCCGGTTCCTTCGCGTCCAATTGCTATTTGCTCGTCAGCAAGGGACAAGCTGCGGTAGTAGACCCTTCGGCCGATGCGGCAAGTATACAGCAGGCATTGATGGATCACGGTGCGGTGTTGAAATATATCTTTTTGACGCACGGACATTTTGACCATATCTGCTCGCTGGACGATCTACGCGACAGAACCCTTGCAACAGCGTACGTGCATCAAGCAGACGCAGACATGCCGTGCGATGCTTATAAAAATGCGTTCTACACCTTTTTTCATCAAGAGCGCGTTTACCGTCGCCCGGAAAACGTCTTTTGCGACGGCGACACCTTCCCTCTTGGAGGGGAAAGCATCCGCGTCATTCATACGCCCGGACATACCGAGGGATCGGTGTGTTACGATTGCAACGGCGAATTCCTTTTGACCGGGGATACGCTGTTTGCAGAGGGTTACGGGCGGTGCGATCTTTACGGTGGCAGCATTGATCGGATGCGCGCCTCCCTTAAGCTTCTTCGCACGCTTCCGCAAAATATGCGGATCTATCCCGGTCACGGTGCCCCCGAGGTGCTTGGAACCGCGCTGGATATGAGCGCATTCTTTTATTAACTTCAGTTTGAATTTCCCTTATCAGAAAGGATCATAGATTATGGATTATCAAAAGCTTGCCGACCTTCTCTTCCCGAACGTAACGGAGACGCCTGCGGATATGGAGGCAAAATTTCCTCCCCGCAACCTTCCCGAAGGAGCAAAGGTTACCCGTTTTGCGCCCAGCCCTACGGGCTTTGTGCACTTTGGCGGACTCTTCCCCTCTACTATCAGCGAACGCCTGGCACACCAGAGCGGCGGCGTGTTTATTTTGCGCATTGAGGATACCGACGCCAAGCGCGAGGTGGACGGTGCCGCAGAGGCATTGATCCGCACGCTGGCTCACTACGGCATTCACTTTGATGAAGGTGCGGTGATCGGCGAGGACGGCTTGATCTGCGACAAGGGCGACTACGGTCCGTACAAGCAAAGCCAACGCGGACCCATCTATCACGTATTTGCCAAGCAGTTGGTCAGCCAAGGACAGGCTTACCCCGTGTTTACCACGCAGGAGGAGCTGGATGCCTTGAATGCGACCGATAAAAAGGCAGAGATCAAAGCAAAGGATTGGCACGAGGATCAAACCGAGCAACGCAAAAAGATGCTGGCGGCACGTAACATCACCATAGAAGAGGTCGAACGCAACCTTGCCGCAGGCAATCCCTTTGTGCTCCGCTTGCTGGCAGACGGAGACCCCGAAAAGAAGATCCCCTTTACCGATCTTGTAAAGGGAAAATTGGAGATCCCCGAAAACGATGAGGATTTCGTTCTCCTTAAATCCGACGGCATTCCCACCTACCACTTTGCACACGCGGTGGACGATCACCTTATGGGAACCACGCACGTCATCCGTGGTGAGGAATGGCTTCCCAGCCTTTCCAAGCACATCATGCTTTTCCGCTACCTCGGCTTTAAGCTTCCCAAATTCATGCACATCGCGCAGATCATGCGCCTGGATGAAAACGGCAACAAGAAAAAGCTCTCCAAGCGCGACATGGGTGCCAACATGGACGATTACAGCCGCATGGGATATGCCCCTGACTGCGTTTGCGAATATATTATGACCCTGCTCAACTCCAACTATGAGGAGTGGCACATGCAAAACGCCGACAAGCCCTACACCGACTTCCCCTTTAACATCAAAAAGATGAGCACCTCCGGCTGTCTGTTTGACTTCGACAAGCTCAACGACGTCAGCAAGAATATCATCTCGCGCATGAGCGCTGCCGAGGTCACTCGTCAGGTCACCGAATGGGCACAGCAATACGATCCCGAATTCGGCGCCCAACTTGCAAAGGATCCCGCATTTACCGAGGCGATCTTCGCCATTGGTCGCGGCGGTAAAAAGCCGCGAAAGGACCTTGCCACCTGGGCGGATGCAAAACCGTATATGGGCTTCTTCTTTGACGGCAAGCAGGAGGACGCGTACCCCGAGCAGTTTGACAAAGCCGATATCAAAACGGCGCTGGAAAAGTTCCTTGTAACATTTGATCTTGCCGACGACATGAACACGTGGTTTGAAAAGATCAAAGCAATTGCGCGTGAGATCGGCTATGCGGACGATATGAAGGCGTACAAGGCTGACCCCGAGGCGTATCGCGGCAGCATTGCCGACGTCAGCATGTTTTTGCGCGTTGCGGTTACCGGTAAAATGAATGCTCCCGATCTTTACACAGTCATGCAGATCCTGGGTAAATGCAACACCGTTTGCCGTATTGAAAGCATGATTGAAAGATTGGATTAAGGCTTTAAGAAAGGTTTTGGATAACGAAAAATGGCTGAAGTTGAAAAGAATTTTATACACGATATTATCGATCAGGATCTGACTGCCAATCCCGGTCTCAAGATCCACACGCGCTTCCCGCCCGAGCCGAACGGATACCTCCACATCGGATCAGTCAAGGCGATCTGCATCAATACCGACGTATCCAACAAATACAACGGCTTGTTCAATCTGCGCTACGACGACACCAACCCCGCAAAGGAATCGGACGAATTTGTTCGCTCCATTCGCGAGGATCTGGAGTGGCTTGGCGCTACCCCAACGGGCGGTGTTTTTTACGGCTCGGACTATTTTGGAAAGTGCTACGAGTTTGCCGTTCAGCTGATCAAGCAGGGCGACGCATACGTTTGCGACCTCTCCAAGGACGACCTCACCGATTACAAGGGCACCGACCGCACGCAGGCATCCAAGGAGTCCCCCTACCGCAACAGAACGGTAGAGGAAAACCTGGATCTGTTCGAGCGCATGAGAGCGGGCGAATTCCCCGACGGTGCACGCACGTTGCGCGCAAAGATCGATCCCTCGTCCGACAACCCCTATCTGCGCGATCCCGTTATTTACCGCATCAAGCACATTCACCATCACCGCCAGGGCGACGAATGGTGCGTGTACCCCATGTATGACTTTGCACATCCCATTCAGGATGCCTTGGAGGGCATTACACACTCTCTGTGCTCCAGCGAGTTCCGCAACCACCGTCCGCTTTACGATTGGGTGGTGGAAAAGATCGGCTTTGAGGCAAAGCCCCATCAGTGGGAGTTTGGTCGCATGAACATCACCTACACCGTCATGTCCAAGCGTTACCTGCGTCAGCTCGTGGAGGAAGGCTTTGTTGACGGTTGGGATGACCCCCGTCTGCCTACCCTGTGCGGTCTGCGTCGCCGCGGATATACCCCCTCTGCCCTGTTCACCTTTGTGCGTGAGGCAGGTGTGACCAACACCGACCACACCGTGGACGTTCGCCAGCTTGAGGCTTGCGTACGCAACGACCTGAACGAAAACGCGCTCCGCCGTGTGGGTATTGCCAATCCCATTCGCGTGGTGATCGATAACTACCCTGAGGATCGCGAGGAAATGATCGCACTTCCCAACCATCCGCAAAAGCCCGAGCTTGGCACGCGTGACGTTCCCATGACGCGCGAGGTCTTTATTGATGCCGAGGACTTTGCCGAGGTTCCGCCTCCCAAGTTCTTCCGCCTCAAGCCCGACGGCGAGGTTCGTCTGATGGGCGGTTATATCATTAAATATGCCGGCATTGAAAAGAATGAGGACGGCTCGATCAAGTGCATTCACGCAACCGCAGATCTGGAAACCGGAAACGGCATGCCTGCCGATGGCAGAAAGATCAAGGGCACCATTCATTGGCTCTCTGCCAAGTATGCACAGCCTGCAACCTTTATGCTGTATGATCGCCTCTTCAACATTGAAAACACCGCCGACGTTCCCGAGGGTAAGACCTACCTCGATTTCCTCAACCCCGATTCCCTTACCAAGCTGGAGAACGCCGTGGTTGAGCCGAGCCTTTGCGATGCCGCCCCCGGTGAGCAGTTCCAATTTGTGCGCGTGGGATACTTCTGCAAGGATACCAAAAACGCAAACACCTTTAACCGCGTAGTCGGCTTGAAGGATAGCTTCCCCAAACAATAAGCAAAAAAGGGCTGAGTTCAAAATGAACTCAGCCCAATTTTGTCCACTCCCCCGCCGCGGCGGCGCGGTGTGCACCGCCACGTGGGAGTTTTTATTTTGTTACTGTGGTTGCTTTTTTGCTTTTCTCTTTTTGATGATTAAGGCAATAATCCAAGCAAAAAGTAACAATATAGCTATTGTCGGTCCACCAAATTCAAAAAATACAAGTTTGAAAAAATCAGTTAAAAATACCGAACTTCCGAGCGTAGGTGGACATACCATATCCAATATAAAGCTTTCGATACCTAAAAATATGAGAACAAGGGTTGGAATCAATTTTGGAATTAATCGCTTTGTTTTCAAGCATAAAAATAATTGTGCAATAAAGAAAGCAAGCAACGCAAATGCAACAACAAAAGCATCCCATACTGTACTATTGATTAAAGACATTAACTTAAAAAAGATAATCATAAAAGCACCTCCTACACTACAATAGTATTGCTTTCCTATGTGTTATCAGACGCCACAATGCCTGTTTCTGCAGTAATTAACAACATGACTCTTTCTAAGACGGCTGAATTAGACACCAAAGCCATGTGGTCGGCATTAAAAGTAAAATCAGGAGTTCCATAGCCGGCGCTACGCGATAATACCATATTATCACCATCCATAGAAGTGACCGTTCCGGTTTGCTTGTAATCGCTTGAGAAATTAACTGTTGAGATTGTGGAAACACCTACTCCCGCGATTGTATAAACAGAAACGTCATCGCGCTCAATTACGTGCTAACCGTTGATGATGAGTGAATTATGGAAGGCAATCGCCTCATTAAACATGGGCTTAATGCCTCCTTTCAGTGTTTTGTCAAACTGTTTGTCCATTTTATGTCCTCCCGCCCGAGGGCGGGGGAGCGTGTTATTGGGTTACACAATTTTGCTTTTTGGCTTTTCTCTTTTTGATGATATGAGCGGTAAGGCATGCAATAGCAATATCAATCCACAGTGGACCAAAGCCCAACACATACGCGCCCGGAATGTAGGTCCAAAATTGATTGCTCATCCAATACTCATAGGTTAAAATAAAATGCAGGAAGAAACCGATACATTCTATTAAGGCAATCAACAAAAGAAACATTGGAATCAATTGAACCCATCGTTTTTTGATACGTAAGCAAAGTAATAGTTGCGCGCTGAAAAAGCTCAAGCATAATAGAAGATAAATCAGATTATTCAAAATATAGGGCAGATCAAATGAATCAAGCACAAGACGAAACATAAAAAAATACATACTAACCTCCTCTTTATGCCGCTATATCCACAGCCACTTGTGATATATCGGCTGTAATGCCTGTTTCAAAAGTAATTAAATCGATGATTTGATCCAGCACACCGGGATTTGATACCAAACCAACGTGCTCTACCTTATCGAATAGAAACACTGTATCACCGTAATTTGTATCACCATAGGTTGCACTGCCAACCAAAACCGTATACTTTATGATAATTTCCTCTTAATGTCAAGAAAAATTTTAGCGACTGCCAAAATTCTCCCGCACAGACATCATCGCCATACCCGTCTATGCGGGCATGAAAGGACGCGCGAGCCTCCTTTTGCTTGCGGCTTGATGGATATTCGATTGGTTCATTTTCATGGCTCGTACCTCCTTGAAAGCTATGCACTGTGCCGCAAGGGGCACTTCTGCACTTTTATCATACCATATTTTTGCCGCATTGTCAACCACCGCGCACGGATTTTGTATCTTTGCACAATGAACGATGATACTTTTTGTGCAGGGTGAACAAAGATTTTAACAAAAAGCAACCCCAAACAACAATGGTTTGAGGTTGCTTTGAATATGTTTTTGTGCTCAAATAAAGGTCAGCAGTACAAAATTCAGAACTATAGTACAAATCGCCTTTTGTTATTCCCCTCTCTGCTTTATTTTCATAATATTTTTGCGTATTCTTGCGTATTCTTCACGCAAAGGATGTTGATTTGTCTACTTTTTTGCCATTGTTGACAAAATGCGCAAAAAAGTTTATAATATAGGTTAGATATTTTTGAACAACCTTTTATAGGAGGAATGACTATGTATCATGTAGCCATTATTGGCGGCGGTGTGGTTGGAGGTATGATTGCTCGCACACTCAGTGCCTACCAATTGCGCGTTTGCATTCTTGAAAAAGCGCACGACGTAGCCGCAGGTGCAAGCTCGGCAAACTCCGCCATTGTACATGCAGGCTTTGACGCAAAGGAAGGCAGCCTGAAAGCAAAGTTGAACGTGCGCGGTTCCCTTTTGATGGAGGGTGTTTGCCGCGAGCTCGGCGTTAAATACCGCAACAACGGCTCTCTTGTCATCGGCTTTCACGAAGAAGATCGAAAAGTTCTGGAAGAGCTGCTCCGCCGCGGAAATGCCAACGGAGTGCAGGGCTTGCGCATTCTGGAGCGCGAGGAGCTGTTTGCGCTGGAGCCCAATCTTTCCCACGACGTGCTCTGTGCCCTTCACGCCCCTACGGGCAGCATCGTTTGCCCCTATGAATTGACCATCGCCTCTATCGGCAACGCCATGGACAACGGAGTCGATCTCAAATTGGATTTTGAAGCTTGCGCCATTGAGGACACGGGTGACCGCTATACCGTACGCGCCAAATCGGGAGATAAAATCGAAGCCGAATACGTGATCAACGCGGCAGGAATCTACTCCGATGCCATTGCACGCATGGTGGGCGACGACTCCTTTACCGTTCACGCACGTCGCGGCGAGTACATTCTGTTGGACAAGGAATGCGGTTCGATGCTCTCTCACACCGTTTTCCGCACGCCGAGCAAAATGGGAAAAGGCATTCTGGTCTCTCCCACCGTGGACGGCAACCTGATCACAGGCCCTACTTCGGTAGACATTGAAGATAAAGAGGACCACGCTACCACCGCGGAGGGGCTTGCATCGGTCATTCAGCAAAGCAATGAAAACACCGTGGGCGTTCCCTTTGGAAAGTCGATTACCTCATTTTGCGGTCTGCGCGCGGTCGGCTCAACGGGAGATTTTATCATCAATTCCCCCCGTCCCCGCTTTGTCAACGTGGCAGGCATCGAGTCCCCGGGGCTTTCCTCCGCTCCCGCAATTGCGGAATACGTTTTGGAGCTTTTGCAATCGATTGGACTGAAAACAGAAAAAAATCCGAATTTCAATCCTCACCGCGCGGCAATGCACGCATTCCGTGAAGCATCAATAGAGGAAAAGAACGCAATCATTCAAAAGGATCCCTCCTACGGGCACATTATCTGCCGTTGCGAAACCGTCAGCGAGGGCGAAATTCTGAATGCGATTCGCCAAAATCCGCGTCCGCGCGACTTGGACGGAGTCAAGCGCCGTACCCGTGCGCAAATGGGACGCTGTCAGGGCGGCTTCTGCTCCCCTTATATTGTCGAGCTGCTTGCAAAGGAGCTTGGTATTCCCTATGAGGAGGTCACCAAATTTGGCGGTGACTCTCGTATCAATCTCGGTCGCATCAAGGAGGAGATCAATGATGAAGCAAATTGACCTTGTGATCATCGGCGGTGGTCCTGCCGGAATGAGCGCCGCAATTGCGGCATATGATGCAGGTGTAAAGGATCTGTTGATCCTGGAGCGCGACAGCAAGCTGGGCGGCATTTTGCAGCAATGCATTCACAATGGCTTTGGTCTGCACCGCTTTGGCGAGGAGCTGACCGGACCGGAGTACGCTTGGAGATACGAAAAAGAGGTGCTGGCTCGTAATATTCCCGTTCTGTCCGACACGATGGTACTGGATATTACCCCCGACAAAGTCGTTACGGCAACCAATTCCGAGCGCGGCGTTTTTCAGCTGCAAGCCAAGGCTGTCATTCTTGCCATGGGCTGCCGTGAAAGATCAAGAGGAGCACTCAACATTGCGGGCACGCGACCTGCGGGCATTTTCAGCGCGGGAACCGCACAAAAATACGTCAACCTCAAGGGGTACCTCCCCGGCAAAAACGTCGTCATTCTCGGATCGGGCGACATTGGTCTGATCATGGCGCGCCGCATGACTCTGGAGGGTGCCAAGGTACATGCCGTATGTGAGCTGATGCCCTACTCGGGCGGCCTTGCACGCAACATTGAGCAATGCCTGAATGATTTTGACATTCCCCTAAAGCTCAGCCACACGGTGGTGGAGATCCACGGCAAGGAACGCCTTTCGGGTGTAACCATTGCCAAGGTGGACGAAAACCGCCGTCCCATTGCCGAAACGCGCGAGTACATTCCCTGCGATACCCTGCTCCTTTCGGTTGGTCTGATCCCCGAAAACGAGCTTTCCAAAACCGCATCGGTGACGCTTGACCGCGTGACAAACGGTGCTGTGGTCGACCAGGACAGACAAACCGACATAGAAGGCATTTTTGCCTGCGGGAACGTGCTCCACGTGCACGATCTTGTGGACTTTGTTTCCGAGGAGGCCGCCATTGCGGGTAAAAGTGCCGCAGATTATATCCTCGGGGCCGGCAAAAAGACCGTTCATATTCCGCTTTCCACCGACGGAAAGATCCGCTATACCGTTCCCCAATGCATCACGCAGGAAAAGGACGTCACGGTCTATTTCCGCGTAGCGGACGTTTACCGCAACGTAACGATTAAGGTAACGGACGGCGAGCGCGTGATCTGTCAAAAGAAGAAGAATCGCGTCGCTCCCGGAGAGATGGAAAGCATCAAGCTCACTGCCGCCGCGTTTGCGGATGCCAAGGAGCTGAAATTTTCATTGGAGGTAAAGTGATATGAAAAAGGAATTGACCTGTATCGTTTGCCCCGTGGGATGCCGATTGACAGTAACACTTGGTGAGAACGGAACCGTAGAGAGTGTGACGGGAAACACCTGTCCGCGCGGAAAGCAGTACGCCATTGACGAGTGCACGCATCCCGTGCGCACCGTAACCACCACCGCGCGCACGAGCAAGGGTGGCGTGATTGCCGTTAAGACCGACCGCCCGATTCCCAAGGAACTGATGATGGAATGTATGAGAGTGATTAACCGCACCACCGTCACGCTCCCCGCACGCATCGGCGACGTTGTGATTGCAAACCTCCTCGGAACCGATGCCAACGTAGTTGTGACGGCAAATATGGATTAAAAAAGGAAAAAGAGGCGAGTTGCGCAACTTCCCATAAGGAAGTTTAACACAACATTTGTAGGGGTCGACGTCCTCGGTGACCCGCAATAAACAAATTTCTGCAGAGAACTTGCTTTCTCTGCAGATTTGTGTTATAATGAGGCTAACGAAAAGCCTCTCCCTTTGGGAGAGGTGGCGGCGTAGCCGACGGAGAGGGCAAATTGTTGCAATGATGCCCCCTCTCACCCGACTCCGTCGGGAGCTCTCCCTTAGGGAGAGCCTAAAGATACGTGCATCTTTAGGGGTATGGGCTTTGCCCAGTGCATTTGTTTGACAAATGCGAAACTGGCGATAAAGCGGAAAAATAAATGTGAATTTAGCAGAGGAGCGAATAACAATGTTAAATGAAGTAATCAGGCACATTCACAAATACGCAATGCCAATGTATGTAATGGTTTCCGTTCCGGAAATCAAAGAAGATAATATTTACCAGTCGCCGGTTATTTTGGGGTGCTTCAAAACCAAGGAAGATGCTAAGGCTGCGTGGAAGGCAAGGACGCCCAATTATAAATCCATAAAGGCAAAAACAGTTCACATTTACTATTTTAATCTACAAACAGACGTGCAGGAAATACCTGAAAATGTGTTCTTTAGGGGCTCATACGATGTTTCAGAATATGGTGGAGAGCTGCATTTTGTGTTTATACCCAGTGACAGTTATGCGGACATCGAGTCTTATTACAATGTTCGTGAATGGATCAATACGCAACCCACAATTAGTTTTCGTGAACTTTGCGAAAAGTCAAACGGGTGGAAAACCTTCTATGCTTCTAATGAGTTGTTCTGCATAGAGTGCCCTGTAGGTAAACTTGTGAACATATCAGTTCCACTTACAGATGTGATTTCTTGATGATTTTTATCAACAAATTCCAATTTATCTAACAGAATAAAACGAACCCCGACAGAAAATCTGTCGGGGTTAATCTTTGTCTTCTGCGGAGCAATTATGCCTTTTTGGACCGTCGAGAGGACGCCGGTCCCTACAAGGAGAATGGTAACATCCTTATGAGAACCAGCCTTTCTTCGCCTCTTTTTCTTTTCCCTTCACGCTTGGAGATGATCGGCAAGCTCCTGCACGGAGGAAAGGAACTTTTGCAAAATCGGCGTGATGCGTCGATCGCTTCGCGTGATGTACCCAACGCTGTAAACGGAGTTGCTCTCCAAGGGAATGGAAATGATCTTTTGCTCGTTGAGTGCCGAGGGCATAATTCCCGTCCCAACCGTGTAAGCATCCGTCTTTAGCAAAAGATTCATTAACGTTGCGCGGTCACTGATCACAATGTGCTTCTTCGCGAACGCGTCCGAGATCATTTCCTCCATAAACCAAGAATCCTTATGCGGACCTTGCTCATAGGAGAGATAGGGATAGCTGTTGAGTGCTCCATACGCTAAGCATGCCTCCTTTGAAAGCGGATGTCCACGGCGCACAAACACGTGTGGCGACACCTTTAGGATCTCCGAAAATACAAGCTCCTTGCTTTGCAGGTATCTGCTCATAATATCAATATTCTCGTCCTTGATGGCAAGAATTCCAACGTCGCTGTACGCAAGCTCCACGTCGCGAATGACCTCGTACGTTTCCTTTTCCTGCAGAGAAAGCGAATACTCCTCATCTTCATTTTCCGTAACCAATCTGCAAAACGCATCCGCGATAAAATCATAGTGCTGGGTGGAAACGTACAATCGTGAGACTGCCCTCTCCCCCTTGTAGCGATTGGCGATAAAATCGTTTTTTGCAACGATCTCTGCCGCGTACCGAACAAACTCTGCACCGTCCTCGGTCAGCACGGCGCCGGTTTTGGAGCGTTCGAAAATCCTGATCCCCAGCTCCTCCTCCAATTGGCGAATGCTTGTGGACAGACTGGGCTGAGCAACGAAAAGGTTTCTTGCCGCCTCGCTGAACGATCCCGTATTATGTATCTCCAAAGCATAAATGCATTGCTGTATTGTCATGCAAGAACCACCTCCATAAATACGTTACACAAAATGATCAAAAGAATTCCGGGCAGGATATTGATGTTTTTGATCTTGCTTTTTGGGGGGCAGATCATATTAAAGCCCGAAAAAAATAAGATCAAGTATCCAAGTGAGCACAATTGGCGCAAAAGCTGATTGCTGATAAATGCCCCCATCAGGAATGCACCTCCTGCAATTAAAACCTGCAAAAGCACAACGACCACCGAAGAAAGCGAAATCTTCTTCCCATACGTAGCACCAAGCATGATCGCAAACGGAAAATCAATGATGCCTTTGAGGATCAATTGAAAGCTGTCCCCTTCTATGGCGTATAAGATGGGACCGCTGATTTGCAATCCACCAATTCCAAAAAATAAAATTGCATCAATGACGCCGTTCTTTTCGCTATCTTGCGTATTTGAGAGCGAATACAGACGATCCTCAAGTCGCAAAGCATCCCCGATCGTACATCCGCCGACAAGCGCAATTGCCACGATTACGGTATGCTCGCCAATAATTTTTCCGTCGGAGATACTGAGAATGTTTTCCAAGAGTCCGACAACGCTGATCAGCATAATTCCAATCGCCATAGCGGAATGATTTTCAAATCGCAGCTTTTTACGGCAAACACCACCTACAATTCCGCCAAGCGCGATGGAACACGCATCTACAATAAATCCCATTTGTTTTGTTTACACCTTTCCAAAGTAGTCCTCTTATTATTATAGCACAACAGCATCCAAATGTAAAATACAAAAAAACTATGGTCGGTGAACAAAAAAGGAACCTCATATGCGTGATACTCTTAACGGAGTATCACGCATCGAGATAAATCCCTAACGGGATTTTCGATATGTTGCTAGCGCAACTCGATATGCCTACGGCTCGATATGTTTGCTCCGCAAACGAGGGATTTATCTCATATCGAATTGGTGCGAAGCGACAATAAGTGAGAGCCTTTCATCGTTCCTTAACCAAAGGACATTGCCATAAAAGTCGGCAATTCGAGGAGCTCGAGCCGCGTGTGCTCACACGATGAATGAAGGACAGGTACGTGTACCTGCCCTTCATTCATGGTGGAAACAGGGAGACTCAGGAACTCAAACGCGCGGTATCATGCGCTGCATTTTGTTTATTAGCAAAGCCGCGCGTTATGGCGTAATTGCCGCTTGCGGCAATTCGCGGAGCTCGAGCCGCGTGTGTTCGAACGATAAAACAAGAGCAGGCTACATGCCTGCTCTTGTTTTATGGTGGAAACAGGGAGACTCGAACTCTCGACCTCACGGATGTGAACCGTGCGCTCTAACCAACTGAGCTATGCTTCCATTCAGTTCTTCGCATATTATATCACATTTCTTGTAAAATTGCAATACTTTTTTCAAAAAAATCAAAAAAGTTTCCGCACTGTAATACTGCAAAAAACAACACCACAAGGTGTGTCTTCCATAAAGCAGGTTTTACCTACCGAAATACAAAAGGAGTACGGACAGTTTTGTTCGTACTCCTTTTTACACGCCTTGTCTGCAAGGTATAGTGTGTTACACCTTTCAGGTGTACTGTCGGGTGGTAAGACAGCCGAGGTGGCTCGCGCAAGCGAGACGGAGGGATTGTTAAAAATAAAATTATACCGAAAAACAATCCCTCAGTCACCTTCGGCGACAGCTCCCTTTGCACAAGGGAGCCTTTGGATTGTGCGCCCCGAAAGTCTGTCTATTTTTCCTGATAAGTGCTGACTTAATTAAAGACACCTTGCTTCACGATAATTTACAGCAATTGATTCAATTTGTTTTCAATATTGATAAACCAATCTTTATTTCGATATTCATTAAAAAACTCCCAAGCCAACTCCTTTTTCAAGAGGTGAACAACCTGTTTGTTATATGACGGTGCATCATACACGTGCCATCCCATAACAAGCGGATAATTTATGTCGTGGTCTTTTACCGAGACGGATTTTTCGGCGCATTGCAAAGCGCGCATCAGATGATGCTTTATTACTTCTTCATTTTTACTCAAAGCAATCTCATCCTCGGCAATGCTTCTATGCTCCATACACATACGTTGGAGGTCCTCAAATCCCATATCATCATTCGGGAAAACGAGCTCATACATTTGTGCCACAGCTTTGCTTACCGCTTGAACATACGCAGTACCGCCCGGAATGTCCTTACAGTCTGCCATTTTGGCACTCATATAAAACAAATTGTTGAGATACCAATAGTTTGCAAATCGGAATTCCGAAAGCATTTCATCACCATCATCAGTTATTTGAACGAACAACATTTCTCTTGAGTGCATCAAAGGAAAAGCTTTGAAAGCCCATTTCTCCGCCATTTCGTGATTGCCACAAGCGGCGTAGGTGCGAGAGATCTGCCATATAGCTTGCCCTTTATAATATGAACCACCGTTGCTATTATATATTTCCGTGCCAAGTTCTACGATTTCCTTTTGATACTTTATTTTGTCAATATCGTAGTATATAGACATAAGCATTTCCTTGACCTCAATGTTATTGGGGAGCTTGTGATACGCCTCCTGCCAAATCGGTAAAGTCCCCGAAATATCACCGTTGCGATAGATTTCGGCTGCTTTTGCCTCATATTCTTCATAAAGCTTTTTCTCATCGATTTGCTCCGCCCCAAGAAGCTCGTCAACGGTAATTCCGAAAAATCGTGCAAGTTCGGGCAAAAGTTCAATGTCGGGATATGTGCTTGAATTTTCCCATTTGCTAACCGCTTGGAACGAAACATTCAAGTATTGCGCTAATTTCTCTTGAGATATATTTTTCTCTTTACGGAGACTTTTCAATTTTTCTCCTAAGTTGATACCCATGTAAATATTCTCCTTTCAAGTTTTATTGTAGCTACGCTTATATTATACAATATTTCATTTAGTAAAACAATAACTTGATATTTGAATTTTGGTTGAGAGGCTCAACCAAATTGGGAAGAAAATAAGTCGGTTTGCATTCTACGGTGTAGCAAGCATAGCAACCGTGGCTACGCACAATTGCCAATACGCAGCCTAAGGCTCCCTCTGGGAGGGAGCTGGCAGCGAAGCTGACTGAGGGAGAGTGCGTTACGGTAACATCAGTACATATTCAAACTCACGCGGGCTCCTTCCACCACCTCGTGGTCCCCCTTCCTCCCGGAGGAAGGCTTTTTATCACCTTCCGGAAGATAGCAAAAAGCACTTGTGGAAAATTCTTGCCACAAGTGCCTTTGCGTTACTTTTGTCATTTGAAATGTTGTCTTTAATTAAGGCATACGAAGCACTGCTTTTGTGGACACAAAAGCGAAAATGATTTCTCTATTTATCAAGAAAATTTGCCAGGCTACAAAGCAAAGCATCATATTTCACAGACAAATGGTCTTCTGCATCTTTCCGCAATAGCTGTTGTATGGCATTGTACAGTTTATTGGCAAAAAACTCTATGTTATCCATCTGCACTTTTGAATAGGTTTCGGAATGAGGGTCAGTTTCGATTAAAGGGGTATATTCCGGGAAATAGGTACACATTAGCACCTTCCGTAAGTATTCCTTTGATAAATTTAGATTTTTTTGATAGTTCTCATTTTCAAACGGAGTCTCGCAAAAATGTATAGCCATTCTGTAATTCGCATAACTGCGAATTTCCTCATCTTGTGAAATATCCAAAATACGAGTAGCACATTCGAATATTTTTTCATTTATTTCTCGATGTTGATTTTCATTTTCTATATTATCGTGGAGATTTTCAAGAAGTGAAAGCTGTATTTTCATTACTCGATCATCATTCATAATATCAATTGCATCTATTAAAAAATCCTCATATTCTTTTCTGAGGGTAGAAAAATTACCTTGTGTTTTTTGAGAATATTTCTCAGATAGATAGTTGATACGTTTCTCCTTTGAAGTGCTATCAAAACCGCATAATATATCCATCGAAATATGAAAAATCGAACATATCTTAGCAACCGTTGCAATATCGGGTGCTGCAATGTTATTTTCATATCTTGAGACCATTTGCGGAGATATAAACAGTAAATCTGCAAGCTCACTCTGTGTCATTTTAAATTCTTTTCTATAGAGCTTTATGTTTTTTCCTATCGTTTCATAGATCATAACTGTACCGCCTTTCTTTGATAAAAGTATACCACAAAAACATTCTTCAAGTCTACATACTACCACGCAAATTCATTTGCATAAGACTTGAAATAACCATAAAACAACGCCGAAAGCTATTAATTAAAATGTCTTTCGGCGTTATTGCTATTCACTTTATAAAACTGCTCTACGGCAGGTGCCACAATGCGGAGCTTTTATACGATTTTGGTTTCAATCTCTGCGTCCCTCTTCTTTCTATCCCCGTGCCAGAAATGTGCATATACGGGAATAGCAAAGAGCGGAAACAGCATACCGATCAACATACCAAGCTTCATACCCAACTGCTCGGGGGTTGCTCCCAGCGTTTGTGCCATGGCGATCACGGTGGGATTGAGCATTGCAAAGTCGGTAATCACACCAACCAGCTGCGGTCCTACCGATGCACCAAGATCGCCGCCCGCCGCCATGAGGGCGTAGATCAGTACGCCACCGTTCGGGTAACGGTCAGAGGCTACGATCAGGCTTCCGGGCCACAGCATGGATACACAAAATCCCGTGCAGACGCATCCTGCCAGCGCAAGGATCGCAAATGGAGAAATTGCCGCCAGCAAATAGCAAACGGTTGCACCGATGGCACCCATCAGCAACACGCGAGAGGCGTACTTTCCAATTTTGGAATACAGTGTTCTTCCAAGTCCCAACGCCGCTGCGAACAAAGCTACTCCGAAAATATCACCCCAAACCTTGGGAATGCCGATTGCCTGCTCCAGGTATCCGGATGCCCATTGTGCCATGGTGCACTCTGCGGCACCACCCAAAAAGATGGCGATCATGCACAGCCATACGCCGCGGTTCTTCAAAAAGCGAAGCGCACCGGAGGCTCTTTCGGGGGTTTGCATTTGCGGAATCTTTGCACCTGCATATAAAAAGGCAGAAACCAGCGGCACCGACATCAAAGCCAGGGTCAGATACTGCCAGCTGCTTTGCTTGAACAAAAGCAGAAACACCGTTGCAAACAGGACCACCGCAACGACGCCCCACGCGTACACCGAATGCAGCTTGCTCATTTCCCGGTCGGGATCCTTTGCGGGAATGGCGGCAATGACAGGGCTGATCAAAACCTCACCCAAGCCGGATGCCACCGAAAAAATAACGGTTCCGATGACAAGCCCCAGGTAAACGTTTTGCGAAAACAGCACCGGTGCGAGTGCATAAATGCCAAGACCTGCAACGGTGATGATGGGAATCAGCTTTACCACCAGCGGAATATTGAATTTATGTGAAAAGAAAGAGAATACAAGATCGATCATCAATTGTGTAAAGAAGTTGATCAAAACCAGCAATCCCAACAGCGAATATGAAATTCCGTACATTTCACGGAACGTCAAAAACAGCAGCGGCGATAAATTGCCGACGATCGACATTGAAATATTGGACGTATAGCACGCCCACTTTAAACGGCGGTAATTCTCTTGCATTTCAGTCCCTCCTACGTAGAACAAACTTCAGCGGTCATTATACCACACAATAGAAAAATTGTCAAGGTGAATTTTTATTTTTCATGCTCTGAGGAGAAAATCAAAACCTTGCCCCGCAAGCTATAAAAAGGACTATCTTAACCGATAGTCCTTGGAGCTGCTGATGTGACCCTGAACAAAACTTCGTCTTCGCCTCGTAGACCTGATGCAACATTGCCCATAGGGCAAATTACGAATCTTCGCGTCAGCGAATTCGTAACAAAAAAGCACCTGCTTTGCCCAACTTCCCATAAGGAAGTTGGGCAGTTTTATTCGCCTGCGGCGAGTTCTATTGCTACGCAGTGTTTCTCTCGCCAAAGGCGAGCTATTCGGCTTACGCTGAGTGATATTTGCTACGCAAGTTTTGGAAGGCGAATAAAATACCACTGAAGCCGCAAGGCTTCAATAACACTATTGCGCCAGCAATAATATAACTCCAACGAAGTTGGAATATAACTCTTGCTTTCTCTGTCGATTTGTGGTATAATGGGGTTAACGAAAAGCCTCTCCCATTGGGAGAGGTGGCGGCGTAGCCGACGGAGAGGGCAAATGGTCGCAATGATGCCCCCTCTCACCCGACTCCGTCGGGAGCTCTCCCAGAGGGAGAGCCTTAGGATACGCGCAACCAGAGGGGTATGGGCTTTGCCCGAAGCATTTGTAAAACAAATGCGAAACTGGCGATAAACCGGAATGATAAATAAGAATTTGACAGTATGTAAAGTCTTGTTGCGGTTTTGTAAAGTTGATGTGGTGGTGTTTGAACGTGATTATTGCTATAATAAAGTCACCATAACAACAGGAGGATTTTATTATGGATATAGCAGAAAAAATAATTAAGTTAAGAAAAGAAAGCGGCTGGTCACAAGAGGATTTAGCCGAAAAATTATATGTATCACGACAAGCAATCAGTCGTTGGGAAAATGGAACCGCACTTCCTGATGCACAAAATGTATTGCAGATTAGTAAATTGTTCGGAGTTACAACAGATTATCTGTTGAATGATGATTATGAAAGTGACAAGGATATCCCTGCTGTCCAAGATGCAACACAGGAAAATGAGTGCTTAATTTCAAAAAAGAAAAAAGGACATCTCATAGCTGCAATTTGTTTTACAGTAGCGGCATTTTGCTGGCTGATGATTGTATCATCTAATCCGACTGGCATCGAGTTGGGACTTTCATGCTTTTCTCTGGCACTTTGTTCAGGCAGTGCGGTTGCGCAGTTTATTTTGTTTTTTAAAAAAAGATAAAACTTAAACCACAACAAATACCAATTTATCGAATAGTAACCCCCGACAGATTATTTACAATCTGTCGGGGGGTATCTTTGCTCACTGCAGAGCAATTTTATGTTTGAAAGTAAACTTCCTTACGAGAAGAAGCCCTTTGCGAGTGCTCTTTGGAGCCGGTGATGTGACTCTGAACAAAACTTCGTCTTCGCCTCGTAGACCTGATGCAACATTGCCCATAGGGCAAATTACGAATCTTCGCGTCAGCGAATTCGTAACAAAAAAGGACTATCGTTTAAAATAGTCCTTGGAGCTGGTGATGTGACTCGAACACACGACCTGCTGATTACGAATCAGCTGCACTACCGACTGTGCTACACCAGCATTATTCACAACGTATCTATTATAACCGATAAAAGTGATTTTGTCAAGATTTTTTTGCAAAAAAGGCAAAAGTTTTTTCAAACTTTTTTATTCGTCGCTTAAAACCCAAATATTTTGAGAACTTTTTGACTCCCTACTTGATTTTAATGGGAATATATGCTAAAATGGTAGCAGAAAAAACAAAAGGGTGTAATTTTATGAATTTATGTGATATCAAAACCGTCAAGCAAATCATGTCCATGTTCCATCTGACCTTTCGCAAGGAGTTTGGACAAAACTTTTTAACCGATCGCTCGGTGGTACAGGACATTGCGGACGCATGCTGTGAGGACGAGAACAGCACCATTCTGGAGATTGGTCCCGGAATCGGAACGCTGACCTACGAGCTTGCCCTGCGCCACAAAAACGTGATTGCGCTTGAGATCGACCGCGGCTTGATTCCCGTTCTGGATTATACGCTGGGCGAATTTGAAAACGTGACCGTGCACAATGAGGACGTCATGCAGGCGGATCTGGAAAGCTTGCTGGCTTCCGCATTTGCCGAGGGTAAGGTTTCGGTGTGCGCAAACCTTCCCTATTATATTACTTCCCCCATTTTGATGAAGCTTTTGGAAAGTGGACTTCCCTTTGATTATATTACTGTGATGATTCAAAAGGAAGTAGCCGACCGCCTTTGCTCCCCTGCCGGTGGTAAGGATTACGGCGCAATTACGGCGGTGCTGGCTTATTATGGGGAGGCAGAGCGACTCTTTAACGTTCCTGCCGATCGTTTTGTTCCCGCGCCAAAGGTCGATTCGGCGGTCATCCGCATCCGCTTGTATCGGGAGCGTCCTTATGCTCCAAAGGATGAGGAGTTGCTCTTCCGCACCATTAAAGCCGCATTTGCGCAAAGAAGAAAAACACTTTCCAATGCGCTTAGTGCCGGCTTTTCGGAGCTTTCCAAGGAGGAGATCACAACCATCCTTTCGGATTGCGGCTTTGAAGCCTCCGTTCGCGGCGAACGGCTTTCCATTGCAGATTTTGTCACTCTTTCCAACAAAATCTTCGAGATTTTACCTCAATAAACAGAAACTCCCACACGGCAATGCGCTGTGCGGGAGTTCTTTATTGACTTGACGCTCACGCATCTCCGCCGGGAATCGGCAAATCGGACGAGTCCTTTTTGCGGAAGATACCCTTGAATACGTTTTTGGTGTTAAAGCCGATGAGCACCGAAAACATTTTTTGAACGGTTTCGTGCACCTTGGGATCGAGTTGCTTGGTATGGGAAAACCATTTTTTGCGCGCTGCAACCAGCTCGGTCAGCGTTTGAGCTCCATCCACCGAGAAGATCTGATACACTGCCTCGGCAAATTGCTCTCGCTGCTCCGGTGTCATCTCGCGGATCCAACGGTTTACGGTGCGGTCCACGCGACGACTGTCGGGCGTGACGTCCTTTAAATGAATGAAGGAATTTCCCAAAATCTCCCACGAAAGTCCGTTGTGCTGTAAAAAGCCGGTTTTTTGGCGGCTTTTTACCACCGTGTAATTTTCATCGTGCTCGAGTAGCATTCCAACAATGGAGGATTGCGGCACCAGGTTGCGGATGAGCGGACGCATCTCAAGATACGTGGGATCATCTAAAATGTTGGTTCCAAAACCGGGACCGTCGTTACTGTAGATTTGCACGATGCGCCTGCGGACCGACTCGTCGCTGTGTACAGCGGCGTACACCGCAAGATTTCCGCCCTTGCTGTGCCCCGCCGTGATCAGGTCTCCTTTGTGCGTTGCGGCAATTTTGGAAAGATACTCTACAGCGGCTCTTTGTGCGGGGATTTCCGGCATGAAGCACATGTTCATGTCCTCTTTCCAACCAACAAGAGAATCGTCCGTTCCTCGGTATGTGACAACGGCAGTTCCCTCCCCTAAAAGGAAGGTGATTGCCGAAAACTGTGTTTCCGCCTCGCGATCGATCACGTTGATAAAATCGCGCATTTCTACGTTTTTAAAGCGTCGCGTCTCTTTGAGCGCACGCATCATTTTCATGATGTCCTTGGGGATCAACACGCCCATATTCGCCTGCTTGAGGTCGGGATAACGTGAGAAAAAGGAGTTTGCCGCCGCTTGGATCGGAACGCTTCCCCGATCGTGCGTTGCAGGCACGATTCCTTCCATATTCAGATAAGAGAGCATGGAAAAGATCAAGCTGTCCACCTCGTTAAAAGGTGCTTCCCAAAAAGTCAGATCCCCACGCCATGTCAAATAATCGTATACAGTTCCCATGTGGGGCTCCTTTCAGTTTACAGATCAGCCGTGAAACAGCCGCTTAGTTTCATAAGATGGCTCGCAGGTCAAATTGATGCCCAGCTTTTTCAAGGTATGTTCATCGTTTGCGGACAGAATGACCGAGGAGTGCATTTCGCAATGGCGGAGATTGGAGAGCTGTGCTGTTGCCGCCGCTGCGATGGAATCGTGCACCGCGCAAATAGAGAGCGCGATGAGCAATTCATCGGGGTGGAGTCTCGGATTTTTACTGCCCAGGAGACCGACCTTGAGGTTGGTGATCGGCTCCAGGATCTCGGGAGAGATCAGATCGATGCGATCATCGATGCCCGCCAAGGTCTTGAGAGCGTTGAGAAGCGCCGCCGAAGCCGCACCGAGCAGGCGCGAGGTCTTGCCCGTGACAATTCTTCCGTCGGGGAGCTCCAGTGCTGTGGCAGGCTTGCCTGTCACCTGTGCTTTTTCCTTTGCCACCTCAACAACCTTGCGGTAATCCACGTCAATTCCTGCCGTTTGCATGATCAGCTTCAGCTTTTCAACCTCATACGCGCCACCGTTTCCTTTTCTTTGGTTGGAAAGTGCGCTGTAGTAGCGACGAACGATCTCATCCTTGGCGGCGGCGCATACGGCGTCGTTATCCACAATGCAATTGCCCGCCATGTTGACACCCATATCGGTGGGAGACTTATAGGGCGATGCTCCGCTGATACGGCGGAACATGGCGTCCACCACGGGAAAGATCTCAATGTCACGGTTGTAGTTAACGGTAGTTTGACCGTATGCCTCCAAGTGGAAGGGATCGATCATATTCACATCGTTCAGATCTGCCGTTGCCGCCTCATACGCCACGTTGACAGGGTGCTTGAGGGGCAGATTCCAGATCGGGAAAGTCTCAAATTTTGCATATCCGGCTTGAATTCCACGCTTGTTATCGTGGTACAGCTGGCTTAGGCATACTGCCATTTTGCCGCTTCCGGGACCCGGTGCGGTAACGACCACCAAGGAGCGTGTCGTTTCGATATACTCGTTTTTGCCGTAGCCCTCGTCGCTGACGATGGTATCGATCTCGGAGGGATAGCCCGGAATGGAATAATGGCGATAAACGCATACCCCTAGGGACTCGAGTCTTGTTTGGAACTTGAGCGCCGCAGGCTGATCCTGCCAGCGCGTCAGAACCACGCTCCCCACCAACAGTCCAAGACTGCGGAAGGCATCGATCAATCGCAAGACGTCAAGATCATAGGTAATACCAAGATCACCGCGGACCTTGTTCTTTTCGATGTCGTTTGCATTGATGACGATGACGATCTCGGCTTCGTCCTTCAATTGCGTCAGCATGCGCACCTTACTGTCGGGCGCAAACCCCGGAAGCACGCGTGCGGCGTGATAATCGTCAAACAGCTTGCCCCCAAACTCCAGATAGAGCTTGCCGCCAAACTGATCGATGCGGCGGCGGATATGCTCCGACTGCATCTCTATGTATTTTTCGTTATCAAAACCGATTTTATACATCTGAGCTTTCCTCCACTTTGCGTTTTGCGCAAGATAAGCGATAGCAACCGTCCTTTTCAACGGTCAGGTTGCAGGCATAAAAGGCACGCATGGCGTTGACAAGATAGGCTACGTCCTTGACGCCTGCCGTTTCGTACGCAGAATGCATGGCAAGCTGTGCCATACCGATATCCACGGTCATCAGCGGCACCTTGGTGTTGGAAATACTGCCAAGCGTACTGCCGCCTGCCATATCGCTACGATTGGCAAACGGTTGCGTAGGAACGTTTGCATGGCGGCAGATCTCACCGAAAACAGCTGCCGAAATGCCGTCTGTTGCGTATTTTTGCGCGGCATTGGTCTTGATGACCACGCCACCGTTCATGTGCGGTGCATTTTGCGGATCACTCAATTCGGGATGGTTGGGGTGCTTTGCATGTGCGTTATCGGCAGAGATCATGAACGAGGATGCCAAGAGTCTGCGTCGATCGGATTGCACAGCCTCGCAGATACGGTCCAGAACGTCCGACAAGAAGATTGAGCCTGCGCCCTGCTTGGTGGCACTTCCCGTCTCCTCATTATCAGCCGCAAAGAACACGTTGACGGCATGTGCGGACTCCTCGCTGACAAGTCCCTGCAAAGTTCCGTACACACACATCAGGTTATCGATGCGAGGTGCGCTGAAGAACTCGTTGTTAACGCCAAGCACAGTACCGCTCATGTGATTGTAAACGAACAGATCGTAACCTGCAATTTCCTCCTCGCGGCAATTCAGCTCCTGCGCAATCAGCTTTTTGACAGAAGCATCCTTCCCCTGCGAAAACAGCGGTTGCAGATCGACGGCGGGATTGTAGGAATACCCCGTATTGACGTTACGGTTGAGGTGAATTGCAACGTTGGGAATGATCAGCAGATCGCGATCAAAGTTGATCAGATGCGAGGTGATCTTATCATTCTGCGCAAGGACTACACGACCCGCCAGAGAAAGCGGACGGTCGAGCCAGGAGGAATAGATGGATCCACCGTAATTTTCGGTATTCAAGCGTTGATACCGGTCAAATGCAGGAGAGATAGCTTCTCCCTTCAGCTTGAACATCGGCGAATCGGTATGGCTTGCCGTGATCAAAAAATTGTGCACCTTTCCCCGAGGCATGCGAAAAGCGATGATGGAGGATTGGTTACGGGTTACGTAGTATCCCTTGCCTGCTTGCAAGCTCCACTCCTCCTGCTCACCAAGCGGAACAAAGCCGTTTTGCTCCAAAATTTTGGCGCAGGACTCCACTGCGTGAAAAGGTGTTGGGCTTTGGTTGATAAATTCGATCAATTCATGCGTCATGTTTGCCATATCGTCCCTCCCGATCGTCGTCAAAATAAAAGATATGTTTATTATATCACAAATCCTCTTCAAATTCAATATAAAACAAAAAAAATCCAACCTTTTTACGGTTGGATTTTTTCATGCACTGCCATCAGGTCTTTTCAAGATATCGCATGATCGCGTCTTTCAATTTCCTCTTTTGGTAGATGATAAAAGCAGGATTTTGTTGCATTTTTTCAAGAGCACGTTTGCCGTACGTACCCGTGACGAATTTTTCTTCGTAAAAATAAACGATCCCCGTACATGGAACGTCGGGATACAATTCACGCATCCGCTCCAGGATCACCGCACGTGCCTCAATCTCTTCAAGACAATCGTCGGTGTTCTCTTCTTCTGCCTCTTCTTCTGCCTCATCTTCCACCTCGTCCGTGATCTCATCTGTCGTTTCGGCTTCGTCATGCGGCCAGAACAGCCAAGCCTCCTTTTTTTCATCAAAAAAGAACGGATGCGAAAAGTTCAATGCGACATCCTTGTAAAAAAAGTTGCCCGGGAGCTCGTAATCCTCGTAGCATCTCAAATATTTTACGGGCAGATTATTTTCCTTGACGATGGTATAGACCTCGTTGTCCGTGTGCCTACCGCAAAGCCATCGATACCTGCGCGGAAAATCCTTTTGATATGCCGAGCGCTTGAATTTGATATAATCGATTGGCGTATACAAAGCATATACGACCAAAAGCACCAAGCACAGCGGCAGAAAAAGGATTATAAGTCCCCACACAAGCACCGTGGTAACCGCACCGCCAAAGCTCGGTTTTGCTTTCATCGAGTTTCCTCCTGTTTGTAAAGCTATAATATCACAACGTTGACACTATGTCAATGTTGATTCGTTACCCTCGGCAATTGAGATTTTGATAGTCCCCGCAAGTGCATTTAGGGTTCCGTGCTCTACAGGTTCCACACCGAGCGGCTTGTCAGACCCGATATAGAGTACAAAACCGTGATCTGATGGAGCAGCAGTCTTTGCCCAAACGCCGTCCGCAAGCATAAAAATACCGTTTTCGTCCATTTTCTTTGCGAAGGATTCTGCCAACTCAACGTCACCAAAATGGATCATAATTCTGTATTTTCCAATCGCGCCGTTATAGTCTATCATTCCGTCGCCTATGTATTCTCCCTCTCCCTCAGGCACAGCGCGAACAGAATAATTGCCCGAAGGAAGCAAATAGTTCATTTGCAAAAGCATTGTGTCTTCCCTTTTTTGAGTGAGCGAAATTCGTGTAACTACGCCATTACCGTATTTTGAAGCACAAAATACGAGGTTGACAGAAACGATGATTGCAGCAATGAAAACGAGTCCAATACCAATCAATAAGGCTTTCTTTTTCGTCATGTTGTTTCCCCCTATGTCTCGAATTTCTTCAACCTCATTATACCATACATTCTTATGCTTTTCAATACTCGTCCTCAAAAAAACATCCGAAAAATTTCATTTCCGACTTCGTCGGAGTGATATGATCGCGTACGCGATCGTGATATTGAAACCTTACGGCTTCAGTGATATTTTATTCGCATACAAAACTTGTGAAGCAAATATCACTCGGCGATAGACGAATACCACTGCGAAGCAATATCTCTCGCCAGAGGCGAATAAAACTGCCCAACTTCCTTATGGGAAGTTGGGCTAAAACTTGGATTTTTTGCCAAAGCGCAGTAAAAAGGTGTGTAAATACAGGTAAGAACAGCAAAAAGTACACCAAGTCAAAATTGTTTAAAGCATCAAAAAAAGTGAGGTTTGTCCTGTGGAATAAAAGGCTGCACATCTGTTTTACTCATGCAAAACGGAATTACACATTCCAAAAAATGAGCGTAATCATCCGCTATGATATTTATCTTAAAGGCGTTTTTTGACAGTTTCTTTTTATATTGATTTTTATTCTTCTGGGGTTCTTTTGCAAAATAAATTATGTACGAATTTGAATAAACAGCTCCGTCTTCGCTCCGCCCGTCATATGACAATCCATAATCTTGAATTTCGTTCCACTCCAAATGATGTTTACCAAACATCGAGTTATATGAAATGCCGTCATCATCAATAACGACCCTTTTGCTGTATCTGTAGAAAGATATGAGCGCGCCGCAAAAAACTACGCCAAGCCATAGGCATATAAAAGCGGATACGGCAAAGTCACCGATGGAGCCCTCAAATTCCATAAGCACGGGAATGAAAAAGTGTAATCCGACACATTCCATAAATGCCGCACCTACTCCAATTTTTAGAAAGAGGCTGGTTGACTTCAATTCAAATCCGTTATTTGTAGATTTAATTATGACAATTCACTTCCTTTCTGCAATTATTATAACAGAAAATTGCTTATACGTCAAATGATGCATCGCTTGCGGCGATATGATGTTTTTCGCTTCGCTCAAAATGATGTTGCTCCCGTCGGTCGCAATGATGCGATGTTTGCTCCAAAATGTGGCAAAGCCACGCATCATTAGGCGTAGCCAGCATCATTGGGCGAAGCCCAACATCATTTGCCGAAGGCAAACATCATTCAAAAAAGCGAATAAAAGGTGGCTGAATAGAGGTAAAAACGAACAAAAGGTGGCTAATAATGGAAATAAGAATTATTTCTTTTTGTTCTTTATCTGTTTGACAAGGACAACACCAAACAAGATCAACGATATTAAGAAAAGAGGGCCTGCACAAACATAGAGTGCAAATGGAATCTCTATCAATGAATTCAAGAAATTTATAATGCTGCCAATCAACAAACAGGTGGAGGCTATGAGTTGTAGAATATTTACTTTTTTCATTTTGTGTTCTCCTTCAATGTTTTACAACTTGCAATCAGCATTCGTCTAATGCGACCACAAATATTTCTGTGGTTTTTATACGTTTCTTCATCAATACTGTTTGTGTTGAATAACAATTGCAACCAACCTTCCGTTTCGCTACATTCTTTTAGAGCTATTTCAAATTTTGAAAGCATATCCGCTTTACTCTGTCCGTAATTAGCTTCACGGATGTTTGCATAAACGCTGCTTGAGCTTTTGCGTATTTGGAAAAGAGTGTTGAAAGGGGCTTTTATAGTTTGACAAAGTAATTCTATATCGGTCGCAAGCTGCTCCGAATAAATCAGTAAATAATTTTTAGCCATATTGTCACTTTTTTCAATGGTATTATATCATATTTTACAAAGAAAGTCAAGAGTTTTTCGCATTGTCGCATTCCAATCACGCCAAAGGCGTGTATATCATCAATGCGAAGCATTGTATATCATCCGCAACTTGTTGCGGTAGGTTTTTAGTGAAATATTCGCCTTGGGGCGAATGTGAAATAATTCACTGCGTGAATTGTGAAATATCTCCCGTCGCCTACGGCTTTGGTCGATGTGAAATGAAATTTGCCCACATTCGCGTCAGCGAATATTTCACATTTGCGGAGCAAATATTTCACAGCGAAGCT